>JBJTLY010000039.1:0-10953 GCA_046063275.1 Novosphingobium sp. | reverse complement strand
CCAAGAACCCGTTTTTCGAGCATGCAGACGTCCAGCTGTTCCTGGCCCGCCGCGGCGGTCGGACGGTCGGGCGCATCTCCGCCCACATCGACAAGCTGGCGCTGGCGATGGACCCGGCGCAGGGCATGGGCCCCGGCACCGGCAACTGGGGTCTGCTCGAAGCCGAAGACGAAGAAGCCGCGCAGGCACTGATTGCCTGGGCCGAGAACTGGCTGCGTGAGAAAGGCATGACCCGCGTGCTTGCCCCGCTGTCGATGTCGATCTGGGAGGAACCGGGCCAGCTGACCAAGGGCTTTGACCACCCGCCGACGGTGATGATGGGCCACCAGCCCGAGCGCTATCAGCACTATATCGAGGCGCTGGCCTATACCCCGGCAAAAATCCTCAGGACCTACGATCTCGATATCACCCAGACCTTCCCGCCGCTGATCCAGCGCATCGTCCAGTCAGGTTTCAAGAACCCCAAGATCCGCATCCGCAATGTCGACAAGTCGAAGTTCGATGCCGAAGCGGCAATCATTCTCGACATCCTCAACGATGCCTGGTCGGACAACTGGGGCTTCGTGCCCTTTACCGACAAGGAAATCGCTTACGCCGGCAAGAAGTTCAAACCGATCGTGCGCGAAGACCTGATCATGATCGCGGAGTATGAAGGCGAGCCGGTCGCCTTCATGATGACCCTGCCCGATCTTAACGAAGCGCTCAAACCGATGGGTGGAAGCCTGTTCCCGTTCAACTGGGCCAAGCTACTGTGGTGGCTGCGCAGCCCCAAGGTCAAGACCATGCGGGTGCCCTTGATGGGCGTGCTCAAGAAGCACCAGGCCAGCCGCCTCGCCAGCCAGCTGGCCTTCATGATGATCGAGCAGATCCGCCAGAACGCGGTCAGCCGCTACGGCGCGACGCGCGGCGAGATCGGCTGGGTGCTGGATGACAACCAGGGCATGAACGCGATTGCCGATGCGATCGAGAGTACGGTGAACAAGGAATACACGATCTACGAAAAGGCGCTTTAGGCGGCCTAGGTCCTCTCCATTTTGCAAGGCCAAATGGGGAGGTGGCAGCGGCCTCAGCCGCTGACGGAGGGGTATCGACGCAAGCCTTGAAGTCCCTCCGTCTCGTCCTGTGGACGATCCACCTCCCCATTTGTGGCATTCGCCAAAAATGGAGAGGACCTGATTACGCTGCTTCTCCGCGCCCGCGATCCACCGCCGCAGTCACCGCCACATCCATCGTCACGTTACCCAAAGTGCGCATCAGGTCGGGTAGCATCTCGACCGCGACCAGCAAGCCGAGCGGCGCGATCGGCACGCCCATCGCATTGGCGATCGGGCCGACCGAGATCACGAAGCTGAGCGTGCCGGGCAGCGAGACCGAGCTTAGTGAAACCAGAAACGCGACCGCCGCGCCGACCACCAGCAGGAACGGCGACAGCGGAGTGCCGGTCAGATGCGCGGCATAGATCGCGACGCCCATGTTCATCGCCGGACTGGTCGCGCGGAAGATCGCGACCGACAGCGGCAGGACGAAATCGGCGGTCGCCTCGCGCACTTCGAGTTTGCGAGTGGCGACCAGCATGGCAGGCAGGCAGGCGAGCGAGCTCTGGGTCGACAGCGCGACTGCCTGGACCGGCAGCATCGCGCGCGCGAACTGGCCGAGCGATTTTCCCGCGAAGACCACCGCGATGACATAGCCGCCGAGCATGATCAGCGTGCCCGCCGCGCTGACGATCAGGATATAGTGCGCCAAGGCCTGGATCGCGTCGGTCCCGCTGCTCGCCGCCACCGCCGAGGCTAGGCCGAACACGCCGATCGGCGCGATCGCCAGCACCCAGCCGATCACCACCATCATCGCCGCCGCCAAGCCTTCGAAAATCAGGCTGAGTTGCCGCCGCGGAGCTTCGGCGATGCGCGTAGTCGCCACCGCCAGAACCGAGGTGAACAGCACCAGCGGCAACATCGCACCAGCGGCGGCGGCGGCGAAGATATTGTCGGGGATCATCGCCAGCAGGATTTCGGCAAAGCCCGGAACCTTGGCCCCTCCCGCAGCGGATGCACCGCCGCTGAGCTGAGCCACCGCCTGCGCGGGAACCGGAAACAGCTCAAGCAGCGCCGGGACCACCGTCGCCGCGAGCAATCCTGACAGGATGAGCACTGAAAAGAAGAACGTCACCGCGCGCCGCGCCAGCTTGCCCCCGCCGGCAGCCGCCAGCGTTTGCGAGATGCCGGTATAGACCAGCCCCACCACCAGCGGCAGGATCGTGATCTGCAGCAGCCGCAGCCAGACTTTCCCGGCGAGCCCGGCATAGGACAGGAACCCGGCGAACACGGGATTGCCCTGCAACAGTATGCCAGCGGCAAAGCCCAGCACCAGCCCGGCAAAGGTCAGCGCGGCGGGGACCTTGATTTCCGGGAAACCCGCTGCCGCATGCTGTTCTGTCATCGATGACCCCTGTTTGATTGCCGGGGTGACAATAACGCGCCACTGCGGCATGGCAATTTGCGAATGCGCGGCTGCGCACAAGCGAGGATCCGCAGGGACGATGGGACGGCAATATTTCGGCACCGACGGCATCCGCGGGCTGACCAACGCAGGGATAATGACCGCGGCGATCGCGATGAAGGTCGGCCAGGCGGCTGGAACTTATTTCCTGCGCGGCAAGCACCGCCACCGCGTGGTGATCGGCAAGGATACCCGGCTGTCGGGCTACATGCTGGAAAACGCGCTGGTCGCGGGCTTTACCAGCGTGGGGATGGACGTGGTGCTGCTGGGGCCGCTGCCGACCCCGGCGATTGCGCTGCTCACCCGCGAACTGCGCGCCGATGTCGGCGTGATGATCTCGGCCAGCCACAACCCTTATCAGGACAACGGGATCAAGCTGTTCGGGCCCGACGGGTTCAAGCTTTCGGACGAGGCTGAGCTGGCGATTGAGGCAATGCTGAGCCAGGATCTGCCGCTGGCTCCCGCTGCCGAGATCGGCCGGGCGCGACGGATCGACGATGCGCGCGGGCGCTATATCCACGCGGTCAAAGGTTCGCTCCCTGACGACATCCGGCTCGACGGGCTCAAGATCGTGGTCGATTGCGCCAATGGCGCAGCCTATCAGGTCGCCCCCTCGGCGGTCTGGGAGCTGGGCGCCGAGGTTATCACCGTCGGGGTCAATCCCAACGGAACCAATATCAACGACAAGTGCGGCTCGACCAGTCTGGGCCTGGTCAGCGAGACCGTGGTGGCGAGCGGCGCGCATATCGGGATTGCGCTTGATGGCGATGCCGACCGCCTCATCGTGGTCGACGAGCGCGGCCAGACGGTCGACGGCGACCAGCTGATGGCGCTGATCGGCACGCAATTGGCCGATCAGGGCAAGCTGCGCGGCGGCGGGGTGGTGGCGACGGTCATGTCGAACCTCGGGCTCGAACGCTACCTGCAGGGCAAGAGCCTGACGCTTGAGCGGACCAAGGTGGGCGACCGCCACGTGCTCGAAAAGATGAAGGCCGACGGGTTCAACGTGGGCGGCGAGCAATCGGGGCACATGATCCTGCTCGACCATGCGACCACCGGCGACGGCACGATCGCCGCGCTGCAGGTGCTCGCCGCTTTGGTCAAATCGGGCAAACCCGCGAGCGAATTGCTCCACTTGTTCGACCCGGTGCCGCAGCTGCTCAAGAACGTGCGTTTCGCGGGCGGCAAGCCGCTCGACGATGCGCGGGTGCGGGCCGTGATCGCCGAGGCCGAAGCGCAGCTCGCCGGCAAGGGCCGCCTGGTGATCCGCCCTTCAGGAACCGAACCGGTGATCCGCGTGATGGCCGAGGGCGACGATGCGGCGCAGGTGGAAAGCGTGGTTGGGGCGATCTGCGATGCTGTGCAGGAGGCTGCGGCATGAGCCTGGAAATGCGCCCCGATTGCGAACGCTGCGGCACCGATCTGCCCGCTGAGGCCCCCGGCGCCTTCATCTGCAGCTTCGAATGCACCTTCTGCGCCGAGTGCGCCGACCAGCTCGACGAACGCTGCCCCAATTGCGGCGGTGAACTGCTCGACCGGCCGACGCGCGCTGCGGCGCTTCTCGCCAAGCACCCGCCCAGCACCCAGCGCAAGTTCAAGGGTTGATGCCCCCGCGCCGCGTCCTGACCATCGCTGGCTCGGACAGTTCGGGCGGCGCGGGTATCCAGGCCGATATCAAGACCATCACCGTGCTTGGCGGCTATGCGATGAGCGCGATCACCGCGATCACCGCGCAGAACACGCTGGGGGTGACCGCGGTCGAAGTACTCTCGCCCGACCTGATCGCCGCGCAGATCGACGCCTGTGTTTCCGATATCGGCGTGGACGCGGTGAAGATCGGGATGCTCGGCTCGCCCGAGATCGCGGCGGTAGTGGCAGACCGAATCGTAAGCCTCAAAGTGCCGGTGGTGTTCGATCCGGTCATGATCGCGACCAGCGGTGCCGCGCTGGCGGACGCCGAGACGATTGCGGCGTTCGAACGGCTGATGCAGCTCGCCACCTTGACCACGCCCAACGTTGCCGAACTGGCCGCGCTGGGCGGGCATGAGGGTATGACCGCGCGCGGTGTCGCCTATCTTGCCAAGGGCGGAGACAGCGAAGGCGAGCGGATCGAAGACGTGCTCGTCATCCCCGGCGAGGAACCGCTGGTCATGGCCGGCACCCGCATCCACACCCGCCACACCCACGGCACCGGCTGCACCCTCTCAAGCGCGATCGCGACTTACCTCGGCAAAGGTCTGCCGCTGCCCGAAGCGGTCGACCGCGCGCGGCTGTTCGTCCGCTCCGCCCTGCGCGCCGCGCCGGGGTTTGGAGCGGGGAACGGGCCCTTGGGACACGCCGAGGCGCGCGGTTAGCGCGACTGCTGGTTGATCCAGGCGAAGGTGAAAATATCCGCTGATTCATCGCGGCGGACATCCTCTGTGCTGCCCATTCCATGCCCGGCCTTGTCGTCGCTGCGCAGCCAGATCGAGGCATTGGGCCATTTCGTGCGCGCCCGGGCGACGAACTTGGCGGTCATCCACGGGGCGACGCGGTGGTCATTCATGCCGATCACCATCATCGTCGGTGGCAGCGCGCCCGCACTGGGGATCATCTGGTAAGCGTCCATCGCGACCAGGTCTTTGAACTGTTGCGGCACCGCTGGATCGCCCATTTCGTCGAACTGGTTGGCTCCATTCTCGGCCGCGCCGATGCGGCTGGCGTTGACGATGCCGACCCGGGTGACCATCCCGCCAAAAGCGCTGGGCTTGCGCAAGGCGGCGCCGGGAACCAGCACTCCGCCCATCGACGATCCGATCGAGACCGGCCCCTGCAGCGGCGCAATGCCCTTCGCAGTGAGCGTCTCGGCGCAGGCGATCAGGTCTTCCTGGCCGCGCACTTTGTTGGTCCCGCGACCGCCTTCGTGCCAGGGCGCGCCCGCGCTCACCCCCGCCGCGTACCCCGCAATAGGCCATCGCTCCGCCCTTCGCGATGAAAGCCATGCCAGTGCGGTTGTAGAACGGGGTTGAGGTATCGACACCGTAGCCGCCATAGGCTTCGACGAGGGTCGGCACCCGCCCGGTCGCTGACTTGAGCCGGGTCACCACCAGCGGCACTTTGGTGCCATCGGCGCTGATCGCTTCATAACGCTCGACCGACAGGTCCCTGGTCCCGCTCCACACTCCCGATTCGATCCCGGTCGGAATCACCTTGCCGCCGCGCAACCGGTAGGTGGTGCCATTGCGGGTCCATCCGGTCAGCCCGAGGATCAGCGAATCTTCGGTGCCGTCGGTGCCATATGCGAATTGCGTTCCCTCAAACGGCATCTGCACCTCGCGCATTGCGCCGGTACCGTCTGGCGAGAACAGCACCCGCTGCACTCCGTCGCTCGCGGCGAGCACGTAAAGCCCGTCACTGGTCGCGGCCACATCGTTGATGATCAGCTTGTCAGTGCCCTTCATCACCAGCCGCGCCGGACCCGCCCGGCCCGCAGCATCGAGCGTGCGAACCACCACGTCACGCGCGCTGTTGGTCTTCGAGGTCACCAGGTAAAGCCGGTTGCCCAGGATGGCGGCTCCGTTGATCTGATCGTCCAGTGCGGCGATCTTGACCCAGCGCGGCTTGCCTGCAATCAGCGCACCCTGCGAACTTGCAGAGAGGGTGAAATCTGCGCGCCCCCCGCCGCCGATGCCGAGCACGAACGGGCTGAGACGCGAATAGGCGATGCTCGGAAACTCGGCCACGCCAAGGTCCGCCCCCGGAGTGCCCGCACCCAGCAGTTTGACCGGAGTGCCCCCGGCCAAGGGCCGCAGCCATGTTACCATGCCTTTGAGCGGATCCCCTTCGACCAGCTTATCGGCGAGCTGGGTATATGCGATCATCCCGCCGGGCAGGAAAGTCGCCGATCGTTCGCCCCACATGTGGGGAATTTCGGGATAGGCCTCCTTGCCACTGGCGGTATCGTAGAACTTGACGGTGCCGACTTCCGATCCGCCCGCCGAAAGGTGGACCGCCACGGTCTTACCGTCAGGCGACAGGGTGTAAGCGCCCATCGCAGCAAGGTCGTTGCCCAGAGCCTTGGGCGGATCGATCAGCACGCGCGTTCCTTTCGCATCGCGCACCAGCAGCTTGGGGACCTGCTCGCCGGGCAGGGTCCGGGCAAAAATTTCGGTTGCGCCCGAGCGCTGGTAACCGCCCTCGCGGGTCAGGCTTGACGAGGTCGAGGTGATCAGTGCGGCAAATTGCGCACGCACCGGCGAGGCATCGAGCATCCCCCGGGTGCGCTGACCCTCACTCCTGACCCAACCGCCCCATTCATCCTTCGTCGCCGGGTCTTCCATCCAGCGGTACTCATCGCTGAGCGCAATACCTTGGACGGTTTCGCCAAGCGGCACGGCGCGCGGCGGCGCAATCGCCGTCTGCGCGGCAAGCATGGAGAGCGGTGCCAGCGCGATCAGCGCGGCAGGCACAACGAAACGATATGGCAGCAAGCAGGCCTCCCCCAGACGAACGACAATGATGCGACCGCGAGGGGCTTTTGCCCTTGTGATTTTGGGATATTACGCCGCCTGCAAATGTGCAAGCCGCGCCGTTCAGCAATCGAGGTCGTAGAACTCCACGACCTTGGCCCAGCCTTCCTCGGCGGTCTCCACCCAGTGGAACAGCTTGAGGTCTTCCGGATTGATCACCCCTTCTTCGGCCATGGCCTCGAAATTGAGCACCCGGTTCCAGAATTGCTTGCCGAACAGCAGGATCGGGATCGGCTTCATCTTGCCGGTCTGCACCAGGGTGAGCAGCTCCATGAATTCATCGAGCGTGCCGAACCCGCCGGGGAACACCGCCACCGCCTTGGCGCGGAGGAGGAAATGCATCTTGCGCAGCGCAAAATAGTGGAACTGGAAGGCGAGGTGCGGGGTGACATAGGTGTTGGGGGCCTGTTCGTGCGGCAACACGATGTTGAGCCCGATCGTCTCGGCCCCGGCATCGACCGCGCCGCGGTTGGCCGCTTCCATGATCGACGGCCCGCCACCCGAGCAGACCACGAACTGGCGCATGCCCTTCTCGACGATGCCGCAGCTTGAAGCGATCCGGCCCAGCTCGCGCGCCTGATCGTAATACTTGGAATTGGCCACCAGCCGCTCGACTACAGCCTTGCGTTCGGGCGTTGTTGCATTGGCGCGGGCGGTTTCGACCATCTCGGGCGAAGGAATCCGTGCCGAGCCATAACAGACCAGCGTCGAACCGATTCCGGCTTCTTCCAGCAGCATCTCGCACTTCAGCAGTTCAAGCTGAAAGCGCACCGGGCGCAGCTCTTGCCGCAGCAGGAAATCGGTATCGCGATACGCGAGCCGATAGGCCGGATCACGGGTCTGCGGGGTGGAAGCGGCGTGCGATTCGACGAACGAGGCTTCCTGGTCGGCCTTGTAGAAGCGCCCGCGATTGAGGCGCTTTTCTTCGGTTTCTTGTGTCATCCGGGCCTTGTCGCGCCTTGCAGCGGCACTGTCAAAGGCGTTCGACAAGGCCCGAAGCGATAGTTACCAGCGGCGGTCGCGGCTCCAGCCGCTGTGCGCCTCGCGGTCGATCCGCCATGCGATCTCGTCATACTTCTGGGCGATCTTGCGGACCGCGTTCCAGTCACGCTCACCGCATTCCTCGTAGCTCTTGCGCTGCAGCTTGTAGAGGTCGTTGTCGATCCTCTGCGCGGTGCGCGGATCGATCTCGCCTTCGTTCCATTCGTGGCGCAGCTGGTTTTGCAGCTGGTTGCCGCGCTGTCCGCTGCAGACTTGCTGGCTGCGCCCGTCGTAGCCGCGGTCCCAGCCGCGATCGTAGCCGCCGCGCCAGCTTGGCTGACCCCAGTTGCCCTGCGGATAACTCCACGATTGCGCCTGAGCGGCACCACTGGACAACAGTGTGGCCGCAGCCGCGACCGATACCAGAACCTTTTTCATTTCAACTGCTCCATCGTCCTGAAAACTGCGATCGAGGCAATTTAGACCACGGCTTTTGGCAGCGCGCTGAACACGCAGGTAAGGCCGCATTCATTCATGTAACGAGGAAAAGGATGGATGCCCGACAAGGATTCGAACCTTGATTGACGGAGTCAGAGTCCGCTCTCTTACCGTTAGAGGATCGGGCAGTCAGGGGCGTGCCTCTAGGAGCGGGCGAAGGACTCGTCAAGGCGGTGCTTGCCGTTCGCGCCGCAGGGGGCTATTCCGGCGTCAGGTACCTGCCGCGTGAGGCAGGCATAAAGATAAGAGTGCACGTAATCATGGCGGACGAATTTCCGCCGGTACAGCGCGAACTGGAGGTGGCTGGAAGCGATCTTGAGAGTGCCGGGGGTGAACAGCCCGCAGCCACTCAGCTTCCCCGCGATGGTTCTCGCCGGCCCGGTGGCCGAAATACGACCGATTCGCCCCGCGTCGGCGTTGCCGCCACCGGCTGGCAGGGCGATGCGCGCCAGACCCCGTTCCACCGTCAGGCCTTTGCCGCGATCGATCTCGGCACCAACAACTGCCGCCTGCTGATCGCGCGGCCTGCGGGCGACCATTTCACCGTGATCGATGCGTTCAGCCGCGTCGTCCGCCTCGGCGAGGGACTCGCCCAGAGCGGCCGGCTGAGCGACGCGGCGATGGATCGTACACTTGGCGCGCTGCGCATCTGCGCCGACAAGTTACAGCGCCGCAATGTCCACTTGGCCCGCTCTGTCGCCACCGAAGCCTGCCGCCGCGCCGAAAACGGCGCGGAATTCATCGAGCGGGTCGCGGAAGAGACCGGCATCCTGCTCGACATCATCAGCGCGCAGGAAGAGGCCCGCCTCGCGGTCATGGGCTGCCACCTGCTGCTCGAGGAGGGCGACGGGCCGGCGATCATCTTCGATATCGGCGGCGGCTCGACCGAACTGGTGCTGGTCGAGAACCGCGCCGGACAGGCCCCGCAGATCCACGACTGGCAATCGGTGCCGTGGGGCGTGGTTTCGCTCACCGAAAGCTGCCCGGCCGAGCCCGAGGACGCGTTGGGCCGGGCGACACGTTACGACCAGATGTGCAAGATGGTGCGCGATAGCCTCGCGCCCTGCGCCGAGCGACTCAAGGACGCCGCCACACAGGCTGCTCCGGGTCTGGCGCTGCGCTTGCTGGGCACCAGCGGCACGGTGACCACGCTCGCCAGCCTGCACCTCGCCCTGCCCCAATATGACCGCCGCGCCGTGGATGGCCTGATCGTGCCTTCGGACGAAATGGCGCAGTTGTGCCAGCGGCTCGCGCTGATGAGCCCGGCCGAGCGCCGCGCCCAGCCGTGCATCGGGCGCGAACGCGCCGATCTGGTGGTGGCGGGCTGCGCGATCCTGCAGACGATCTTTGCGCTGTGGCCGGCGGACCGGCTTGGCGTGGCCGATCGCGGCATCCGCGAGGGCATCCTGCGCTCGATGATGGCCGCAGGCGGTGCAGGCGAGAAAAGCCGCGCTGCGCTGCGCAACGCGCGGCGGACCCGGATATGAGAAATACTGGCAAAAGCACCGAACGGCTCAAGACCGGCAAGAACCGCTCGGCGAGCAGCGTGCGCTGGCTGACCCGCCAGCTCAACGATCCCTATGTACGGCAAGCCAAGGCCGACGGCTGGCGCAGCCGCGCCGCCTACAAGCTGATCGAGCTCGACGAGAAATATGCGCTGCTGAGGAAGGCCAAGCGCGTGGTCGATCTCGGCATCGCGCCGGGCGGGTGGAGCCAGGTGGTGAGGAAGCAGGCACCCAACGCGGCGGTGGTCGGCATCGACCTCCTCCCTACCGAGCCGCTTGAAGGCGTGACCATCTTCGAGATGGACTTCATGGCCGACGAGGCGCCCGCAGCGCTGATGGAAGCGCTCGGCGGCGCTCCGGATCTCGTCGTCTCGGACATGGCCGCCAACACCGTCGGCCACAAGCAGACCGATCATCTGCGCACGATGGGCCTCGTCGAAACCGCCGCTCACTTCGCGATTGAGAACCTGGAACCGGGCGGCGGGTTCGTCGCCAAGGTCCTCGCCGGAGGAACCGACACCGACCTCCTCGCGCTGCTTAAACAGCACTTCACCAGCGTCAAGCACGCCAAGCCGCCCTCGAGCCGCAAGGATTCGAGCGAATGGTACGTGATCGCGCAGGGGTTCAAGGGGTGATGGAAGCGGAAAGTCCGCTTACGACGCCATGACCGATACAGGCCCGTGGTCTCAGGAGATGTCGAACCCCATTGCCTGGTAAGTCTGGCGCGGGGGCCGGGCCTCGGAGCGCTCGACCCATATCAGCGCACTGGCGAGCTCTTCTGCAAGGTTGGCGATATACGACACCCGGGTCACCTCCCACTCGATCAACTCGCCAGTGGAATGCGGGTATGTGATAAACTCGCCGATCCATGGAACAACGGGCCAATCAGTTTCATGAAGGATCGCAAAGGCTTCCGTCGAGCCTTCAACAATTTTGACGTCAGGCATGGGCTCGCTCCTCCG
>JBJTLY010000038.1:0-5453 GCA_046063275.1 Novosphingobium sp. | reverse complement strand
GATACCGCATCCGCGCAGCTTCAGAGATCAGCTGGTCGAGGCCGGGGTAAATGTAATCGGCGAACTGGATTTCGGGGACCGGGCGCAGGCCGTAAGCCCCCATCCCCACCGCAGCGCCGATGATCCCGCATTCGTTGATCGGGGTATCGAACACGCGGTTCTTGCCGAACTTCTTCTGCAGACCTGCGGTCGCGCGGAAAACCCCGCCGAAATAGCCAACGTCCTCGCCGAACACGACCACGTTCGAATCGCGCTCCATCATCACCGATAGCGCGTCGTTAATCGCCTCGATCATGTTGAGCCGCCGCACGGGTGCGTCGGCCAGGCTGACGGGGCCTTCTTCGAGCACGCTCATGATTCCTTCCATTCGGGCCACTTGGTCCGGCGTTCACGGATCGCCTGATCAGCTTGCTCTTCAAGGTGCCACGGCAGTTCTTCGAACACGTCCTCGAACATGGTGTGGAACGGGTGGTGCATACCGTGGCCGAGCACGCCGTTCTTTTCGGCATCCTTGGTTGCCGCCTTGACCTGCTCGATCAGTTCGAGGTCCATTGCCGCGTGCTGGTCTTCGGACCATTCACCCAGCGCGATCAGGTGGCGTTTCAGGCGCATGATCGGATCGCCCAGCGGCCATTCCTCGCGCTCGTGCGCCGAGCGGTACTGGCCGGGATCGTCCGAGGTTGAATGCCCTTCGGCGCGGTAGGTGAAGTGTTCGATCAGCGTCGGCCCGCCATTGCTGCGCGCACGGTTAGCCGCCCAGCGCATCGCGGCGTAGACCGCCAAGGCATCGTTGCCATCGACCCTCAGGCCAGCAATGCCGTAACCGACCGCCTTGTCGGCAAAGGTCGCGCGTTCGGCCCCGGCAAAGCCCGAAAAGCTGGAGATCGCCCACTGGTTGTTGACGATGTTGAACACCACCGGGGCGTTGAACACCGTGGCGAAAGTGAAAGCGGCGTGGGCATCGCCTTCGGCGCTGGAGCCCTCACCGATCCAGCTCGCGGCAATCCGCGTATCACCCTTGATCGCGCTGGCCATCGCCCAGCCGGCGGCCTGCGGATACTGCGTCGCCAAGTTGCCGCTGATCGAAAAGAACGAATGCTCGCGGCTGGAATACATGATCGGGAGCTGGCGGCCCTTCAGCTTGTCGGCGCGGTTCGAATAGATCTGGTTGATCATCTCGGTCAGCGGATAGCCGCGTGCGATCAGGATGCCCTGCTGGCGGTAACTCGGGAAGACCATGTCGTCGTCAGCCAGCGCGAAGGCCGAGGCGACCGAAGTGGCCTCCTCGCCGGTGCACTTCATGTAGAAGCTGGTCTTGCCCTGGCGCTGGCCGCGGTACATCCGGTCGTCGAAGGCGCGGGTCAGCGCCATCACCCGCAGCATCCGCCGCAGCGTTTCGGGATCGAGCTTGGGATCCCAGGCGCCGACCGCCCGGTGATCGTCATCGAGCACGCGGATCATGCCCTGGCACAGCGGGTGCGTTTCGCTCGCTGCGCAGGCCTCGTCAGGACGCGGCAACAGGCCAGCGGCCGGAATCTCAAGATAGCTGTAATCGACCGGATCGCCGGGGCGGAACGGCGGCTCGGGCACGTGCAGTTCAAGCGGCGGCAAGTTGCCGCGCGCGGTCACATCACTGGCAGGCCGGTCAGCCATCATGCGCTCTCCCGCTTCCGATAGTGTGGAAGCATTATTCCATTCGAGCGTTATATTATTTCAAACTGGTTTCATCGTCAATCACACCGCGACCGGGGCCGACAGCGGGGCTTGCGGGGCATAATCGCTGACAATGAAGTCCTCGATTGCATAGCCGAACACACTTTCCGGCCGCCGCGCGATTGCCAGAGTCGGCCGACCAGCGGGCTGGCGCACCAGTTGCGCCTCGACCAGCTCGGCGTGATTGAGGTAGAGGTGGGTGTCCCCGCCCATCCAAACCAGCTCGCCCGGTTCAAGATCGCATTGCTGCGCCAGCATCCGGGTGAACAGCGCTGCGCCCCACAGGTTGAACGGCAGCCCCAACGCGACGTCGCAGCTGCGCTGGTAAAGCAGGCAGTTGAGCCGGTTGCCGGCGACGTGAAATTGGTAGGTCTTGTGGCACGGCGGCAAGGCCATCTGCTCAAGCTCGGCGACGTTCCAGCCTTCGACGATATGACGGCGGCTGCCGGGATTGCTGCGCAGGCTTTGCACGACCTGTTCGACCTGGTTGATCCCTGGCCCTGCCTTGAACAGCCCATCGCCTGCCGGTTCGTAAGTCGGCCAGTCAACCCATTGCTTGCCATAGACCGGTCCGAGATCGCCCCATTTTGCCGCGAAGGCCGCGTCGGCCACGATCCGGGTGGAGAAGTCCTCGCGGCTGATCGCTTCGCCGCTGTCCTTGCGGTAGCGGTCGAGCGGCCAGTCGGTCCAGATTTCGACGCCTTGTGCACACAGCGCGCGAATGTTGGTATCGCCGGTCAGGAACCACAGGAATTCGCGCGTCGCGGTCTTCCAATAGACCCGTTTGGTGGTGATCAGCGGCATCGCTCCGCCGGCCAGATCGAAACGAATCTGTGCGCCAAACACCGAGCGCGTGCCCACGCCGGTGCGATCGACTCGCTCGTCACCGCTCTCCCAGATGCGCCGCATCAGGTTCAAATACTGCCATTCCCAATGCTCTTCGCTGGGAGAATCGAGGGGAATCGCAACAGATGCCATGAATGCACGTTAGCGGCAGATTGCCCGCTTGCCACCCTGCACTTCCCTCCTTATAGGCGCGCTCCTGCCTCGCCCCTCCAGCGGAGGGGTGAACGATCGGTCGGGGAATAGCTCAGCCTGGTAGAGCACTGTCTTCGGGAGGCAGGGGCCGGAGGTTCGAATCCTCTTTCCCCGACCAGTTCGTTTCTAGTCTTGCGGCAAGCGCGGCAAGATGAAACGCCGGATTGCATCGGCGACCCCGGCGTCCTCATTACTCGCCGCAATACAGTCAGCCTCAGCCTGCACCGCTGCGTTCGACTGGCCCATCGCAATGGCCAAACCGGCAACACGAAACATGGCGACATCGTTGCCCTGATCGCCGATCACCGCGACTTCAGCGAGCGGCACGCCGAACATTTCAGCAAGCCGCGTCACGCCATCACCCTTGTTGGCCGCCAATGCGGTGCAATCGAGGTAGTAGTCCTGTGAGCGGACCAGCGTAGCAGCCGAACCCACGATAGCGCGGGCCTGCGCTTCCAGTGCGGTCATCTCGACCGGGTTGTCGCACACCGCCACGACTTTGTCGGCATCATCGAGATAATCGGCAAAGTCGGTCACCGCCTCCGGCTGGAGACCTGACGAAAGCACTTCGCGAGGGGAGTGTGAATTGCCCAGATCGGTGGTCAGCCAGCGATTGGTGGCGAAGAGCCAGATGGTCACTCCGGCCTTGGCGTAGAGGTCGATAAGCTGCCGCGCCAAGTCTGCAGGCACTTGCGCCGAACACATCTCCGCGCCCGCTGCATCGAAGATGGTGCCGCCGTTGATCGCTCCGAACGGGCCTTCTAGCCCCAGTTCGGCAGCAATCGGCAGGATCCCGGCTGCCGGCCGCGCCGAGATCAGCGAAACCTTGAGCCCTCGCGCCACCGCCGCGCGGATCACCGTCACGTTCTCCTCGGGCAGACCCTTGTCGTGGCGTACCAGAGTGCCATCGATATCGCTGACCAGCAGCCGGATCGGACCAGGCTTCATCAACACTCCACCACATTGACCGCAAGCCCGCCGAGCGAAGTTTCCTTGTAGCGCTCGCTCATGTCGAGCCCGGTCTTGCGCATCGTCTCGATCACCTGATCGAGGCTAACCCGGTGCGTGCCGTCACCCAGCAAGGCCAGCCGCGCGGCCTCGACCGCCTTGATCGAACCGACCGCGTTGCGCTCGATACACGGCACCTGGACCAGCCCGCCGACCGGATCGCAGGTCAGACCAAGGTTATGTTCCATCCCGATCTCGGCGGCGTTTTCGACTTGCTCGGGTGTACCGCCCAGCGCTGCGGCAAGCCCTGCCGCAGCCATCGAGCAGGCCACCCCGACTTCGCCTTGGCAGCCAACCTCGGCACCCGAAATCGACGCATTCTCCTTGAACAGCGAACCAATCGCTGCGGCGGTAAGGAGGAAGTCCTCGGCGCCCCTGTTGCAGGCCCCCGGAGCGAAGCGTTCGTAATAGCGCAGCACCGCCGGGACGATTCCAGCAGCCCCGTTGGTCGGCGCGGTGACCACGCGGCCGCCTGCGGCATTCTCTTCGTTGACCGCCAGCGCCCAGAGGTTGATCCAGTCAATCACCGAGAGTGGATCGGCCAGTGCACGTTCCTGTCGGTCGCGCAAGGTGGCGAGGATCGTCGGCGCGCGTCGCTTTACGGCAAGACCGCCGGGAAGCTCCCCGCCTTGCGTCATGCCACGCTCGATTCAGGCGTTCATCGCGGCGCGAATAAGGCCAAGCCGGGCCGAAACGTCGAGCGGGCTCTGCAGCGATTCCTCGTTGCGGCGCATCAGTTCGGCGATCGACAGGCCGGCCTCTTCGCAACGCACCAGCAATTCGTCGCCCGACGAGAACGAATAGGGCGCATCCCACACGCCCTCGCCCGGATCGTTGCGGTTCAAGGCGTCAGCAGTAACCACCGCGCCGCCGCCGATCGAATAGGCGGTGCGTTCGGCGATGAGCCCGCCCGCGCTATCGAAAGCCGCGAAATGCATGCCGTTGCTGTGCCCGGGCAGACGCTCGCGCTGGAGGAACAGCAGATCGCGCGCTTCATCGAAGGCAACCGGGTGCTGCCCGCCAAGCAGCACTTTTCCCTCGCGCCGGATGACCGCTACCACCACGTCTGCATTGTCCGGACAGATCGTTGCAGGCCGCTCACCCGCCAGCCCGAGCAGCACCGCCCGGTCGGTTGCGTGTCCCTTGCCGGTCAGCGCCAACGAGCCGTAGAGCCGCACTTCGACCCGCGCGACATGCGCCAATGCGGAGCCCAGCGCAGCGACGAAATCGGCCGCCGCGGTCATAGGTCCCATCGTGTGTGACGACGACGGACCGACCCCGACCTTGAACAGTTCGAATGTGCTGGCAACCATGGCGGCGGGTGGTCGCATGGCTCGCGGCGCTCCGCAAGGGCGCGCGGGAACCAAGATCGTCCATTGGCGTTACGGCAAAGTCACCGAGACAAAGCCATTACCCGGAACTCCGCTTCGTGCGGAGCCAGAATCGCCACGATTTCCCCTGTCGGATTGAGCCGCTGGGGTGCGTGGCGGTTCGCTATCCGCCGCGCAGCAGTTGCACTCCGTAATCGCGCTCGAACAGGTAGAGCAACAGCCGTGCCGCCTCACCGCGCTCGCCCTTAAGCCCGCCGTCGCGTTCGATCAGCAGCCGCGCGTCGTCGTGAGCGACGGGCAGGAATTTCTGGATCTGTTCAAGGCTGGCAACGCGAAACGCCGCATCGCCCGATTGCCGGGTGC
>JBJTLY010000037.1:0-2955 GCA_046063275.1 Novosphingobium sp. | reverse complement strand
CAGCGCCTGCGGTAACGGAAATACCAGACTTCGTGCCCGTAAACCGTGCGAGCCTTGTGCTCATAGCGCGTCTCGGGCCAGCCGCCCGGACGATTCTGGAAATCGGTGCAATCCTTGGCCAGCCACTCGAACTGGTGCTTGTGGCGGCGCATGACCATCAGCGCGTGGCGCAGATAGACATCGTGATCGGTGCCGAAGCGGAACTCTCCGCCGGGGCGCAGCTTGGCGGCGATCATGTCCAACGGCCCATCGTTCATCATCCGCCGCTTGGCATGGCGCGCCTTGGGCCAGGGATCGGGATGGAGCAGGTAGATGAAACTCAGCGCGCCATCCGGGATGCGCTGGAGGACCTCCAAGGCATCGCCGTGATGGATCCGCACATTGCCGAGCGGTGGATGCATACCGCCGTCACCATCGACGTGCGTGAGCGCTTGCGCCACACCATTGAGGAACGGCTCGGCTCCAATGAAACCGTGATCGGGCAGCATGTCGGCGCGCGCCGCCATATGCTCGCCCCCACCGAAGCCGATCTCGAAATGCAGCGGACGTTCGTCACCGAACAGCGCAATCGCGGTGATCGGGCCTTCCTCTGGCATAGCGATGCGCGGCAGCAGTGTATCGACCAGCCCTTGCTGCCCGGCACGCAGCGGCTTGCCCTTCGAGCGGCCGTAGAGCCGGTTGAGCGTGGTCGGATCGCCGGGTTTATGCGCGGTCATGGTCGGGGCGCTTAGCTTCCGAAGTTGCTTGCGGCAACAACAGTAGCGAGAGCCTATCCAAGCCCGACGGCGAGGAGATCAGCCCTGACGATCGATCCGTCGCGCATCATGAACAGCGCGGTCCCATCGGCGTCTTTAGTCTCAAGACGGACATATCCGGGGCGGCAAGCTCCGAAGCGGTACCTGAATGCTCTGATCGCATCATGAAAGCCCGCGTCAGTCTCGCGGTAGACGTGCCGCGAGCAGCTTTCCTTGAACAGGCATTTTCGCCGTCGATAGGCCGGAATCAGTAGCCAATAAGTGCGGATGATCGCGCGGATCATCCATCTCATTTTCGGAACACGGCAACCGAAAATGTTTTCGGATAGGGAGCCGAGGCACCTATACCAAAGCAGCCGGCGTTGCCGGGAACCACGGTGCTGTGATTTTCTACAGCAACAAACTCCCAACCATCTCCAGTTTCGGCAGAAATCAGACTTTCCAGTGCGGATGCAATTTGGTCAGAATTGCCGCCAGCAGCACTCGGTTCAAATGAACGTGTCTTATATTGCATCGATTTCTCCCCGGCCAGAGCACAGAAGATGAAACTATCCACCAAAAGGGTCAAGACAAGAATGATTTGGCAGTCGTCTAAATAATAGATGGATTCTCCGCGCGCGTAATGATGGCCCGATTGGCATCGCCTATTGCGTAAATGACCAATAAGAAAGCGATAAACCGACCGGGCAAGCGTTCATGGAGGTGGAGTTTGTGTTGTTCGGTTTTCGGTAAATGGCCTGAGGCACCTGCATGGCTTCGCCCGCATTGCGTTGCATATAGCCGCAGCCTGGTGAAAAGCATGCCGTCACTCCGGCTACCGTTTTCCTACACAACCGGCGCCTGATACGTTGCGCTCGGTATGCTTCCCGTCTCCGCTCTTCTCCTGCGCCCGCGCCGCGCGACGCCTCCGCCTGTGCCGCGATCCGCGACCGCCAATTCATTTGGACCAGGACTGTGGTCCAAGCGGTCCAAGGATTCAGGCTGGCCAACGAAAACGGCCCGCCTCTTGCGAGACGGGCCGGTCTTCCGGGTAATCCTGAAATTGGACTTAGGCGGCTTGTGCCTCTTCGCCTGGATCGCGCAGGACATAGCCGCGGCCCCAGACGGTTTCGATGTAGTTTTCACCGCCGCAGGCATGCGCGAGCTTCTTGCGCAGCTTGCAGATGAACACGTCGATGATCTTGAGTTCGGGCTCGTCCATCCCGCCGTAGAGGTGGTTGAGGAACATTTCCTTGGTCAGCGTGGTGCCCTTGCGCAGCGAAAGCAGCTCGAGCATCGCGTATTCCTTGCCGGTCAGGTGCACGCGGGCACTATCGACTTCGACCGTCTTGGCATCGAGGTTGACCGCGAGCTTGCCGGTACGGATGACCGACTGCGAGTGGCCCTTCGAACGGCGCACAACGGCGTGGATGCGGGCGACCAGCTCTTCGCGGTGGAACGGCTTGGTGACGTAATCGTCAGCACCGAAGCCGAAGCTGCGGACCTTGGAATCCATTTCCGAGATGCCCGAAAGGATCAACACCGGGGTCTGCACCTTGGCGACGCGCAGCTTCTTCAGAACATCATATCCGTGCATGTCGGGCAGGTTGAGGTCGAGGAGGATGATGTCGTAATCATACAGTTTGCCCAGGTCCAAGCCCTCTTCGCCCAGATCGGTCGAATAGACGTTGAAGCCCTCGGTAGTCAGCATCAGTTCGATAGCCCGGGCCGTGGTCGGCTCGTCTTCGATCAGCAACACGCGCATGGGTAGTCCCCTTCAGCCCCGTTTCGAACGATAACCCTTTGGTAGGGGTCATTGCTCGCCATTAACCATATGACCAATGAAGATGAAAGGTTAATTTCTCGTAAACGGCGGGAGTCCGGCGAGTCGCGCGGTGCGGCTTATTGGTTCTCGCGCCCGGGTTCGGTTTTGTCGCGGCTGTCCTTGCGGTCGAGCATCTCGGTCTGCACTCTGGTCTTGGGATCGAGGATCGATGACAGGAACATCCCGAAGGCGATCACGAAGCCGTGGCGCTTGCGCTGCTTCACCCTTCGATCACCCGGGTCTGCGGGTGATGCTTGTCGAGGTGCTTGCGGATGATCTTGAGGTTGCGGGTGTTCGAACGAAAGGCAAAGTCGAACAGGTCGCCCGCCACCGGCACCGCGCCGACCAGGCTGTCGATCCCGACGTTGCCGGCCATACGCCAGAGCTGCCATTTGG
>JBJTLY010000036.1:0-2663 GCA_046063275.1 Novosphingobium sp. | reverse complement strand
CACCACGGCGCGAATGATCGCCAGGCTCTCCGGGCTGCCCTTCGAGGCACCCTGCACAAAGGTCCGATCGACCTTGATTGTCGAGAAGCGCAGATCGCGGATGTAGGCGAGCGAGGAATAGCCGGTGCCGAAGTCGTCAAGCGCCACACCGCAGCCCAGCGACATGATCTGTTCGAGCGCCGCCCGGGCAGTCGTCGCATCGCGCACGAAGATTGATTCGGTGACTTCCAGCTCAAGCCGCTGCGCCGGCAGCCCGCTGGCGCTGAGCGCCTGCACGACGCTGGAAATGAACCCGGGATCGAGCAGTTGCTCGCCCGACACGTTGACTGCAACCTTGACCCGCGCCGGCCAGCGCATCGCTTCCTTGCAGGCTTCGCGCAGCACCCACTCGCCAATCGGAACGATCAGCCGGGTGTCTTCCGCAAGGGGAATGAACTTTACCGGACTCACCATGCCGTGCTCTTCGCTGTGCCACCGGATCAGCGCTTCGAAGCTGACGATGGTTTCATCGATGGCATCGACCACCGGTTGGTAGTTGACCTTGAATTCGTTGAGCTCAAGCGCCCGGCGCAGCGAGAATTCGAGCTTGCGGCGTTCTTCGGCATGGGCATGCAGTGCCGGTTCGTAGCCGAAGTGCTGCCCGCCGCCTTCTTCCTTCGAACGATAGAGCGCAAGGTCGGCGTTGCGCATCAGCGTTTCGACCGTTGTCCCGTCGCGCGGGCCGATCGCCGAACCCACGCTCGCGCCGATGTAGAGGGTGTGATGATCCACTTCGTAAGGCCGCGACAGTATCTCGATCACTGCGGCGGCAACCCGTTCGACCCGATTGGATTCGGAGGCATCGCGGATCACCACGGCGAATTCGTCACCGCCCAGCCGCCCGCACAGTTCGTTCTCGGTCACCAGCGCCTTGAGCCGTTCCGAAACCCGGGCGAGCAACTGGTCGCCAACCAGATGGCCCAGGGTATCGTTGACCGCCTTGAACCGGTCGAGGTCGATCATCAGGAAGGCGCACTTGGTCCGCCACTGATCGGCATAGCGCATCGCTTCGCCCAGCGCCTCGGTCACCATCATGCGGTTGGGAAGGCCGGTGAGCGTATCGAAGCGGGCCATGTGCGCGATCTTTTCGGAGCTTTCGCGCTGCTCGGTCACATCCGAACCGACCCCGCGGAACCCGTCGAAACTACCGGTGTCGTTGAACTTGGGCGTGCCCGACAATTCCCACCAGCGTTGCTGGCCGCCAATCGTCACCCGCACCAGCAGGTTGGAAAAACTTTCGCGCCGCTTGAGCCGCTCGGCCAGATCATGCAGGCTTGATGGAAACTGCCCGGTTTCCCAAGCCGGCCCGGCGATCAGCTGAATGAACGGCTTGCCGTCGATCGCTTCGGGCGCGACTCCCAAAGCAAAGGCGAAGCGCGGGCTGACCGAGCGGACCCGGCGCGAGGTATCGACCTGCCACAGCCAGTCGGCCTCGCCCTCCTCGAATTCGCGGAGCAGCATCGAGACGACTTCGTTCTTCTCCGCCATCGCGCTTTCGGCGATCCGTGCGGTCAGAAACGAGCGCGCATTCTCGATCGCGCCAAGGTTGATCATCACCCCGAAGAACATCGCCAATACGGCCATCCCGAAGTTGTGGGCATAGCCAAAGCTGGCGATCGCGGAGAGCGCCACGATGCTTGAAAAGACAACGTTGGCAAGCGGCACCGCAGGCAGCAGCACGGCCGCGGCGGTCATCAGCATGGCCGTAATCGCCCACAGCTCAAGCCGCTGCAGCGGATCCCCGAACGGCGCAAACGCGGCCATCGGCGCAACCCAGACCAGCGCGTTGCCAACTGCGGTCAGAGTCTGCTTGTTGACCTCGTCGCGGCCGATCCGGCGCTGGTCGACGTCGGCCAGGCCGCGGTCGATGGTCGCGCCGTAGAACAAGCTGATGCCCAGCGCGATCAGCCATGCGGCCAGCGCGGTGATGTGCACCACGTTGTAATAGATCATGCTGACCGCGATCGCCGCGACCAGGTGGCACAGGATGCGCACCTGCAAGGCGCGCGCCAGGCTGGAATACTGCAACCCGCGCAGCCGTCCCCAATCGCCATCGGCGGGATCGGCGAGGCCCAGCACTGCCATCACTGGCAGCGTCTTGGGCAACGCTGATGAACTGGGCATTTTCTTCCTGGTCACGCACAGGCGTTTACCCTGCAATCGTTAGCGGCCCGTAAAGGCTAAGCGGCACCAGGCGGTATTCGCGTGGTTTATTCGACGGTAACCGACTTGGCGAGATTCCGCGGCTGATCGACATCCGTGCCCTTCACGCAGGCGACATGGTAGGCCAGCAGCTGCACTGGGATGGCGTAGACCAGCGGCGCGATCAGGGCGTGGACCTTGGGCATTTCGATCGTGGCAAGGCAGCCTTCACCGGCTTCATCGATGCC
This sequence comes from Novosphingobium sp., assembly GCA_046063275.1. Lineage (GTDB taxonomy): Bacteria > Pseudomonadota > Alphaproteobacteria > Sphingomonadales > Sphingomonadaceae > Novosphingobium. Next base: position 234 of record JBJTLY010000036.1, on the reverse strand, counting down.
TTCGCGGTCGGAGATCAGCACCACCTTGCCGCCGCGCGCGTGGACTTCCTGCATGTTCGATACGGTCTTCTCGAACAGCGGGCCTGAGGGCGCGAGGACGATCACCGGAACCGCCTCGTCGATCAGCGCGATCGGGCCGTGCTTCATTTCACCTGATGCATAACCTTCGGCGTGAATGTAACTGATTTCCTTCAGTTTCAACGCGCCCTCCAGCGCCAGCGGATAGTCCTGCCC
>JBJTLY010000035.1:0-3904 GCA_046063275.1 Novosphingobium sp. | reverse complement strand
GTTCGTTCTGAGCCAGGATCAAACTCTCAAGTTTGTGTCCAATCTCACAACAGCACAGGCCGAAGCCTGCCATCTGACGTAAAATTAATTCAGGGGTCAATTACCCTGCACATATCTAAACGTATGGTTACGTTAGGACATGTAAGCCATCGCCGAGGCAAGCCTCGTCGCTGACTGTAAGGTAACGACTATTTTAAACTGCCACCCCGAGCCCTGAAGCCCCGGGAGCAGGCGCCGTCGCCCACATGTCCCTTCATCTAAACCGACAATGTCAAAGAGCCACCGACAAAACAAGGCGGACAACCAAGGTACCCCGATTGTTATACCGGGGGACTGTTGTCCGTGTTATGTGGCGACCGTTCTGAGTGCCGATGTTTCGCAGCACCCCGTCCGGTGGATGGGCCTCTAAGGCGACCTGCTGAGTCGGTCAACGCCTTTTTGCAATTTTATTTCAATGCGCGAAAAATTCGCAGAAATCTGCGGTTGGCGCGACACGATGCAGCCCTGTGACGGCGCACTTAATGCGGATTTCGGTAACTTTTTGCCGAAAATGTCCGCGTAAGGCGATGCTTAACGCCCATTCGCTATAGGTTCGGCCCCATGGTCAAGGTCGCTTCCACCCCCGATTCCCGCGTTTTGCCGCGCGTAGCCGTGATCGTCCCGGCCTATGGGGTCGCGCATCTGGTGGGAGAGGCGCTCGCTTCGTTGCAGGCGCAGACACTGGCCGACTGGGAATGCGTGGTGATCGATGACGGTGCGCCCGATGATGTGGCAGGCGCAGTCGCCCCATTCCTGACCGATCCCCGTATCCGCTTTATCGCTTCCGGGAATCGGGGGGTATCCGCGGCGCGCAACACCGCGATTGCGGAAAGTAGCGCGCCACTGATCGCACTGCTTGATGGGGACGACCGCTTTCGGCCGGACTATCTCAAAACGATGGTTCAGTTGCTGGAGGCAGATTCGGAGATTCGTTTCGCCACCTGCAACGCCCTGTTGTTTGGAGCGCTGCCTCGCGAACAATTGTGCTTTACCCGGCACCAAGGCCAGAGCGATGGCATTCACGGCACTCTCATCGAAGTGCTCGACAGGAGTTTCAGCGTCTATATCGGCACGACCTTCCGCCGCACTGACTTCGAGTGCGTGGGCGGCTTCAAGGAAGGCATGACCCATTCCGAAGATCTCGATCTGTGGGTGCGGCTGCTCGAGCTGGGCGGCCACGCCCATTATGTTGACCGCGTGCTCGGCGAGTATCGGGTCCGGCCGCACTCGGCGACCGACGATCCGGTCCGGCTGCTCCAGGGCAACATGCAGGTCTACCTTCGTGCGCAGGAGCGGCTTGGTACCGATCACCCGGCCCATCCGACGATCGCCAGGATGATCGAAGAGACTCACGCTGCACTCGATTTCGAGCATGCGCTGCTGCGGATCGCCGGCGGTGAAGTGGAGCGCGGGCTCACCGAACTGCGCGCGGTGCGTGGCCGGGTGCAAGGTCCGGTGTGGACGCTCTCGTTCGCATTGTGGCGAGTGATGCCCGCACTGGCCCGGCCCATGCTTGGATGGCGCCGCGCCGGACTCGCCCGCAGCGACAAGCGTCCATCGCTTGCCGCGGTCCTGTCGCGAGGCACAGCATGAGCGCCGCCGACCTGACCACCACGCCCGGGGGCGAAGGCCAGCTGCGCAGTCAGGTCCGCAGCGCGGTGATCTGGCGTTCGGGCACGCAGGTGTTCAGCCAGCTCGTCGCCTGGGCCTCGACCTTCATGGTCATTCGCATCCTCAATCCCACCGACTACGGGCTGTTCGCGATGACCAGCGTGGTGCTGGTGCTGTTCGGCCTGCTCAACGGCTACGGCTTCGCCAATGCCGCGATCGCCCAGCGCGACGGCGGCAAGGAACAACTGCGCCAGCTGTTCGGGCTGCTGATCGTGGTCAACGTCGCGCTGACCACGCTGCAGATCGTGCTCGCCCCGCTGGTCGCGGCCTATTACCGCCAGCCGGTGATCGCCGACATGCTGCGGGTGCAAGCGCTGATCTACCTCACCAATCCGTTTCAGGCGCTGGGCTATGCGGTGCTGAGCCGGGCGATGGACTTCCGCCGCCAGGCCCAGGTCAACGTCGTGTCAGCCTTGCTCAGCGCCGCGACCGCGTTGGGCTGCGCGTTCGCCGGCTTCGGCGTGTGGACGCTGGTCGCGGCACCGTTCGTGATGTTCGCCAGCCGCGCATTGGGGACGATCACCGTCGCCAAGGCGTGGATGTGGCCGAGCTTCGACTTCCGCAGTGCCAGGGCGCTCGCCGGTTATGGCGGGACGATCATGGCCGGGCAGATCTTCTGGTTCATGCAGACCCAGTCGGACATCATCGTCGCCGGCCGCACTTTTGCTCCGCATGAGCTTGGCTTCTATACCACGGCACTGTTCCTCTCGCAGATCTTCGTGACCAAGGTGGTGCCGCTGCTCAACGAGGTGGCCTTTTCGGCCTATGCCCAGATCCAGGATGACCTCAGCGCGGTCGCCGCAGGGTTCCTCAAGTCGGTGCGGGTGATCATGACGATCGCCCTGCCCTTCTGTCTCGGCCTCGCCGCGGTCGCCTTCCCGGCGGTCAAGGTGATGCTGGGTGACAAGTGGATGGCCTCGGCGCCGATCGTGCAGCTCTTGTGCCTCGCCATGCCGTGGATGACGCTGCACGTCCTGTTCGGCCCCGCCGCCAACGCCTGCGGCCATCCGCGGGTCACCACCCGCTCTGCTATCCTTGGCGCGGTGCTGATGCCGCTGTGCTACATGGTCGGCGTCCACTGGGGTGCTCCGGGCATCGCAGCGAGCTGGCTGGTGGCCTATCCCCTTCTCACGATCATCTCCGCCCTATGGATCATGCCGCTGATCGGGGTCCGGGCGCGCGATCTCAAGGAAGCGCTACTGCCACCGGTGCTCGGTGCGCTGGCGATGGCAGCGGGGGTCACCGCGCTCGACCGCGTGCTGCCGGCGATGTCCCCACTGCTGCGCCTCGGCCTTGAGGTGGCGACAGGCGGGGCGATCTACGCTGGATGGATGCTGACTTTCGCCCGCGACCGGCTGCGCGAACTAACCGACCTTGTGCTGAAGCGCTAGCTAGGCGGCGCGGCGCTGGCCGGAGCCGAGCGCTGCCAGCGCCTGACGCGCGGCGGCAGCGTAGGCCCCGCCGTGATAGCGATATGTGCCAACGAAGTGCACGAAGGCCGCGTCGCTGCCAATCTGCTCGTTCCAGAAGTTGAGATAGCGATCGTAGGGCAGCAGCACCGGTTCGCCTTCGTTGGCGATGTAGAGGTTCGACATTACCTGCTCGCTGCCCCACTGCGCCCAGACGTCTTTGCCCAGTGCCGCCGAAGCCGCTGTGCTGAACCGATCGGCAAGCTCGCGGCCCGAACCGCCCGGAGCGAACCCAGCAAACCCGGCGCAGCCGCGGACATAGTTTGTCAGCCCGCCTGCTACAGCGGCAACTTCGGGCATCCGCGCTTCGATCTGCATCTGGACGTGAGCCCCGGCAGGAAGTGCAAAATGGTCGGCGCCGAAAGCAGCGACCGGCAGCCAGACCGAACTGGCCTCGCCGCGCAAGGTAAAGTCGCGGCCCGCATCGATCGCGGCAACGATATCGTCCACCGGGCCCAGCGTGACCGTATCCGAATCAAGCTGGATCACGTAATTGTCGCGGCGCAGTTCGAGCAAGGTGAGCAGCCGTTCCCAGCACCCGCCGCGCGGGCACTGTCCGACATCGACACCAGCGATGCTGCGGATTTCGGGAGAATCGAGATGCACCGCCAGCAGCGCCTTGTCGCTCGCCGTCAGCGTGCCATCGTCGAGGATCGCGAACCGCCCCCGCCCCAGCCGCATGTGGAGTGACTTGGCCGCGACGAGGTAAGGCAGCAGCACCCGGG
>JBJTLY010000034.1:0-4579 GCA_046063275.1 Novosphingobium sp. | reverse complement strand
GCATCCCACAGCCCCATCCGGTGGTTCTGCGCGCCGCCCATGCGGGTGGCGTACTTTTCGAGGTGACGCAGACCCGGGATGGTTTTGCGGGTGTCGAGCAGGATCGTCTGTCCTTGCATCGCCTCAACATATTGACGCGTCATCGTCGCAATGCCCGAGAGGTGTTGCACGGTGTTCAGCGCGGATCGTTCGGCAGTGAGCATGGCGCGGGCATTACCCTCAATCCGCATCAGGTCGGTGCCACCGGGCACTTGCGCCCCGTCGCCCACCAGCAGCGCGATCTCAATCTCGGGATCGAGCGCATGGAAGAACGCGGCTGCAATCTCCAGCCCGGCAACGGTAATCGCGTCGCGGCTGTCCATCACGCCCGAAAAGCGCGCATCTGCGGGAATCACGCTTTCGCTGGTGACATCGTGCCCGCCGCCGCGCAGGCCGACGCCCAGGTCCTCGTCGAGCGTGGCGCGGACAAAGGTATCGAGATCGAAACCGGGCAGGGTGAAGCTCATTGCACCCGTTTCGCCAGATTTGGCTTAAGGTGCAACCAAATCAGTGCACGAACCGCGCGACCACATCCCGATATGAGCGCGAAACCTTCACATCCGCTCCGCTGTCCAGCACCAGGAAGCATTCGCCGTTGGTGTGCGGCTTGACCTGGCGGACCTGATTGAGGTTGACGATCCAGCTGCGGTGGACCCGCTGAAACACCCGCGGATCGAGCCGCCGTTCGAGGTCCTTCATTGTTTCGCGCAGGATCAGGCTGTTGTCTGCAGTGTAGATGCACATGTAATCGCCGGCCGCTTCGATCCGTTCGATTGAATCGACATCGACCCGGAAGATCTGCCCGCGATCCTTGATGTTGATGAGCTTTTCATAGCGCGCGGCATGATCGGGCTCGTCGGACACCGCCGAAACCGCATCGGGGGCGACTTCGGCGAGCACGGTCTTGAGCTTTTCAGCTTCGCCCGCGGCGTTCTTTTCGGCCAGCCGGGTGCGCACGCGTTCCATCGTGTCGGCGAGCTTGTCCTCATCGACCGGCTTCATCAGGTAATTTACCGCATTGGCCTCGAAGGCGCGGACGGCGTGCTCCTGATAGGCGGTGACGAAGACGATCAGCGGCGGCTCGAGCTCCATCACCCCCTTGACCACCGAGAACCCGTCAAACCCGGGCATCTGGATGTCGAGGAAGACCAGGTCGGGCTTCTCGGTCTTGATCTTGCGGATCGCCTCGCGTCCGTTCGAGCAGGTATCGATGATTTCCACGTCGGGGAATTTCTCGAGCCGCAGGGTCAGCCCCTGGATGGCGAGCTTCTCATCGTCGACGAGGATGGTGCGGATGGTCATTCGTGTCGTTCCTAAACAATCAGCCGGCAAGCGCGGGACGCTTGTCGGACTCCGGTAGTGCCCCCGGTTGTTCGCGGCGTTCGAAGGGTATCTCGATCAGCACGGTGAACCCGCCTTCGGCCGGCTCCATCGTTTCAAACCTGTGGTCCTCACCATAGGCCTGACCAAGCCGATCGCGGATGTTAGCCAGTCCCACCCCCGTGGATACGGGTTCGCCGCCGTCGAATGTCACGCCGCTCAACCTGTTGCTCGCCGCGTTCGATTGCAATCCCGGACCGGTGTCGGAGACGGTGATGCGAAGGTTCTGGCCGACGAGCTGTGTCGAAATGGTGATTTCGGCGCCCGCTTCCTGCGGACTGACCGCATATTTGATCGCGTTTTCGACCAATGGCTGGAGCAGCAGCGAGGGCAGCAGCGCGCGGCTTGTATCGGGATCGATGCGAAATCGCGTGCGCAACCGTTCTTCAAAACGCATCCGTTCGATCTCGAGATAGAGCTTCAGCGTCTCGACCTCTTGCGCCACGGTCACCCGTCCGGCGGGTTCGTTGACCAGGGTATAGCGCAGGAAGCTGGAGAGCCGGCTGAGCATGGCATTGGCGGGCTCGGTCTGCTTCAGGAGCACCAGCGTCGAGATAGAATTGAGCGTATTGAACAGGAAGTGCGGGTTGAGCTGGTAGCGCAGCATCGCCAGCTGCGCGGTGGTCGCCTGGTTTTCCAGCCGGAGCATCTGATCGTTCTGTTCCTCGATCTGGAGGAAGAAGTTGATCATGTAATAGAGCGCCGACCAGGCCAGCAGCAGCGTTGCATCAAGGTAGAACAGCCCGATCACGCGCCCGAAATCGAGCCCGCCATCGCCGTTGTAGAGCGCGTTCACCCAGGCATCGATGAAGGCATAAAGCGCCACCGCGAGGGTTAGGACCAGCGAGGTCACCCCCCAGGTGATCAGCGGACGGCGGTTGATCAGGTTGCGGTAGATGACCGACAGGATCAGCGTGATCGACAGGCCGGTGACGGTCGAGATCAGCACCAGCACGAGGAACGAAAGCTCCTTCGCATTGGCGATGCCGGACATCGTGCGGAGCAACAGCGCGCCACCCCAGCCTGCCATTTGCAGCCGCCAGAACGCCTGATTCTTGTTGGCGAAGAACGGGATCGGGCGAAAGGGCAATACAGCCATGGCGCTGTTCTAGCAGATTATTGCGGCGAAGCGCGAGAGGATTAGGAACCGCGCGCTTCGGCCAGGGCCCGCGCCAGCTGCTCGCGCCCGACCGCGCCGATCAGCAGGCGTTTGCCCGCGACCCAGCTGGGCGTGCCGCTGATCTGCAGCCTGCGCGCGTAATCGAGGTTCGCCGCGATTTCGGCAGTGACGCGGGGATCGGCCGCAGTCTTGCGAGCGCGATCGAGATCGAGCCCGACCTTGCGCGCGGCGGCCTCTATGCTGGCCGCATCGGTCCGTCCGGCAGCGAACATCGCCTTGTGGAAGGCGGGATATTTGCCCTGCTCCGCTGCGGCGAGGCCCCAGCGCGCCGCGTCGGAGCTGGTCGGGGCGATGATCGGCAATTCACGGATAACCACGCGCAAGTCGGGATTGGCCGCGATCAGCGCCTCCACATCGGCCACGCTGCCGCGGCAAAAAGTGCAGGCAAAATCGGTGAATTCGACCAAAGTCACCTTGCCGTTAGGATTGCCGAGCACGGCGCCGGGGTAAGGCGTCACCAGCTTGTCGCCGATCGCCGAAAGCAGCTTGTCGCTGCCCTGGCTTTTCAGCGCGTCGGCGGCTTCGATCAGTACTTCGGGGTGACCCACGATATAATCGTGGACCCGCTGGTCGAAATCGCCGCCGCTGGCCGTGCCCCCGCCGCGCCCGGCCAGCGCCCACCCACTGAGCGCACCGATCAGCAGCATCGCCGCCCCGGCCAGCGGCAGGGCAAAGGGCACGGGGGATTTGGACTGGCTCATGACGCGCCAGCGCTAGCGGCGTTTCTTGGACTGTTCAATCGCGGCGCGCGCTTGCATTGCGATATCCTGTGCGCGCAGGAAGTCGGGCGAGCCCTTGGGCAGTGCGGCCTGAGCAGTTTCGGCGCTGTTCAAAGCCTGCGGGTAGTTAAGCTCGAGCACCTGCTGCTCGGCCGAAGCCAGCCGCGCCCGGGCCATGTCGCCGCGCTGGCCGTAGATCACGCCCAGCTCGTACCAGGCGAACGGATTCTCGCGGTCTCGCACCACCGCGGCCTTGAGCACGCGCTCGGCCTCGGGCAGCTGCGCCGGGTCCTCGGTGGCAAGCAGCGCATGGCCGAAGGTGGTGGCGATCAGCGGCTGGTTCGCGGTGAGCTCGGTCGCGCGGCGGAGCGGAGCCAGGGCCTCTTGTGGGTGTCCGGCTTCGAGCAGAATCTGGCCCTTGAGCTCGAGGAAATAGGGATCATTGGGCGAGACGGCGAGCAGTGCATCGGCCTCGGCCGTCGCCTTGTCGAGGTAGGCATCCTTGTGCCAGGCATAGGCCCGGGCATAGCGCGCTGGCACGCTCTTGTCGGTTTCGGGGTAGATCTGCAGCGTGCGGCCGGGTTCCTGGACGTAGCCGACGAGCTTGGCCTTGACCCGCAGGAACCGCGCCTGCTGGGCGCTGTCGTAGGGCTTGTTCCACGCCGGATCGGCTTGGTAGGTATCCTGCAGCGTGGTGATCCGGTCGGCGGTCATCGGGTGAGTCGAATAGAACTCGCTGTCCGAATTGCGGGTGAAGCCATGGCGATATTCGAGGTTCTGCAGCTTGCGGAAGAATGCCACCGAACCCTTGCCTGAAATTCCCGCCTTGGAGAGGAAGCCGGCTCCGGCGGCATCCGCGCTCGATTCCTGTTCACGGCTAAAGGCGAGGTACTTGCCGAGCGCAGCCTGCTGTCCGGCCATGATCACGCCCATCGCGGCGTCGCCCGACCCGGCGGCGGCGGCCAGGCCGCCCAGGATCAGCGACAGGATACTGATGCCCGTAGCCGCCTTGGAGCCGCCGTCGTTGATCGCGTGACCGCCGCGTGCTCGATCCGGTGCTGGCATTCCTTGCCGCACAGTGTCAGCCCCATACCGGTGCGACCGTCTCCGCTTCACCGCCGGTTCAGCCGCACCGGCCTTAGTAAGGCAGCCGATGCCCAAGTTATCTCGCCTCTTCGCCCGCGCGGTCGCAGCGGTGATGATTTTCACGATGACCAGCCAGGCGGCGCTTGCGCAATCGGTGCTGCGCGATGCCGAAACC
>JBJTLY010000033.1:0-5260 GCA_046063275.1 Novosphingobium sp. | reverse complement strand
CATGGATCGAATCGTCTGCATCGGCCCGCTCGATCGCGCTGACCAGTTCGGCCCCCATCTGGTTGGTATAGGCGTTGAGCACCTCGGGCCGGTTGAGCCGCACCCACTGGATCGGACCTTCGGTCTCGACCTGCAAGGTGTTCCAGCTCACGACTCGATCCGCACCGGCATCGCAGTGAAGCCATGCAGGAATGGGCTGGCCAGCCGCTCCGGCTTTCCTTCCGGTGCCAGCTTCCAGCCGCGTGTGACGATCTCGCCGATCAGCGTGGCGAGCTGGTCCTCGGCGAGCTTGGCGCCGACGCAGCGGTGGATGCCGTGGCCGAACCCCAGGTGTCGCCGCGCGTTGGGCCGGGCGACGTCGAACTTCTCGGCGTCGGGGAACACCTTCTCGTCGCGGTTGGCGCTGATGTACCACATCACTATCTTCTCGCCCTGGCGGATGGTTTGCCCGCCAAGTTCGGTGTCGGCGAGCGCGGTGCGGCGCATGTGGGTGACCGGACTTTGCCAGCGGACAATCTCCTGCGCGGCGTTAGGGATCAGCGAAGGATCGGCGCGGAGTTTTTCGAGTTGCTCGGGGTACTTGTCGAACACCTCGACCAGCGCCGACATTGAATTCCTCGTGGTGTCATTCCCGCCGACGATCAGCAGCGCGATGTTGGCGATGCGCTCCATCGGCTCCATGTGGCCCATCGCTTCGGAATGGACCATGCGGCTGAGGAGGTCATCGGTCGGCGGCTTGGCGCGGCGGTCTTCCAGCTCGCGGTCGAACCGTTCGAGCATCTGCATCATCTGGGCGAGGAATTCCGCGCGGTAATTATCGTTGAGGTTATCCGCCGAGACCCCGCTGCCCCAATCCGACCAGCGCTTGATATCGCGCCATTCGGAAAACGGCATGTCGAACAGAATGCACAGCATGCCCAGCGTCTGCGGGATCGAAACCCGCTCAACCCAGTCGAAGCTCTCACCGATCGGTAGATCGTCCATCAGTTCCCTGGTCCGCGCCTTCACCGCTGCATCGAGCTTGAGCATCTGGCTCGGCGAGAAGGCGGGGGCGATGACCTTGCGCTGCGCGGTGTGGATCGGCTGGTCCTGCGCGATGAAATTGGGAAAACCTTCGCCGTTCACCGCCTCGGCGATGGTGATGTTGCCCATGTCCCAGCGGCTCGAGAACACGTTGTGGCGCAGCTCGACCTCGGAAACGAGATCGTGGGTCACCGCCGACCAGTAAGGCCCGAACGGGCTTTCCTCACGCCATGACAGCGGTGCGGTTTCGCGCAACATGGCAAACGGCTCGCGCCAGCGATTCTCGACATACAGCGCGTCCTGGCTGACATCGACTGGGTTGAGGGGACGTTGTTCGAGTACCGTTGCCATGGTCATGCTTCCTCGAGTTGTTTCGATGCCAGCGGCAGCTTGTTGCCGCCCCCCGCAGCCCGCTTTGCTCCCGCCGCCAGTTCCTTCTTCAGCGCGCGCACATAGTGATCAAAGTCCAATTGGATCGTGTGCCGCCGCGCCTTGTAATATTGCCCGGTGTAATAGTCCTCGTCAGCCTTGATCACGCGGCTCATTTCGGCCGGGTCGGGCGGCAGATACTGTCCCGCAAGGTAAGCCCCGACCAGCTTCGATTGCTGCTCGGCGAAGTTGACCAGCGTCGGCAGCGGCTGGGCGAGGCCCATGTAGAACAGGTCGGGCACCCCCGGCTTCATGATCCGCTTGTAGAGCGGGGGCGGGCGGTTGTCGGCGTCGGCCAGGAACGATGGATCGTTGAAGAACGGGAATTTGATGTCATAGCCGGTGGCCCAGACGATCACGTCGATCTGCTCGCGGCTGCCATCGGTGAACACGACCCCGTCGCCATCGAGCCGCTCGATCCCCGGTTTCATCGCGATATCGCCCGATCCGGCGCGGACCAGAAATTCGCCCGAGACCGTGCCGTGGCTTTCGAACGGGCCGATCGTGGGTTCGGGCAGGCCGTAGTCGCTCATCTTGCCGACCAGCCCCTTGATCATCCGCGCGCCGAGCCACTGGCGCATGGCCTTGGGCATCCACGCCGGAGCCGGGTTCTTGTCGATCGGCTGGCCCTTGTAATACTTCGGGAAAATCCACACCCCGTGCCGCGCGGAGACGAACAGGCGGCTGGCGATCGGGCGCTGCGACAACTCGCTCGCCACGTCCATCGCCGAATTGCCCATGCCGACCACCAGCACTCGCTTGCCGACGCAGTTCACCGGTTCGAAAGGCGAGCGGTAGTTGTGTGAGTGGATTTGCGCGCCGCCGAACTCGCCGGGATATTCGGGAATCCGCGCCGCCCAGTGGTGGCCATTGGCGACGCACAGCGCATCGTAATGCCGCGTCTCGCCAGTCGATAATGTGACCGCCCAACCTCCATCCGGCTTACGCTCGGCATTTTCGACTCTGGTGTTGAACTGGATGTGCTCCCTGATCCCGAAATGATCGACGTAATCGTGGAAGTACTGCAGCAGCTGCGCGTGGTGCGGGTAATCGGGCCAGTCGGCGGGGACGGGATAGTCCTCGAACGCCAGCCGCCACTTCGACGTATCGATGTGCAGGCTCTGGTAGCAGGCCGACTTGCCGTTGGGATTGCCGTAGTACCAGTTGCCGCCGATGTTGTCCGAGGCTTCGAACACGTCGAACGGGATGCCGTAATCCTTCAGCCGCTTGGCGGTGGTGAAGCCGCTGCAACCTGCGCCGATGATGCAGACCTTGGGCAGTGGGGCAGCCTGGGCCATATTTCGAACTCTCCCATGTGCCGCGCTTCCGGCTCGTGGTGAGTATGTTTAATCGCGCGGTTAATGTCCAGCGAGTCGGCAAATTGATCTGGCGCAATGCAGACAGACCGATGCCGCGTCATCACGCTGGCGGGACACTGCGCGCGAAGCCGCGCCAAGGAGGATGCCGATGGAACCCAATCTCGATCCGACCGCGTGGTCGGCCTTGCTCACGGGCCTGCTCGCGCTGTTTGCGGGGCTCGGCGCGTGGCGCCAGCCGGGGCTGTGGGACCGGATGATCAAGGAGATCGAACATTCGCCCGCGCTGCAACTGCTGTGCGGGATGATCGAGATATTGACCGGCGCGGTGGTCTACCTCGCCAACCCATGGCTGCCCGATGATATCCTGACCTGCGTGATGAAAGCAGTCGGCGGGTTCATGATCGCCGAGGGGCTGGTGATCCTCGCCTTCTGCGACCTCTATTTGCACATGTGGCTTAAGAACCTCGGCGCGCTCGACCGGAGATGGGCGGCGGTGACGATGGTCTGGGGGCTGGCCTTGGCGGTGCCGGCGATGCTGCGGTTCGGCTAGACCATCGCAGCCGATTTGCTGTGCGCCGGGGTGGCCAGTTTCTGCGCCATAGCTCGCCCCGATAGCCAGGCGCATTCGACCCGCGGGCCGAGCAGCCAGTCGCCGCAGACCCCCAGGCCGATCGCGGGATTCCACAAGGCCCCGTCACCGGTCCCGGCCGATAGCGCGTAAGCCCAGCGGTGCGCGCTGGCACCGACCGCCACAGGAAGCGCGGTGCCGAATGCCTCCGCGAGCGCTTCCAACAGAAGCTCCGCAACCGCAGCTGGCGGCGCATCGAAATGGACGCGAGACCAGTCTGCGCTGGCCTGCACCACCCAGGCTTCGGTTGCGCTGCGCCCGGGCTTGGCGCTGTTGCGTGCGGCCCATGCGATCATGCCAGCGTTGCGGATCACCGGCGGCACAGGTCCCAGTGATTCGCCGAATACGAACATCCCGGTCCAGCACGGCTGCGAGCGCGCGGTCAGCGCAGTGCGCGCCATGGCAAAATCGTGCAGCGAGAGCAGCGCGGCCGCCTGCTCGGCCGGGATTGCCAGCACGGCCGCGTCGAACGGACCGAGCTCGCCCGCTGCGCGGAGCAAGGTCCAGCGCCCGTCGCGGCGGTGGAGCGCAGTAACCTGGCAGCCCCAGCTCACCGCATGCGGGGCGGCCATCGCCTTGATGACCGCGTTCATCGCCGGCATGCCGACCCACGCCTCGCTGCCCGCTGCGGGCCAGGGCGCAGCAATTCCCAGACCCTGCCAGCTTGCAACCAGCCGCCGGAACCCCGGATCGCGCGCGGTGAAATACTGCGCGCCATGATCGAGCGTTACTTCGCCCAGCGGGGTGGCAAGCCGCCGGCTCGACATCCGCCCGCCCGCGCCGCGGCCCTTGTCGAACAGGGCGACCGTATGGCCCGCCGCGCATAGTGCATCAGCGCAGGCGAGGCCGGCCATACCCGCCCCGATGATTGCGACCTTCATCCCCGGATCAGCGTTTGGTCATCAGCGACAGCACTTCCTTGCGGCTGTCCGGATCGGTCAGGAAGCAGCCGAGCATCCGGCTGGTGACCATACCGACGCCGTGGGTCTTGACCCCCCGCCCGGTCATGCAGCCGTGCTGCGCCTCGATCACCACCGCGACCCCCTGCGGGTGCAGATTGTCCCAGATCGACTGGGCGACCTGCGCGGTCAGCCGCTCCTGGATCTGCAAGCGGCTGGCATAGCCGTGCAGCACCCGGGCCAGCTTCGAAATCCCGACCACCCGCTGCGATGGCAGGTAGGCGATCGAAGCGGTGCCGGTGATCGGCGCCATGTGATGCTCACAGTGCGACTGAAACGGTATGTCCTTGAGTATGACGATCTCGTCATAGCCGCCAACCTCCGCAAAGGTCCGGGCAAGATGCGCGCCGGGATCTTCGTCGTAGCCCTGGCAATATTCGCGCCACGCCCGCGCAACGCGCAGCGGGGTTTCCTGCAGCCCCTCGCGATCGGGATCGTCACCCGCCCAGCTGATCAGCGTGCGGATCGCGTCCTGCACATGGCCGGGCACCGGCAGCTTGGTTTCGCCATGGTCGAAGTGGCTGTGATCGGCGAGGTAGTTCATCGGCCGGTCCTTATTTCTGACTCGCCAAGGCGCCGACCAGCACGATAAGCCCGATCGCGACCCCCTGGAACAGCACGCGCTGTGACATCATCCGGTTCTGCTTCACCCCATAGGCATCGGCGCGGAAATCACCGGTCTGGCGGATATGCTCGGCATCCTGCACGAAGGCCATCAGCCCGCGGATCATGGCGGTTGCGGCGGCGAGTGCGAAGCCGCCTATCAGCAGCACAAGGAAGATTGTCATGGCGTGAGCCTCCAAAGGGCTTCCCGAACGCGGAGGGGCGAGGGCGTTCGGGAAGCTGGCCCCTTTTCGCAGGATCGACGAGCCGGCCAACATGGCCAAAAGGGCACTTTGCGC
>JBJTLY010000367.1:0-2975 GCA_046063275.1 Novosphingobium sp. | reverse complement strand
GTGGCGAAGTTCTGGCTGGATCGCGGGGCCGACGGTTTTCGGATCGACGCGCTCAACTTTGCGATGCACGATCCGCAGTTGCGCGATAATCCGCCGGCACCCGAAGAAGGGCGCCTGCGTACCCGCCCGTTCGATTTCCAGCAGCAACGCTATAACCAGTCGCACCCCGACATCACCCACTTTGTCGAGCGGATCCGCGCGCTGACCGACAGTTATGACGCTGCCTTCACCATGGCCGAAGTCGGCGGCAAGGAAGCCGAGCGTGAGATGAAGCTGTTCACCGCCGGTGAGGCCCGGCTGAACAGCGCCTACGGGTTCGATTTCCTTTACGCTCCCAAACTCACCCCGGCGTTGGTCGCGCATGCGCTCGAGCTGTGGCCCGATGCGCCCGACATGGGCTGGCCGAGCTGGGCCTTCGAAAACCACGATGCACCGCGTGCGGTCTCGAGGTGGTGCGCGGCCGAGCACCAGGAGGCGTTCGCGCGCGCCAAGCTGTTGCTGTTCAGCGCACTGCGCGGCAACATCATCCTCTATCAGGGTGAGGAACTGGGGCTTGACCAGGTGGCGATCCCTTACGAGCAGCTGCAGGACCCTGAAGCCATCGCCAACTGGCCGCTGACCCTGTCGCGCGACGGCGCGCGCACGCCGCTGCCGTGGCAGGCGCAGGACGAATTCGGCGGGTTCAGCAGTGCCGCGCCGTGGCTGCCTCTGGGCGGCGAAAACCTCGCCCGCGCGGTAGATCGGCAGGACGCGGATCCTTCGTCGCTGCTCAACCTGACCCGCGAAATGCTTGCCTTGCGCAGCGACAGTCCCGCGCTTCGGCTTGGCCTATGCCGGGTCATCCATGCCGACGAGGCAGTCCTGGTGTTGCGCCGGAGCCATGCCGGGCAGGCCATCGACTGCGTGTTCAACCTGTCGGCTCAAAGCACCGACTGGCCCGGTTCAACGCTGGCCGGGCGGACTATCGCAACGGTGAACGACGCCGTTGCGGGCTCCGAGCTGCCACCCTTTGGCGCCCTGCTGATCGAAGGAATCCCGCTATGAAGTCGCGCCGCCTGCTTGCCCTTGCCGCTTTCGGGCTGGCGCTTCCTGCCGCCGCACAGTCCGCGCCGAGCGCCACCGCCGCTTCGCCCGATGGTTCGATCGTGGTCACCCTGACCACTGAGGGCGACGGCCGTCCGGTTTACACCGTCAGCCGCAAGGGCACCCCGATCGTCGCGCAGTCGCGGCTGGGGTTCCTGTTCACCGATTTGCCCAAACTCGACCGGCATATCGCGATCACGAGTCAGGAGCTCAGCGACTTTGACCAGACCTGGGAGCAGCCGTGGGGTGAGTGGCAGCATATCCGCAACCACTACCGCGAGCTCAAGGTTCACCTGAAAGAGACCACCGCGCTGGCCCGCGTGTTCACGCTCACCTTCCGGATCTACGACGATGGGGTCGGATTCCGCTACGAATTCCCAGCGCAGGCTGCGATGCCGCAGACCAACATCGCCGAGGAACTGACCGAGTTCAATTTCGCACAGGACGGCACCGCGTGGTGGAAGCCCGCCTTCCTGTGGAACCGCGAGGAATATCTCTACAACCGCACGCCCTTGTCGGCGGTCGGCACCGCGGACACCCCGGTGACGATCAAGCTGGCTGATGGCACCCACGTGGCGCTGCACGAAGCCGCGCTGGTCGACTATTCGGGCATGGCGGTTGCCCGCACCGAGGGCACCACGCTGCGCGCGCAGCTCACCCCCGGTGCAGGCAAACCCAAGGTGACCAAGACCGGGGCGTGGAACACCCCATGGCGGACGTTGATCATCGCGAGCGATGCCGGCGGCATCTATGAGAGCCACCTGATGCTCAACCTCAACGAGCCCAACAAGCTCGGCGACGTGTCGTGGTTCAAGCCCGGCAAGTTCGTCGGCGTGTGGTGGAACATGATCAAGGGCGAATGGACCTGGGCGCGCGGTCCCAAGCACGGCGCCACCAATGCTCACGTCAAGCAGTACATCGATTTTGCCGCCGCCAACAAGATCCCCAACGTATTGGTCGAAGGCTGGAACGTCGGCTGGGACGGTGACTGGTTCGGCAACGGCAACGACATGCAGTTCTACCAGCCGACCGAAGACTTCGACGCCGATATGCTCGCCGCTTACGCCAAGAAGAAGGGCGTGCAGCTGATCGGACACCACGAAACCGGCGGCTCGGCGAGCCATTACGAGGCGCAGTTCGACAAGGCGTTCAAGTTCGCCGCCGATCATAACGAGATGGTCGTCAAGACCGGCTACGTCACCGACGCCGGGCAGATCGAGCGGGTCGATGCCGACGGGACCAAGCTTCGCGAGTGGCACGAAGGCCAGTGGATGTCGGGCCACTTCATCCGCGTTGCCGAGGCGGCCGCCAAGTACCACGTTGCCTTTGACAGCCATGAGCCGATCAAGGGCACCGGGCTGCAACGCACTTTCCCCAACTGGGTCGCGCGTGAAGGCTCACGCGGCATGGAGTACAACTCGTGGCCGGGCAAGAACCCGCCCGAGCACGAGGCCAACCTGGTCTTCACCCGGATGCTCGAAGGGCCGATGGACTTCACCCCGGGCGTGCTCAGCCTGAAAGGGCAGGGTGACAGCGATATCCTCTCGACCGAGGCCAAGCAGCTCGCGCTTTACGTGGTGCTCTATTCGCCGGTGGTGATGGCCGCCGATACGCCGGAGAACTACGCGAAGTATCCTCAGAGTTTCAAATTCATCCGCGACGTGCCGACCGACTGGCAGGACACGCATGTGCTCAACGGCGAGGTTGGCGATTACGTCACCATCGCGCGCAAGGTTCGCGGCGGTGAAGACTGGTACGTCGGCGCGGTGGGCGACGAGCAGGAGCGCATGTCGAGCTTCGATTTCGGCTTCCTCACCCCGGGCAGGAAGTACCGCGCCGAGGTGTACCGTGACGGCGACGATGCCGATTATCGCACCGACAAGCGCCATTCG
>JBJTLY010000366.1:0-6302 GCA_046063275.1 Novosphingobium sp. | reverse complement strand
ACGATCGGCGGTCCAGCCGAACACATTGCCGCCAAGGACCAGCGGGATGCCTGCGATTGCTGCGTTCTGGGTCATGCGAACTTCTCCTTGAGCGCGAGCAGCGCCATTGCTGCTTCGGCGGCTTCTCCGCCCTTGTTCTTTTGTTTCGGATCGGCGCGGACCAGCGCCTGCGCCTTGTTCTCGACGGTCAGGATGCCATTGCCGATCGCGAAGCCGTCCATGGTCAAGGCCATGATCCCGCGCGCGCTTTCACCGGCGACGATCTCGAAGTGATAGGTCTCACCGCGGATCACCACGCCGATAGCGACAAAGCCTTCGTATTGGCCCGAAGCCTCAGCCAGCGCGATGGCACCGGGGATTTCGAGTGCGCCGGGGACGGTAATTGCCTCCACCTTGTGCCCCGCGGCCTTCAGGGCAGCGCGCGCGCCTTCGACCAGCATGTCGTTGAGATGATCGTAGAAGCGCGCTTCAATGATGAGGAAATTGGCCATTGCGGTTCCTTCAGGCTTTGGCGGTGGCGAGCACGATGATCATCGCGCCGAATGTTACCATTATGCCGCCGACGATGCGGCGGCAGGTCATCTCCTCCTTGAGCAGCTTGGCGCCCAAGGCAAGTCCGATGATCACGCTGCCCTCGCGGATTGCCGCGACCGCGCCGACCGGAGCGAGGCGGAAGGCGACCAGCGCCGGGACGAAGGAGAGCAGCGCCATGAAGCCCGCGGAGATACCGGTGCGTAATTCGGGAACGAGGCTGCGCAGCACCTTCCCCCGATCGCGCAGCAGCAGGATCAGCGGCATGCCAAGCCCGTCGATCACGAAAAACCACACCAGGAAAGTCCAGGTATCCGGCGAAAGCCGCATGCCCTTGGCATCGACCAGCGTGTAGGCGCAGGTCAGCAGGCCGGTTCCGCAGGCCAGCGCGACGCCCCCGCGCGATATGCCCGATCCGCGTGAGAGGCCGAGCAGGCCAAGCGAGACGAGCGCCACGCCGCCAATCGCGGCGAGGCTCAGGGTATCGCCCAGCCACAGCATCGCCAGCAGCGCCGAAATGAGAGGTGTAACCCCGCGCGCGATCGGGAAGGCGAGCGTGAAATCGCTGACGTGGTACGACCAGGTCAGAACATATTGATAGACCACATGCACTGCGCCCGCCGCAAGCAGCCATAGCCACAGGTTTGCAGGTGGCCAGCCGATCAGCGCGGCGAACGGCAGCGCCAGCGACAGTTCGGTCAGCCGCACCCAGGCTTGAACCGCCAGCTTGTCTCCGCCGGATTTTAGCAGCGCGTGGGCGAGCGAGGTGGTCAGCGCGGAGAAACAGGCCAGCGCAAGCCCGGTGATCACCGGGCTCATCGCCTCAGACCCCGTCCGCCGGGATCGGGCGTTCGCCGACAATGTTGAGGCCGTAGCCTTCAATCGCGACGACATTGCGGTGAGCGTTCGAAAGCAGGATCAGTTCGTGCACCCCCATGTCGGCGAGGATTTGCGCGCCGATGCCATAGGCGCGCAGGTCCATGTCGCGCGCCTCGCCTCCGCCCAGCTCACCGCTTTCCTGCGGACGCACCAGCAGCACGATCAGCCCCGCGCCCTCGCGGCCAATCTCGGCCATCGCGCGCTGCAGCGTGCGCTTCTTGGGGCCGGGACGGCCGAGCATGTCATCGAGGATCGAGATCGTGTGGACCCGAGCGAGGGTGGGCGTTGCGGGATCGATATGGCCCATTTGCAGCACGAAGCTGTCGCTGCCATCGATCTTGTTGCGATAGGTGATGAGCTTCCACTCGCCGCCATAGTCGGACGTGAACGGGACTTCGGCGATGCGTTCGACCAGATGATCGTGCTTGCGGCGATATTCGATCAGATCGCGGATCGTGCCCATCTTCAGGCCGTGACGGCGTGCGAAGGGGACAAGGTCGTCCATCCGCGCCATGGTCCCGTCTTCGTTCATGATCTCGCAGATCACGCCCGATGGATTGAGGCCCGCCAGCCGCGAGATATCGACCGAGGCTTCGGTATGCCCGGCACGGACCAGTACCCCGCCATCGCGCGCGATCAGCGGAAAGACGTGGCCGGGGGTGACGATATCGTCACGGCTCTTGCCGGCATCGATCGCCACCGCGACGGTGCGGGCGCGGTCACCGGCGGAGATGCCGGTGGTGACGCCTTCGCGCGCTTCGATCGAGACGGTGAAGGCAGTCTCATGCCGGGTGCCGTTCGCGCGGCTCATCAGTTCGAGCCCGAGCTGCTCGGTGCGGGTGCGGGTCAGGGTCAGGCAGACCAGGCCGCGGCCGTGGGTGGCCATGAAGTTGACCGCATCGGGCGTGGCCATCTGCGCCGGGATGACGAGGTCGCCCTCGTTCTCGCGGTCTTCATCGTCGACCAGGATGTACATCCTCCCGTTGCGGGCCTCGTCGATGATCTCTTCGATCCCGACCAGCACCGGGATCTCGTCGCTGTCGAGCAGCACCAGCTCGAGCTTGCGCAGCGTCTCGGCGGTGGGGTTCCAGTCCGCTTCGGTGCAATCGCGCAAGGTGTTGGCATGAAGCCCGGCGGCGCGCGCCAGACCGGCTCGCGACATGCCGCCATCGTTAACGAGGCGGCGGACGCGTTCGATCAGAGTCGGTGTCATTGGCAATTCGTATCACATTAAAATGTGATTGCAAATGTCCATCACATCATATGCACATCAGTCGCCTTTGAACACCGGTTTGCGCTTCTCGAGGAAGGCGTTGACCGCTTCGGCATTGTCCCTGGTGGCATGCGCGATCGACTGCATCGCCGCCGACATTTCGAGCACCTGCCCGATCGACATCGACTGCGCGTCCCACAGCAGCCGCTTGGCCATGCGCACCGCGAACGACGGATTGCAGGCGATCCGCGCGGCCATTGCGCGGGCGGCGCCCATCAGTTCGGCATCGGGGACAACCTTGGAGACGAGGCCTATCGCCAGCGCCTCGGCCGCGCCGATCGTTTCGCCAGTCAAGGTCAGTTCGGCCGCCTTGGAGAAACCGACGATCCGTTGGAGCAGCCACGCGCCGCCATCGCCCGGGATGATCCCCAGCTTGACGAAGCTCTCGGCAAATTTGGCGTTCTCGCTAGCTATACGCAGATCGCACATGCAGGCGAGGTCCAGCCCCGCGCCGATCGCAGGTCCGTTGACCGCGGCGATCACCGGAACTTCGAGCGCGGCAAAGGCGAGCGGCAAGCGTTGGATCCCGCTTTTGTAATTGCGCCGGGTGCGCGCGGGCAGGCTGGCGTTGAGCCCACCCGAATCGGGCTTCATCGCCTTCAAGTTGCCACCTGCGGAGAAGGCCGATCCCGCGCCGGTCAGGATCGCGACCCGCACCTTGGGATCGTCTTCCATATGCGACAGGGTACCCAGCAGTGCCTCGATCAGGTCGAGGTCTGAGATCGGGTTGCGCAGTTCTGCGCGGTTGAGGGTGATCGTCGCGATGCCGTCGTCATCGACCGCGTAAAGAACCGGGGCATCCATCTGCATCACTCCTGAAATAGGATCATCCCACCAGCCGCTGGAGGAACCAGAAGCTGGCGGTTATCCCGATTGCATAGCTCGCCGCAAGCCTTACCGGGCGCTGAGCGGGTGGGGCCAGGCGTCGCACTGCTGCCAGCGCAATCAAAGTGAGTACGATGATAATCAGCTGACCGCCTTCGACTCCGAGGTTGAAGGTAAGGAGCGCGGTCGGCACATCGCCCTCGGGCAACCCGATCTCGCGCAAGGCTCCGGCAAATCCGAACCCATGGATCAGCCCGAAACCGAACGCGACGACCCACGGGATGCGTTCTGACAGCCGCGGCGCGGCTGGGTCCTGCTTCACCACCTCGACCGCGAGGAAGACGATCGACAGCGCGATCAGGGCTTCGACCGGGGCCTGCGCCAGCCCGATCACGCCGAGCGTGGTGCCGATCAACGTCAGCGAGTGCGCCACGGTAAAGGCGGTCGCCGCGCGCACCACCACGCCGAGTTTGCCGAGCAGCAGCACCAGCGCGACCACGAACAGCAGGTGGTCGTACCCGGTGAGGATATGTTCGACGCCGAGCACGAAGTAGCTGCGCGCCACGTCCCATCGATCTGGCACTGCGGCCACGGTGAAGCTTGCGTTGCCGGGGGTCAGCCGCGCGGCCTGGACCGGGCGGCCGAGCGGGGCGACGCGGACCAGCGCGTCGGTGAAGGCCGCGTCCATCCCTTCGAGGCCTACCGTGCTGCCCGCCAGGTCCTTGCTGCATGTGAGTTCACTCTCCGCTACCACCGCCGCGCCTTCGAGCCGCGCCTGTGGCTGCGATTGTTTGCATTGTGGCGGGATCAGCGGGCGAGAGTGAGTGGCGAGTCCGCCGAGCACGGGGGCCTTCCACACCAGCTTCCAATGCTGCGCATCGCGCTGGGTCAGCTCGAGATAGCCGGGGCGCAGTTCATCGGCTGCTGCAGGCGCTGCCGCCATGAACGCCACCAACAGTGCCAGCAGCCATCTCACTTGGGCAGCTCGATCTTCACGTCGTAGCCGCCGAGCATTTTCGTGTAGGCGTCGGCCTGCGCCCGGGCGATGGCGGCGGTACGCCAATCGTTGGTGACGCGCTGGCGGACCTTGTCCAGGCTCGGCTTGCTTGGTGCTGCCCGCGCGCTGACCCTGACCAGATGCAGGCCGAGCCCCGAGGCCACCGGCCCTTGCCATTGCCCGGTCGGAAGGTCCTTGAGGGCAAGAGTGAATTCGTCGCCGAACAGGCCAGAGATGTCGCCCGCGGGCGCGGCGTCCAGTTTCGCGGGAAGGGGAGCCACTGCACCGCTGACCGCCTTGCCTGCCCGCAAATCGGCCAGTGCGGTGTTGGCCTTCGCGCGATTGTCGGGCGTGTCGGCACCCAGATAGACCTGTTCGAAGGTGGTGCGCGGATCGTCAACGTAGCGCGCCGGGTCCTTGTCGATCAGGGCCTGGAGATCGGCGTCGCTGGGCTCGGCGCTCTCGGCGTCAGCCACTGCCAGGCTTTCGAGCTTGCGTCGCATTCGGCGCACCACAACCTCGTCTTCCTGGTCGAGCCCGAGCCGCAGAGCCTCACGGTAATAGACCTGATCGGCGACGTAATCGCGGATCATTCCGTCGGTCTCGTCGGGGGTGGGGAGGCGGTGGAACGAGCCGTAGAACCGCTCGACCATTGCGCCGACCACAGCCTTGTCGACCACGATCCGGCGCTCGCCCAAGTCGGGCGCGCGGCCGGAGAGCAGCCAGAACACTGCCGCCCCGGCGATCAGGAAGTGGACCAGCGGCTCCCGAAGGAGCGCGCGGGCCGTTGTTTTCCAATTCATGTCAGACCGGAACGTACCAGATCGCCGAAGTATAGGCGCGTTCCTGCTGCTTGAGCGTGATCGCGGGATCGAGCTTCAGCCCGTATTTGACCATGTCATAATCGACCCAGGTCGGTGTGGGGATCATCAGCACGCGGACGTAATAGAACGCTCGGCTAGCCGGGTTGAATTCGGGATCGCTCCACACCGTCGACAGTTCGGGCGCGCCGATCGTGTTGGTGTAGGTCGCCTTGGTCACGTCTACCGTATCGCCGACCGCTGGGACCTTGCCATTCACCGCCTTGCGCTGATCCATCGCGCTCCACACCACATCGAACACCTTTTCGTGCGCGTTACCGGCTTTGTCGACCCAGCCCTTGACCACCTGAACGCGGTCAAGGTTGCCGTCGACCGGGTCCTTGAGCGCGGAGACGATGAAGCTCGGCGCGCCCTTGCCGGGTGTGCTCGGGCCGTGCGGCTTGAGCGTGCCGCCCATCGGCACGCCGCGCTGGTAGCCGGCCTTGACCCAGTCGCTCTTGAGGTCCTCGGCCTTGAAGTCCCACCCGCCGAAGAACCGCACGGTCATGCGCGGGCCGGTGGTGCCATAGACTTCGTGACGCATCATCGCGTCGAAGATCGCCTCTCGGGTGTTGCTGGTCGCCCAGACCGCCGCATAGCCGCTGGCGAGCGACTGCCAGTTCATTCGCCCGACGCGTTCGACCGGCATGCCCGGGACAAAGCTGTCGGTGGCGCGGTGGTTGCTGGGCTCGACCCCGGCGTGCTTGCCGAAGAAGTTGTTGTCGTCCGCAGTCGAGAGCGAGGTGTGCGCATCGGTCGAGCCGATCACGCCGAACTTGTATGGGTTCACGCCCGTTCGCTGCTCGATCAGCAAGCCGCGCTTGAGCGCCTCGCGCACATAGCTGCCGGCATAGTCGCCCGGCTTGGTCGGCTGGGTGTTGAGCAGGTTGTTCATGTCCCACCCGGCGGTGCCGTAGCCAGCGAACTCATCGTTGGG
>JBJTLY010000365.1:0-9167 GCA_046063275.1 Novosphingobium sp. | reverse complement strand
ACGCCGTGCGCCTGGTCGACAGCTCGATGGCGACGCACCTCAAGCTCGAGAACGTCCAGCTCGATGCCGACGCGGTGATTGGCGAGGTCGACGGCGGACGCGAGGTGCTCAACAAGGTGCTCGCTGCGGGCCGGGTCGGCGCGGCGGCGGAAAGCGTCGGCGTGGGCATGGGCGCGTTCGACATGACCACCAACTATCTCAAGCAGCGCAAGCAGTTCGGCAAGCTGATCGGCGAATTCCAGGCGCTCCAGCACCGCGCCGCGCATCTTTACTCGGAGCTCGAAATTGCCCGTGCCGCGGTGATCAAGGCGCAGCAACTGCTCGATGGCGGCAGCGACAAGGCCGAGCTGATGGTCTCGGTCGCCAAGGCCAAGGCCGGCGCGGCGGCGGGCCTCGCGGTCAAGGAAGGCGTGCAGATGCACGGCGGGATCGGCTTGACCGACGAATACGACATCGGCCTCTACATGAAGCGCGACCGCGCGCTGGCCGAATTCATGGGTGACAGGTATTACCACGCCCAGCGCGTGGCGCAGCTGAGCGGGTACTGAGCGAGAGAAAAGCGCGCGGGCTTCGACAGGCTCAGCCTGAGCGGCCTTGAGGATACAAACACAAACCCCGCTCAGCCTGAGCCTGTCGAAGGCCACGCGCTGCGGGTTGTACCGGGAGCGACAATCATGGATTTCGCCAAACTGTTCAGCCTCGAAGGCAAGGTCGCGCTGATCACCGGGGGATCGCGAGGCATCGGCAAGATGCTGCTCGAAGGCTATCTCGCCGCGGGCTGTGAGCGGGTTTACATCACCGCGCGCAAGAAGGCGCAGCTTGATGAAACCGTCGCGGAATTCGAAGCGCAGTATCCCGGCAAGGTGATCGGCCTTGCGGGTGATCTCAGCCAGTCGGATGGGATCGCCCAGCTGGTCGCCGAGCTTTCGGCGCGCGAAAAGAAGCTCGACGTGCTGGTCAACAATGCCGGCGCGGCCTGGGGCGGCGATTTCGAGGACTTCCCCGAAGTGGGCTGGGACAAGGTCATGGACCTCAACGTCAAGAGCCTGTTCTTCCTCACGCAGAAGCTCTTCCCGCTGCTCAAGGCAGCGGCCACGTTCGACCGCCCGGCCAAGGTGATCAACATCGCCTCGATCGACGGCCTGCGCCCCAATCCGTGGGAGACCTATTCGTACCAGGCCTCGAAGGCGGCGGTGATCCACCTGACCAAGCGCATGGCCGCGCGGCTGATCAAGGACAACGTGGTCTGCACCTGCATCGCGCCGGGAGCCTATCCCAGCGAGATGAACAAGGCCGCGGCGAAGAACCCCGAGGGCAGCGCCAAGGGCATCCCATACAAGCGGATCGGCGTCGCCGAAGACATCGCCGGCGGGGCGATCTACCTCGCCAGCCGCGCAGGGGACTATGTGGTCGGCACCACGATCCCGATCGACGGGGGCATCGTCAACGCCTGGATACCCGACGTGTTCAACGATCCTTCGGGGCACTGAGATGAGCGGCGCGGTCTCGGTTCTCGCCGAAGGCATCTACTTCGGCGAGGGACCGCGCTGGCATGAGGGGCGGCTGTGGTTCTCCGATTTCTATGCGCACCGCGTCTGTTCGGTCAGCCTTGATGGCGATCTCAGGACCGAACTCGAATTCGAAGGACAGTCGTCCGGCCTCGGCTGGATGCCCGACGGCTCGCTGCTCGTCGTGCGGATGGAGCTGCGCGAGCTGTGGCGGCGCTGGCCAGATGGCCGGTTCGAACGCCACGCAGACCTGAAGGATTACTCGGCGCATTTGTGCAACGACATGGTCGTCGATGCCCAAGGCCGCGCTTACGTGGGCAACTTCGGCTTCGATCTCGACGCCGAGATCCACGCGCGTGGGGCGCAGAGCGTGATCGCCGATCACCCGAAGACCTGCCTCGCGCTGGTCCAGACCGATGGCTCGGTCAGCGATGCCGCACCGGGTGAGCGCTTCAGCTTCCCCAACGGCATGGTGATCAAGCCCGACGGTCTGACCATGGTGGTTGCCGAAACGCTCGGTGGCACGCTCAGCCTGTTCGATATCGGACCGGATGGCACGCTGTCCAACCGCCGCGAATATGCCCCGACCTGGCCGCGCGTGCCCGATGGGATCTGCCTCGATGCCAGCGGCGCGGTGTGGATCGCCAACCCGCTCGCGCCGGAATGCGCACTGATCGCCCCGGGCGGCGAGGTGCTGCAAGTGATCGAAACGCTTGGGCTCAATTGCTACGCCTGCATGCTCGGCGGGCCAGAGGGGCGGCACCTGTTCATGGTAGTTGCACAAAGCAGCGACGCTGGGGAAGCCGCAAAGGCCCCGCTTGGCAAGGTGCTGGTCGCCGAAGTCGAAGTGGGCCGCGCCGGACTGCCCTAACGCATCAATTCCCGCACGAACCCGATCAGCCCGGTCTGGCGCGCGCGCTTCATCCGTTCGGCTTGAAGGATTTCGCGGACCTTGGTGTAGCAGGTCTCGATGTCGTCGTTGACCACCACGTAATCATAGCCGTCCCAGTGGCTGATTTCGGCGCGGGCGCGTTCCATCCGATCGGCGATCACATCGGCGCTGTCGGTCCCGCGCCCGGTCAGCCGCTGCTGCAGCGCCTCGATGCTCGGCGGCAAAAGGAAAACGCGGACCACGTCCTGCTGGTCCTTCTGGTAAAGCTGCTGGGTGCCCTGCCAGTCGATATCGAACAGATAATCGCGGCCTTCCTTGAGACCCTGACGGATGTGCGCCTTGGGGGTGCCATAGCAGTGCCCGAAAACCTGCGCCCATTCGTAGAATTCGTCATTCGCCACCATGCGGTCGAATTCCTGGTGGCTGACGAAGTGGTAGTCCTTGCCGTCGATCTCGCCGGGCCGCATCGGCCGGGTGGTGGCCGAGATCGACAGGCTGATTTCGTCATCACCGGCCAGCAGCTTGTGACTGATCGTGGTCTTGCCCGCGCCCGAGGGCGAGGACAAAATGAACATCAGCCCGCGGCGTTGAAGCGTGTCAGGGGTAGCCATGCGCTCCAATCGCGCAGACCGGCGCGGCGATCAAGTGTCGGACGACTCTTCGTCCCCGCGTTTCGCCTGCGCCTCGATCGCGCGCGTGCCGCTGGCCTTGGCCGCGCGCTTGCCCTGGCGGCGATCATAAAGCGCCTTGGCAAGGAGCCCGCCGCCGACCACAATCGCCCCGGGGACCGACCGCGTCGCAAGCCGCGCCGCGGCGGTGCCAATCAAGGTCTGGACCATGCTCCGTCCCTTGACGATCTTCTTCGCCTTGTCAGGGGTGTACTTGGCGCCGAGCACCGTGCGCTCGATCGCGTGGCGCAGAAGCTGCCCGCCGCCGCGCAGCGCCAGGTCGGCGATCAGCAGGTTGGTGGCGGGGTTGGGGCTGAGGCCTTCAGCGGTCTCGCTCACCGCCTTGGCGGCGCGCTTGGCATTCTTGCGGGGTTTCAAGGCCATGGCGATCCTGTTCCGCCGGGGCTGCCGGCTATTTCTTGCGGCCGAAGTCCACCGTGACCACGTTGTTGCCATCACCGGGTGAAACGTCCGCGCCATCATCGGGTTCCGGCGCGTCGTTCTCGGCCGGCTCATGCGCCGCCACTTCATCGTCAGCGTCAACCGCCTGGAACTGCAGCCCGAAATCAACCGCCGGATCGACAAAGGCGGTGATCGCCGAAAACGGCACCTCCAGCTTCGATGGCATCTGATTGAACGATAGCCCTACTGAAAAACCCGCATCGGTGACATCAAGGTCCCAGAACTTGTTCTGCAGGACAATGGTCATCTCGTCAGGGAAGCGCTCGCGCAAATGCGTGGGAATATCGACGCCGGGGGCCCCGGTCTTGAAGGTGATGTAGAAATGGTGTGCGCCGGGCAGCTGGCTGCCGTTGCTCTGGATCTCGCCCAGCACCCGGCCGACCACCGCACGCAGCGCCTCCTGCACGATTTCGTCGTAGGGAATCAGACTGTCTGGGGCACCATCGCTCATGGCGCGAGAAGTGGCGACACGGGCGGTCATGGTCAAGGGCAAAGCGCTTGCGCAGCGCACTTTCGCCTCTATACGCGGCCCCCATGCGAAAGGCCCGCGTAGCGCGCACGACTCACGAAACCGATATTGCGGTCGAGGTCGATCTCGACGGCACCGGTTCCTATGACGTTTCGACCGGGATCGGCTTCCTCGACCATATGATCGAGCAGTTCAGCCGCCACTCGCTGATCGACGTGACCTGCCGGATCAAGGGCGACCTCCACGTCGACCAGCACCACACCACCGAAGACTCGGCGATCGCGATCGGCCAGGCGATTGCCGAGGCACTCGGCGACAAGGGCGGGATCGGGCGGTACGGCGAGGCGCATTCGGCGATGGACGAGGCGCTGAGCCGGGTCGCGCTTGACATCTCGGGGCGGCCCTACCTCGTTTGGAAGGTCAAGTTCACGCAAGAAAAGCTGGGCGAGTTCGACACCGAGCTGGTCGAGCACTGGTTCCATTCGATCGCCCAGGCGGTGGGCATCACGCTGCATATCGAACAGCTTTACGGCACCAACAACCACCACATCTGCGAAGGCATTTTCAAGGGCTTTGCCCGGGCGATGCGGCAAGCGGTCGAGCTGGACCCGCGCAAGGGCGGGGCGATCCCCAGCACCAAGGGCCAGCTTGGTGGCTGAGGTCATTGCACTCGTCGATTACGGCGCGGGCAATCTTCACTCGGTAGCCAACGCGCTGAAGGCAGCGGGAGCCGATGGTGTGAAAGTCACATCGGACCCGATGGTAGTGCGCGCCGCCGATCGCATCGTCCTTCCCGGAGTTGGCAGCTTCAAAGCCTGCGCCGAGGGGCTGCGCGCGATTGCGGGAATGGAAGAGGCGCTGAGCGAACGGGTGCGCGTCGGCGCGGCGCCGTTCCTCGGGATTTGCGTCGGGATGCAGCTTCTCGCCGATACCGGGGTGGAGCATGGCGGAACCCCGGGCCTCGGCTGGATCGGCGGCGAGGTGCGGCTGATCGAGCGTACCGACCCCGCGATCAAGATCCCGCACATGGGCTGGAACGATGTCGAACTCACGCTGCATTCGGCGCTGGTCGAGGCGGGGGAGGCCTATTTCCTCCACTCGTACCACTTCGTCCCCACCGACCCGCAGCACATCGCGGCGATGACCGACCATGGCGGTGGACTGGTCGCGGCGGTGGTGAAGGATACGATTGTCGGGGTGCAGTTCCATCCTGAGAAGAGCCAGGGCTATGGCTTGGCGTTGCTAGGGAGGTTCCTCGAATGGCGGCCGTGAAAATCCTCCCCGGAACGGGGAGGGGGACCATCCGCAGGATGGTGGAGGGGTACAGGCAAGTGGTCCTGACCTCTCTACTCTGTGATCACCGCGCGTACCCCTCCACCACCTTCGGTGGTCCCCCTCCCCGTGCCGGGGAGGTATCATGATCGTCTTCCCCGCCATCGACCTCAAGGGCGGCCAGGTTGTCCGCCTCGCCGAAGGCGATATGGCCCGCGCCACGGTTTACTGCGATGATCCGGCAGCGCATGCGATGCTATTTGCGGAAGCCGGATCGCAGTTCCTCCACGTGGTCGATCTCGACGGCTCGTTCGCCGGCAAGGCGGAAAACCGTGACGCTGTGGACGCGATCATCGAGGTATTCCCCGGGCACATCCAATTGGGCGGGGGGATCCGCGATGCGCGCGCGGTCGAAGGCTGGTTCAACGTCGGGGTCAGCCGCGTGGTGATGGGCACCGCCGCACTCAAGGACCCTCAGTTCGTCAAGGACATGGCGCGCGAGTGGCCGGGCGGGATCGTGGTCGCGGTCGATGCCAGGGACGGCATGGTCGCGACCGAAGGCTGGGCCGAACTCAGCGATGTGCCGGTGGTCGACATGGCGCGGCGGTTCGAGGATGCCGGGGTGGCGAGCCTGCTGTTCACCGACATCGGCCGCGACGGCATGCTCAAGGGCTGCAACATCGACGCGACGCTTGCTCTGGCGCGGCGGGTCGATCTACCGGTGATCGCTTCGGGCGGGGTCAAGGGGCTGGACGATATCCACATGCTCTCGATCCACGCGCATGAGGGGATCGAGGGCGTGATTACCGGGCGGGCGCTGTACGATGGTCGGCTCGATCTGGCGGCGGCGATCGCGATGGCGGAGCGGGCGTGATGCTTAGTGCCATTGCGATCCACTTCGTGAAACTGGCAGGCGCGATCTTGATGGGAGCCACCTACGACTTCTGTTTGATGACCAGACTTTGGCCGGGACTCATTAAGTCAGAATATCGCGCGAGTTTACGAAAGGGTCGGTGGCTGACGATTGTGGGGACCGTGGCCAGCGCATTCTTGCTGCTGGAGTTATCGCCAGTGGATGATCCAGTGCCAACGGGAGTCAAGATTGCATTTGTTGTCGTCATCATCGCAGTCATTGTTCATGCTCTGTTTGCGATGCGCGATATCGACACTTGGGCTAGCGATCAGAAGAACCGCCCATGACCGTCCGCATCCGCGTCATCCCATGTCTCGACGTGCGCGATGGGCGCGTGGTCAAGGGCGTCCAGTTCGTCCATCTCAGGGACGCGGGCGATCCGGTCGATGCCGCGAAGGCCTATGATGCGGCGGGGGCGGACGAGCTGTGCTTCCTCGATATCAGCGCCAGCCACGAAGGGCGCGGGACCTTGCTCGAGGTGGTGCGGCGCACCGCGGAAGTGTGCTTCATGCCGCTGACCGTCGGAGGCGGGGTGCGTTCGGTCGAGGATGCGCGGGCGCTGCTGCTCGCCGGGGCGGACAAGGTTGCGGTCAATTCTGCCGCCGTCGCCCGGCCCGAATTGGTCGGCGATATCGCACAGAAGATGGGCAGCCAGTGCGTGGTTGCCTCGGTTGATGCCCGCAAGACCGGTTCGGGGTGGGAAATCTTCACGCACGGCGGGCGCAAGGCGACCGGGATCGACGCGGTCGAACACGCGGTGCGGCTGGCCAAGCTCGGCGCGGGCGAGCTGCTGGTCACCTCGATGGATGGCGACGGGACGCAGGCCGGGTACGATCTCGAACTGACCCGAACCATCGCCGATGCGGTTTCAATTCCGGTGGTCGCCTCGGGCGGGGCCGGCACGCTGGAACACCTGGTCGAAGGGGTGAACAAGGGCCACGCCAGCGCGGTGCTCGCCGCCTCGATCTTCCACTTCGGCACCCACACCATCGCCGAGGCGCATGCGGCGCTGCGGGCGGCCGGGCTCCCAGCCCGCAGTTAAGTTACTGAAATGTGACGTCCCATCGCGGGACGTTGCCGCCGACTCGGTTGCAGGCACCTCGCTCGCCGGTGCAAGGGGCCGCCATGGGCAGGACGGCACGCAATCTGGCAATCGCGATAGGTGCGCTGCTCGCCGCAGCGACCCCCGCCTGGGCCGGCGGGAGCACCCCGATCCCCGAGCCGACCGACATCACCTTGCTCGCCATGGGCCTCGCTGGGCTGATCATCGGTCGCCGTGCGGCCAAGAAGCCCCCCAAAGACTGACTTGACCGGCACGGCTGCGCGCAGCATGCCGTTGGCCATGGACACCCTTTCCCGCCTCGCCGCGACCATCGCCGCGCGCCGCTCTGCCGATCCGGAGACGAGCTGGGTCGCCAAGCTCAACCAACGCGGCGTACCGGTGATCGCGCGCAAGCTCGGTGAGGAGGCGATCGAGACTGTCGTCGCTGCGCTATCAGGCAGCCGCGAGGAACTGGTGGGAGAGGCCGCCGACGTGCTGTTCCACCTGCTCGTCCTGCTCGACGCCAAGGGCGTGCCGCTGGACGAAGTGCTGGCCGAGCTGGAACGCCGCGAAGGTACCAGCGGGATCGCCGAAAAGGCCGGGCGCTGATGCCGATTGACGCAACCCAGCCATACGACGACCAGAACGTCTTCGCGAAGATCCTGCGCGGCGAGATCCCGAACCGCACGGTCTATGAGGACGAATGGGCGCTCGCTTTCCACGACATCAACCCGCAGGCGCCGATCCATGTGCTGGTGATCCCCAAAGGGCCTTACGTCAGCTGGGATGACTTCTCTGCCACGGCGAGTGAGGCCGAGATCGCCGGGTTCGTCCGTGCGGTGGGAATAGTGGCGCGTGATCTCGATCTGGTTGCGCCGGGCTACCGGCTGCTCGCCAATGTCGGGATGAACGGGCATCAGGAGGTGCCGCACCTTCACGTCCACCTGTTCGGTGGGCGCCCATTGGGCCCGATGCTGGCACGGTAAGTCCGTAAGAGCTTGCCGCGCGACTCGCGGGCTTGCTAAGGGTCCGGCGTCATGACGTCATTCCCGTCCCCGCCTTCAGGCCTGATCGAAGGCCCGGTGCACCGCTTCACGGTGCGCGCCTACTTCGAGGACACCGATCTGTCGGGGGTGGTCTATCACGCCAACTACCTGCGCTGGTTCGAACGAGCGCGGTCTGACTTCGTGCGGCTCTTGGGGATCGACCAGCGCGCGGTCAACGAGGCGGGGACCGGCGCCTTCGCGGTGGCCGACCTCCACATTCGCTATCTCAGTCCGGCGCGGCTTGACGACGCCGTGCAAATCGAGACCCGCTGCACTGACTTGCGCGCCGCTTCGTGCCGGATGCATCAGACCGCCGCACTCGAACATGGCAAAATGCTCGCCGAAGCGCACCTGCGCGTCGGCTTCGTCGCCCCCGATGGCCGCCCCGCCCGCATGCCTTCCGAGTGGCGCGCGGCCTTTGCCACGATCATTCCCGAAGGAACCCCATGACGATCCTGCCCCTGCTCGCCGATGCCGCCGCCGCACCGGCGCACCTCAACCCGGTCAAGCTGTTCCTCGATGCCGACATCGTGGTGCAGGTGGTCATGGCCGGGCTGATCCTCGCCTCGGTCTGTGTCTGGACGATCGTGGTCTCGTTCAGCCTGCGCTACGCCGGGATCCGCAAGCGCTGCGACGTCTATGAGCGCGAATTCTGGAAGGCTTCGGACATCGACGCGTTCCAGGCCGAGCGCGGCAAGGGCGACGTCCCGGTTGCCCGTGTCGCTGCGGCGGGCTTGGCCGAATGGCGGCGTTCGACCGCGGGCAAGGGCTTCGACAAGGACGGCACCCGCCAGCGGCTCGCAAGCGCGATGGACAGCGCAATCGCGCAGGAGGCCGAGCGGTTGGCCGAGCGGCTGAACTTTCTCGCCACGGTCGGCGCGGTCGCTCCGTTCGT
>JBJTLY010000364.1:0-12063 GCA_046063275.1 Novosphingobium sp. | reverse complement strand
AGCACGGCATCCGGGCGGCGCGTGTTCAGTAAGCGCGGCGGGCTGCTGGCGGCCCTGCTCGCGCTGATCCTGACGAGCTGCGCCAAGCCTGCCGAGGTACGCCCCGCACTGTGGCTGGTCGAAGGTCCGAACGGGCAGAAGGCCTGGCTGTTCGGCACGATCCACGCGCTGCCAGCGCGGGTCGACTGGCGCTCGCCGAAGGTCGACGCCGCGCTCGAGCAGTCCGACCGCCTGCTGGTCGAGGTCGCGAAGATCGACGACGACGCCGAAACCGCGCGCGCTTTTGCGGCACTCAACATGAGCCCCGGGCTGCCTCCGCTGGCCGACCGCGTTGCGCCGGAACTGCGCGGCAAGCTTGCCGAGGAACTGCGCGACGACAAGTTTGCGCCGGGCGACCTCGACAAGTACGAAACCTGGGCCGCCGCGCTGCTGCTGCAGAACGCCGCGATGGCGGCGGCATCGTCGGACGTGCGCAACGGGATCGACCGCCAGCTGATCGCGGCAAGCAAGAAGCCGGTCGAGGAGTTCGAAGGCGCCGCAGCGCAGCTCGCGATCTTCGACCGCCTGTCCGAACCCGCCCAGCGCTCGCTGCTCGCCGCAATGCTGACCGGCGATGCCGATGAGCAGGCGAGCATGCGCAAGCTCGAACAGGCCTGGGCGCACGGCGATCTCGCGGTGGTGGAGGCCGAGACCGAGGGTGAATTCGCCGGAAATCCCGAACTGCGCGATGCTTTGCTGGTGCGGCGCAATCTCGCCTGGACCCGGCGGCTCGTCGGCGAACTGGGCAGCGGCGCGCATCCGTTCGTCGCGGTCGGGCTCGCGCATATGGCGGGCAAGGACGGCCTGCCCGTGCTACTCGCCCAGCGCGGCTACAAGGTCACCCGCCTCCAGTAGCTTGCATTTGCGCCGTATTGCCGCTAACGGCGCGCGCTTCCCCGTCTTAGGTCATCCCTGGAGGCGAGACGGCGGAGTTGGATCAATCCAGAGTTTTGAAAGGCAAGTACCATGAGCGATACGCTGAACCTGCCGGCCGAGACGCGTGAACGGGCTGGCAAGGGAGCCTCCCGTGCACTGCGTCGTGAAGGCCGCGTTCCTGCCGTTGTATACGGCGGTAAAGAAGAACCCCTTGCAATCCACGTCGAGGAAAAGCTGCTCGTCAAGCAGCTCGGCACCGGCCACTTCCTCAACTCGATCGTCGAGATCGAAGTGGGCGGCAAGAAGCTGCGTACGCTGCCCAAGGACGTTGCTTTCCACCCGGTCAGCGACCGTCCGCTCCACGCCGACTTCCTCCGCCTGTCGAAGGATTCGACCGTTCACGTCAACGTGCCGGTCCTGTTCATCAACGAAGACGCCTCCCCGGGCCTCAAGCGCGGCGGCGTGCTCAACATGGTTCGCCATGAGCTTGAGCTGATCTGCGAAGCCGACAAGATCCCCGAAGACATCCAGATCGATGTCACCGGGCTCGATATCGGCGATTCGATCCACATCAGCCACGTGGCCCTGCCCAAAGGTTCGACCTCGGCGATCACCGATCGCGACTTCACCATCGCCACCATCGTTGCACCTTCGGGCCTGCGCAGCGAAGAGGGCGACAACGCCAAGACCGAAGCTGGCGGCGAGGAATAATCCTCCCGCGGTCAGCCTGTGGTTGACCGTTCGGTCCTGTCAGTCGATGTTCAGCCGGGCCGTGGCAACGCGGTCCGGCTTTTCATTCAGGGGCTACCGATGAAGATCATTGCACTTGGCGCCGCAGCAGCGATCGCGCTTGCTTCACCGGCATTTGCTGCGAGCGCGCCAGCAGCTGAGCCCAAGCTCGATGATTTCGCCTGCATGGTGCGGACACTGTACATGGCGGGAGCTGCAGAGGACTCGGCTCGCAAGGCAACCGATGCGACGGCGCGCGAAAACGCGCAGGGCGTTTCATTAGAGGCTTACGAAGCGGCGTCCTATTTCATCGGCCGCCTGACCCTGTCCAAGGGCACCATTATCTCGAAAGCCCGGTTTGACGCCGAGATCGCCGGGCTGGCTCAGCTTCCACAAGACGGTGTGGCTCAGCAGATAGCGCAATGCACCGGACGCGCCAAAAGCGAGCGAGCGGCGTTCATCTCGCCGCTCTCTGGCAAGTAGCACCCTCGTGCGCGAAACTGCACGGGCGTAATCATGCAACTCTGGGTCGGCCTAGGTAATCCGGGCGCGCAATATGCGCTGCACCGGCACAATGTCGGCTTCATGGCGGCTGATACCATTGCCGAGGTGCACGGCTTCGGCGCGGTGCAGAAGAAGTTTTCAGGCTGGCTCCAGGAAGGCCGGATCGGCGGCGCGAAAGTCCTGCTGCTCAAGCCCGCCACCTTCATGAACGAAAGCGGTCGCGCGGTGAGCGAGGCGCTGCGCTTCTACAAACTCGGCACCGACGCGCTGACCGTGTTCCATGACGAGCTCGACCTCGCCCCGTTCAAGGTGAAGGTGCGCACTGGCGGCGGACTGGCCGGCCACAACGGGCTACGCTCCATCGACCAGCACCTCGGGCCTGACTTCCGCCGGGTGCGCATCGGCATCGGCCACCCCGGGCACAAGGACCGGGTCAGCGGCTATGTGCTGGGCAATTACGCCAAGGCCGAGATGGACCCGCTGGCCGACATGCTCGGTGCGATCTCTGCCGAAGCGGACTGGCTCGCCAAGGGCGATGACGTTCGGTTCATGAACGATGTGGCGCTGCGGTTGGCGGAGTAGCAGCGATGCAGCGCGTACTCGTCATCGGCTCGCCCGGCGCGGGAAAATCCACCTTGGCACACAAACTGGCAGACCGCACCGGTCTACCGCTGTTCCACCTTGACCAGATGCACTGGCTCCCTGGTTGGATAGAACGTGACCGCGATGAGGGCCGCGCCGAGCTCGCCGGTGTGCTGGCGGGCGAGCGCTGGATCATCGACGGTAACTACGGATCAAGCCTGCCGATGCGGCTCGAACGAGCGGACACCGTGATCTGGCTCGATTACCCGACCGCGCTTTGCCTGGGGCGCGTAGTCAAGCGCTGGCGAAAACACCGCGGCCACACCCGTCCGGACATGACCGAAGGTTGCCCCGAACGGTTCGATCTGGAGTTCATCCACTACGTGCTGACGTTTCGCCGTAACTGGGCCCAGCGAAACGCCAGTGCGCTCGCAGGTTTCAAGGGCAAAGTCTTGCAATTCAGCCGACCCACACAAGCCGAGGTGTTTCTCAGCCAAATACCTGAGTGACGCCCCCGACCGTCAGGCAGGCGGCTCCCACAATTCGATGGGATTGCCCTCGGGATCGTGGATCCGCGCGAATTTGCCGATCTGTGGATCGTTCCACTCGGGCTTGGTCTCGACCTCGATGCCGGAGGCACGCAGGCTCGCGAGCAAGGCGTCGATCCCGCTCACCCGCAGGTTGAGCATGAACTGCTTGTCGGCCGGGAAATAGTCGGTGTCGGCCTTGAACGGCGCGAACACCGTCGGCCCGCCCAGTGTGGTCCAGCTCCATTCATCCACCGGCCCGGTGGCATCGGCGTTGCACCCTGCCCCGACTTGGAGGTGTGTGCGGTACCATGCGTTGAGCGCATCGGGGTCTTTTGCCCGGAAGAATACCCCGCCGATTCCCAATACGCCCATCGTCCGGACTCCCGCCTAGCAATTGTCGCCGCTTGTCCATAAGAGGCGCGCACGTCTCAGCGGAGTCAATAATGGGTTTCAAATGCGGTATCGTCGGACTGCCGAATGTTGGCAAGTCCACCCTGTTCAACGCGCTGACCGAGACGCAGGCGGCGCAGGCGGCGAACTATCCGTTCTGCACGATCGAGCCCAACGTCGGCCAGGTCGGCGTGCCCGACCCGCGGCTCGACGAGCTCGCCCGGATCGCCGGCAGCCAGAAGATCATCCCGACCCAGCTCGGCTTCGTCGATATCGCCGGCCTGGTGCGCGGTGCCTCCAAGGGCGAAGGCCTCGGCAACCAGTTCCTCGGCAACATCCGCGAGGTCGACGCGATCGTCCACGTGCTGCGCTGCTTCGTGAACGACGATATCCAGCACGTCGACAACAAGATCGACCCCGTGAGTGACGCCGAAACGGTCGAGACCGAACTGATGCTGTCCGATCTCGAGAGCCTCGAAAAACGCGTCCCCGCCGCGCAGAAGAAGGCCGCGCAGGGCGACAAGGATGCCAAGCTGCTCGCTGGCGTGCTGCTCCTCGCGCTCGAACTGCTGCGCGAAGGCAAACCCGCGCGGCTCGCCCGGCCGAGCGATCCCGAAGAACTGCAGGTCTTCAACTCCGCCCAGCTGCTCACCGCCAAGCCGGTGCTCTACGTCTGCAACGTCGAGGAAGACAGCGCCGCGTCGGGCAACGCGTTCTCTGAAAAGGTCTTCGCCAAGGCCAAGGCCGAGGGCGCGAATGCGGTGATCGTGTCCGCCGCGATCGAGAGCGAACTGGTCGGCATGGAGATGGACGAGCGGATGGTGTTCCTTGAGGAGATGGGCCTCCACGAAACCGGCCTCGCCCGGATCATCCGCTCGGGTTACGATCTGCTTCACCTGCTGACCTTCTTCACCGTCGGCCCCAAGGAAGCCCGCGCCTGGACCGTCCACGCCGGGGCCAAGGCGCCGGACGCTGCGGGCGAAATCCACTCCGACATGCAGCGCGGCTTCATCCGCGCCGAAACTATCGCCTACGACGACTTCGTCAGCCTCGGCGGCGAAAACGGCGCCAAGGATGCCGGTCGGTTGCGGCAAGAGGGCAAAGAATACGTCGTGCAGGACGGCGACGTCATGCACTTCAAGTTCAACGTCTAGGGCTGCGCCAATGCTGCCGACTCTGACCCCGAAACGAACGGGTGAAAGAGTCGGCGGCCTTGACGTCAATCGTCCGCCCTATTGCTGCGGAATAGTCCCCGAGAAGGCGCCATCGCTGGTGTTGCCGTTGAGCTTGTTGTTGCCATAGCTCGACACGGTGGCGCCGGATGCGCTCTTCGTTCCGATTCCATTGCCGGTGATCGCGCTGTTGCCGATGCGAATTGTCGCTCCGGTGCCGATGCCACGCACACCGGTTGCCGAATTCTGGCTGACCGTGAGATTGTCGGCGAGCACCGAGACTGTTCCGAGGCCGGGGTCGGCATGCGCCAATAGCCCGGTGCTGTCATTGGTCAGCACGGTATTCGAGATCGCGACATTGGCGACCGCACCGGCGGCGAGGGTTTCCACCCGCACACCTGCGTTCGTCCCATTGGCGACGACAGAATTAGTTATGCTCGCCGTTGCGGTAATCCCAGCGGGCGGTTGCACCAGCACGCCGCCGCTTTCATCCGGATTCGACACTCCACCGTTGTGGGTCAGTTCAACATTATCGACCACCAATGTTGCATTGCTACTGGGCGTAAACGAAATGCCATAGCCCGCGCCTGAGCCAACACCGAAGCCGTCGATCCTGGTGTTGCTGACATAAAGCGTGCCGCCCCCAACGAAATTGATTCCACTGAGACTGCCGCCCGCGGCCGTTCCAAGCCCTTCGATGTCGAGCCCGCGAATCCGCACCACATCGCCAGCCGCTACGTTGACGTTTATGCCGTTGGTCGCCGCGACCAATACGCCAGCAGTCACCCCTTCGCAGCTCAGCGTGATCGCCTTGGTGATTGTCACCGAGCCGAACCCGCCCGGATCGATGCAGTTGATCTCGCCCTGTGCCGCCGTCTTGGGGATGGCACCGGCAAAGGTCTTGCACGGCGCGGTGCGGCTGCACGGGTTTGCATCGTCGCCCACCCCGGAAATCCAGGTGCGCGTAGCTTGGGCAGAAGCCGTGGCCGAGCCGATCAGGCTGCCAGCCACCAAGGATGTGATTGCTACGATCCCGCGAAGTCTGAATATTGTCATGACGAATTCCCTCTGCGACGAATACAAAAGACCAATTCTGCGACGGTCTGTGGTTAACAGTATTGCGCGCGCGTCACCAGCCGGAATTCCCTGGCTCGCTACCCCTCCAACTCATCAGTCTTGCGGCCGAACAGGCCCATGATCCGGTTCTTGAACGCGGCGAACATCGCCGCGATGCCGACCAGGATCGGCTTCAGAAAGCTGATGAAGAACTTGCCGAAGATCGCCAGCAACCCAAGCTTCTTGGCGATGACCAGCCCTGCCCCCGCCGCTACCAGCCCGCCGACGCCGTATTCGGCCTTCTTGTCGAGGTCGGGATTGAAATCGGCGTAGCGCGCGCCCGCATCGAAGCCGGCGTGTCCGGCAAACTCATGCGCCGCCGTCTTAACGTCAGCCAGATGCGGCATCGTTGAAACCAGGTTCAGGCTGAGCACACCGGCCCGGCCCAGCGAGCGGACGTCGTAGTTGAGCGAATCCACCGTTCCATCACTGAACTTGATGTCGCGCGCCCAGACCATCGAGTGGCTGGCCTTGTCGTAAGTCGGGTTTTCCGCCCAACCGGCGACGTGGATCGTGGGATAGCCCGCGGATTTGCGCTGATCGTTCTCCTCCGTCTCGCCGTCCTGCATCTGCTTGAGCACTGCAGCATAGTCGGTGGTGTTGGCATCGTCGTCGCTGACGTAGCCGCTGGCTTCATATGTCACCACCGCGCCCCAATTGTCCTTCGCGGGCGATGCTCCGGCCTTCATCACCATCCCCAGCACATTGCTGACCCCATCGGGCGGGTTGCCCCACAGATCGACCAGGATCTTGCGGGCATCTTCGGGGCCGTAGAAATCATACTGGTTGCCAAGATCGAGCGAGGCCTTGGCGGCGGGCAAGGCGATGTGCCCGTGCTGCGGCTTGAGGCTTTTCAGGACTGCGCCAACGTCAATCTGCTGCGGCGCGGCGGGTGCCTGAGCGCTGAGGGCAATTGGAGTGGCGATTGCCATGACTGCGGCGGCGGCCGCGAATACATATTTGTTCTTCATCCAGGCCCCCTATGACTGATCGGTACAGTAACACTGTGACAATCGATAAGGTCAAGGCCGGATTGAGTTTTTGCGGTTGGATAAGGCCGCAGCGCGCCCTATCTGCAGGACATGCCTTTCGCGCAACACTTGGCCCCTCTGGCCCTGATCGGCCTGACCGCCGCCACCCCCGCCGCGGCGCAGTCGATGCCGGGGATGGATATGCCGATGCCTGCTCCGGCTCCGGTTCCGACCCCAGCTCCGGCACCAGTTCCCCCGCCAACCCCCGCCCCGATGGCAGGTATGGATCCTTCCGGCCACGACATGGCAGGGATGGAGGGCATGAACACCAACGATATGTGCGATCTCATGGTTTGCGATCCTCTTCCGAGAAAGTACTCCGAAGGCTCCGGCACCTCGCGCCTGCCCGGCGTCGAAACCATGCACGGCAAGCACATCATGGCGGGCGACTGGATGGTGATGCTCCACGGTACCGCCTCGCTGCAGTACACCGATGTCTCCGGACCGCGCGGGGACGGCAAAACTTACGTCACCTCGATGGCGATGGTGACGGGCGAGAAGGACACCGGCTGGGGCCGCGTCCAGCTCAGGTCGATGTTCAGCCTTGAACCGGCGATGGATTCGAGCGGCTATCCCAACCTGTTTGCTACCGGCGAGACCTCACGCGGGGTGCCGTTGGTCGATCGGCAGCACCCGCATGACCTGTTCATGGAATTGGCCGCTCGGGTCGATGTGAATGCTGGGCCGGGCACCGTCTATCTCTACGGCGGCCCTGTCGGCGAACCGGCGCTGGGGCCAAGCGCGTTCATGCACCGCGCCTCGGCCAGCAACAATCCCGAACCGCCGATCACGCACCACTGGTTCGATTCAACCCACATTACCTACGGCGTCGTTACGGCGGGCTATTTTGCGCCAAAGTTCCAGATCGAGGCCAGCGCCTTCCGTGGACAGGAGCCTGACGAGCGGCGCTGGAATATCGAGACGCCCAAGCTCGATAGCTGGTCGGTGCGCGCCACGGTGAACCCGACGCCGAACTGGTCGATCCAGGCGAGCTATGGTCAGCTCAAGCAGCCAGAAGCCAACCACCCCGGCGAGGAAGAGCACCGCTTCACCGCCTCGGCGCACTACGGCAAAGGTGGGTTCTCGGCGATGGCGGGCTTTTCGGCGAAGAAGCGTGTACCGGGCGATACGCTGACCGCGTGGCTGGGTGAGACCAACTGGAACATCGATCACAAGAACAGCCTGTTCGGCCGGATCGAGAATGTGAACAATGACGAGCTGTTCCCCGATCCGCTCAGCCCGCTGCATGATCAGCCGTTCCGGGTGACCAAGTTCCAGGCGGGGTATGCGCGGCACGTGCCCATCGGTCCGTTCGATTTCGCGTTCGGCGGATCGCTCAGCGCCTACGCCAAGCCGGCGGCGCTCGATCCCGCTTACGGAAACAACCCGATCGGCTACACGCTGTTCATGCGGGTCAGCCTGGGGCACTGAGATGAGCGACGATCTGATGTATTTCGAGGACCTCGAACCTGGAGCGAAGGCTTCGTTCGGGCGCTACGAGGTCACCCGCGAAGAAGTGATCGAATTCGCCGCGAAGTACGATCCGCAACCGTTCCACCTGTCCGACGATGCCGCTGCGCAAACCCATTTCGGCCGCATCTCGGCGAGCGGCTGGCACACCTGCGCGATGGTCATGCGGATGATGGTGGACAATATCACCGAGCGCAAACAGGCGGGGCTGGGTTCGCCGGGCCTCGACGAACTGCGCTGGCTGCGCCCGGTCTATCCGGGCGACACGCTGCGGGTGGAGACCACTCTGATCGACAAAACCCCCAGCCGCTCGCGCCCCGAAATGGGCAGCTTCCGCTCCGAGGTGAAGGTGTTCAACCAGGACGATGTGCTGGTGGCGACGATGAAGTCGATCGGTCTGATCAGGCGCCGCAGGCCAAGCTAATCAAGCCAACCGTCACCGTTCGCCCTGAGCGAAGTCGAAGGGTTGGTTCGAGCGAAGCCGAGAACCTGCAACGATAGCGAGACACCAAAGGCTGGCCGTCTCGGCTGCGCTCGACGGGTCCTTCGACTTCGCTCAGGACGAACGGGGAAGGCAATGAACAGCCGACTTTCTTCAGGCGCCGCAGTTAAGTGTGCCCAGCCCGGAATAGATGATCCGGTCCCAGGCATCGCGGACGGTCAATTCACCCGGAAACTCGGTGCTCGCCGCAACGCTCGCGGTGGCCTTCCCCCCGGCGCGCTTCACCGTGAGGGTGTATTCCTTGCCGACATAATGCTCCCACGCGCCCGAGGCGAGCTTGGTTCCGCCGCTGTCCGACAGCAACAGGTCGATCTGATCGTCTGTCTTGACCATCGCCCGCCCGACCAGTGCTAGCGCGATCGGATGCGCACTGTCAGGGCCGAAGCTGCAGCCTTCCCCGCCGAGATTCTTGGCGGCGATCTCGTCCGCAGTAATCGGCTGCAGCTGTAACAGCTTGATCGGCGGCGGAATCTTCTGAATCGCCTCGACCGCGGCGACGTCGGCAGCATCGCGGCGCTTCTGCTCTTCGGTTGGAACGCCCTTCCCGCAGCCGCCCAGTAGGAACAAAGCAACGGCAAGACCAAGGCGCATCACTTTCTCCCGAACAGCTTCTCGATGTCTCCATGCGCCAGTTTGACCCAGGTCGGACGGCCGTGGTTGCACTGGCCGGACCTGGGCGTGATTTCCATCTCGCGCAGCAGAGCATTCATCTCTGCCACCGATAACGCACGACCGGCCCGAACGCTCCCATGACAAGCCATCGTCGCCAGAACGAGGTCGAGCCGTTCGCCGAGCAGCAGCGCGGCGCCGTTCTGGGCGAGGTCATCGGCAAGGTCGCGCAGCAGTGCTTGCGGGCTGCCCTTGGCGAGCAAGGCAGGAACCGCGCGGACCAGCATCGCATTGGGGCCGAAGCGTTCAATCTGCAGGCCCAGCGCGGCGAAAGTATCCGCCGCCTCTTCCAGCCGGTCACAATCGGGTTCGTCGAGTTCGACCACTTCGGGGATGAGTGGCGCCTGGCTTCCCGCCATCTTGCCCTGTGCGCCGGCCGCCTTGAGCCGTTCGAGCACGAGGCGTTCGTGCGCCGCGTGCTGGTCGACGATCACAAAACCGTCCTCGGCCTCGGCCACGATGTAGGTCAGCGCCACCTGCCCGCGCGCGACACCGAGCGGGTGCTGCGCGCTTGGCAGGTCTTCGGCCATTTCAGCGCGTGCAGCGTGGGCGAGCGGCTCCACATCGCGAGGTCGCCACAGCGGCGCAGCTTCGCGCACGCCCGATGAGCCGTATTCACGCGCGAACAACGAAGCGAGCGCGGGGGCTGGCTCGGTGATCGGCTCGCTTTGCCAATTACCCATCGCCGGGGCGGCGGGTCCCTGCGCGCTGCGCTGGCCTTCGGCCTCGAGCGAATGGCGCAGGCCTGACACGATGAACCCGCGGATAAAGGCCGGGTCGCGGAAGCGGACTTCGGTCTTCGCAGGATGAACATTGACGTCGACTTCCTCGGGCGGAATGTCGAGGAACAGCGCCAGCACGGCGTGCCGGTCGCGCGCGAGCATGTCGGCATAGGCCCCGCGCACCGCGCCGATCAACAGCCGGTCCTTCACCGGGCGGCCGTTGACGAACAAGTACTGGTGGTCGGCCACGCCGCGATTGAAAGTGGGCAGACCTGCTACTCCTGTCAGGCTCGCCTCGCCGCGCTTGAGATCGATCAGCACCCCGTCGCTGGCCAATTCGCGGGCGACGATCTGGGCGACGCGGCTGGGCAAACTGTCCCCGCCCTGCAGCCGCAACACCTGCCGTCCATCGTGTTCGACCACGAAGCCGACCTCGCTCCGCGCCATGGCAAGGCGGCGGACCACGTCGATGCAGGCGGCATATTCGCTGCGCGCCGAGCGCAGGAACTTGCGCCGCGCCGGGACCTTGCCGAACAGGTCCTCGACCCGGATGCGCGTGCCGGGCGGGAGCGCGGCCGGTCCTTGTTCGACCAGTACGCCGTGATCGAGCGTAACGCGCCAGCCCTCGTCCGAACCGGGCACGCGGCTCTCGATCGTCAGCCGCGCAACGCTGGCGATCGAGGGCAAGGCCTCACCGCGGAAGCCCAGCGTGCTGACCAGTTCGATCGCGTCATCGGGCAGCTTGGAGGTGGCGTGACGTTCGAGCGCCAGCGCAATTTCGTCGCGCCGCATCCCGCAGCCGTCATCGGTCACTTCGATCCCGTCGAGCCCGCCAGCGCTCAGACGCACGGTCACATTGCGCGCGCCTGCATCGAGCGCATTTTCGATCAATTCCTTGAGCGCCGAAGCGGGACGCTCGACCACCTCACCCGCTGCGATGCGGTTGACCAGGCTGTCAGGCAGGCG
This sequence comes from Novosphingobium sp., assembly GCA_046063275.1. Classification (GTDB taxonomy): domain Bacteria; phylum Pseudomonadota; class Alphaproteobacteria; order Sphingomonadales; family Sphingomonadaceae; genus Novosphingobium. The sequence continues at coordinate 765 of JBJTLY010000364.1, read as the reverse complement.
GCGGATGACTGGCATGGCCGGACCCTAGCTGCGGCGAACCACAATTTCGAGACGGATGGCCTTTGTTATCAGCCGAAACGACACAATTTTTTGGCCTTTCCAAAGCCCTTGCGCTAATGGGTCCGCTCCCATGCAAACAAGCAGGCCTGACGCTGCCGCAGATGCTGTGGTAAGCGCTGGTAAACACACGGAATTTTTGATGGCTTCGTTCCTTTCGCGATTCTTGAAATTCGGCTCCCAGAACATGGCGATCGACCTTGGGACCGCGAACACCCTCGTCTACGTCCAGGACCGCGGGATCGTGCTCAACGAACCGTCGGTGGTGGCGATCGAAACCATCAACGGGGTGAAGCGGGTCAAGGCCGTGGGCGACGACGCCAAGATGATGATGGGCAAGACCCCGGACAACATCGAAGCCATCCGCCCGCTGCGCGACGGCGTGATCGCGGACATCGAAGTCGCCGAGGAAATGATCAAGTACTTCATCCGCAAGGTCCACGGCGGCAAGAAGTCGATGTTCCGCTATCCCGAGATCGTGATCTGCGTGCCCTCGGGCTCAACCTCGGTTGAGCGCCGCGCAATCCGCGATGCGGCGTCGAATGCCGGGGCGAGCCAAGTCTACCTGATCCTCGAACCGATGGCCGCTGCAATCGGCGCCGACATGCCGGTGACCGAACCGGTCGGATCGATGGTGGTCGATATCGGCGGCGGCACCACCGAAGTCGCTGTGCTTTCGCTGCGCGGCCTCGCTTACACCACCTCGGT
>JBJTLY010000363.1:0-3850 GCA_046063275.1 Novosphingobium sp. | reverse complement strand
CTTTGGATTTCCTGATGGACCCGGCCAACCAGAAGCAAGGCCAGGTCGAATGGGAAGGCGAAATGCACTCATACTGGGGCATCGCCTGGCAGGGGCATGATATCTGGGGCGTGACCGCCGGCATTCTCGTGAACCTGTCTCGCCGGCTGCGCTGGCATGGCTGAGACCCTGCCCGCCGTTCCCTGGACCCTGCGCGACGATCTCGCCCGGCTGGTCAAGGTCCGGGGTGCGGAGAACGTGCGCTATGTCGGCGGCGCGGTGCGCGACACGCTGCTGGGCATCGAGGTCAAGGATATCGACCTCGCCACAACCTTGGACCCGCACGAAGTCATGCGGCGACTGAAGGCACATACGATCCAGGCGATCCCCACTGGCATCGATCATGGCACAGTCACGGCGGTTCAACCCGAAGGTGTCGTGGAGATCACCACCCTGCGCCATGACGTCAGCACCGATGGTCGCCGCGCCACCGTGGCCTTTGCGAGCGACTGGCAGGACGATGCTGCGCGGCGCGATTTCACGATCAACGCGCTCTATGCCGATCCGGTGACGCTGGAGGTGTTCGATTACTTCGGCGGTCTCGAAGACATCGCCGCCCGGCGGGTGCGGTTCATCGGCGATGCCTGCGAGCGCATCCGCGAGGACCACTTGCGGATTTTGCGGTACTTCCGGTTTCAGGCGAGGTTTGGTTCACAGCCCGCTGATAGCGAAGCCGAAAAATCCTGCGAAGAGCTCGCCGCAACGCTCAAGGGCTTATCGCGCGAGCGGGTGGGGATGGAGATGCTCAACCTGCTCGGCCTGCCCGACCCGGCACCGACCGTGACGCGGATGGACCAGCTTGGGGTGCTGGCGCAGGTCTTGCCAGAGGCGGATGTGTCGGCCTTGACGGCGCTGATTGCCGAGGAGACGAAACAGCAGGTTGCACCCGACGCAATCCGCCGCCTCGCCGCGCTGCTCCCGCCCGATCCCGCACAGGCCGAGCAAGTCGCCGCCAGGTTCCGCCTGTCCGGCGCCCAGAAAAAGCGGCTTGCCGTGGCGGCAGGGCGCACTCAAAAGCCCCTCCCCTTCAGGGGAGGGGTTGGGGTGGGGACTGTCGCTCAAGCGCCGCGCCTGACGGACAGCCCCCACCCCACGACCCCCTCCCCTGAAGAGGAGGGGGAGCAGAGCGCCCGCGCCCTCGCCTACCGCCTGGGCCGCGATGCTTCGCTCGACCGGCTGCTCCTCACTGGCCAGAGCATCGCCCCGCTCGAAGGTTGGGAAATCCCCACCTTTCCGCTCAAAGGCGGCGAGATCGTCGCACGCGGGGTCAAAGCCGGGCCCGAAGTGGCCCGGGTGTTGCAGGCGGTGGAGAAGCGGTGGGTGGCGGAGGGCTTTCCAGACGCAACCCGCGTCGGCCAGTTGCTCGATAGTGAGCTTACCTAGAACCTATTGTCTCGCGGAAAGCCTGTCGGCGGCAACCTTCCCGCCGCTCCGCGCGCGACCTTCCACATGATCGCTTCCTTCTCGGTGCGCGTCCGGCCAGTATCGCCGCCCATCGTCCAGCTCAGACCGTCCTCCAGCTTCAACGTGATCGCGTCCGCCAGCCCGCCGTCGCGATAACGCTGCAGGGTTACGCCCTGGCCTTTGGCCATCACCGGCATTTCGGACAGCGAGAAAATCACCAGTTTGCGGTTCTCACCGACCACCGCGACGTGATCGTGCTCGGCGGGGACCTCGCGCACCACGGCCAGCTTCACGCCGGGCTTGGTGGTCATCACGCCGCGGCCCTTGCGGGTTTCGGCGAGCAGTTCGTCGGCCTCGGCGACGAAACCGCGCCCTTGGTTGCTGGCAAGCAGCAGTTGCGCTTTGGGGCGATAGACCGTGACCGCGACGATCGCCGCTTCGGCGTCGATATCGAGCATCGTCCGCACCGGCTCACCGAACCCACGCGCGCTCGGCAGCTTGTCCGCACCGAGGGTGTAGAACCGACCGTTGTCGCAGGCGATCAGCAGCTTGTCGGTGGTCTGCGCGTGGAGCGCAAAGCCGTAGCCATCACCGTCCTTGTACTTGAAATCCTTGTCGAGCGGCTCGTGGCCCGAAGCTCCGCGCACCCAGCCCTTGGCCGAGAGGATCACCGTGACCGGGGCCTTCTCGATCATCGCGTCCATGCTGAATTCAACCGTCGGTGCGGCCTCGGCAATCGTAGTGCGGCGGCGGCCGAGTGCGGTGTCCTCGGCATAGTCCTTGCGAAGTGTCGCGAGGTCGCGCTTGATCCGGGTGCGCTGTCGCGCCGGGCTGTCGAGCAGCTTGTTCAGCTCGTCCTGCTCGGCACGCAGCGTATCGAGCTCGCGGCGCAGCTCCATCTCCTCAAGCCGCCGCAGTGAGCGCAACCGCATGTTGAGGATCGCTTCAGCCTGGCGGTCGTTCAATTCGAACTCCGCCATCATCAGCACCTTGGGCTCGTCCTCGGTGCGGATGATCTCGATGATCCGGTCGAGGTTGAGGAAGGCGATGATGTAGCCTTCGAGCAGTTCCAGCCGCGCCGCGATCTTGTCGAGCCGGTGCTGGCTGCGGCGGACCAGGATGTCGATCTGGCTCTTGATCCATTCCTGCAGCAGCAGCTTAAGGCTGAGCACACCCGGGGTGCGCGTCTCGTCAAGCACGTTGAGGTTGAGGCCGAACCGCGTCTCGAGATCTGTCAGCTTGAACAGGCTCTGCTTGAGCAGCTCCGGGTCGACGTTGCGGCTCTTGGGCACGAAGACCAGCCGGATCGCCTCGTCGCTCTCGTCGCGAATGTCTTCGAGGATCGGCAGCTTCTTGTCGGCGATCAGCTGCGCGACTTGCTCGATTAGTTTGCCCTTGGCGAGCTGGTAGGGGATTTCGCTGACGACCAGCTGCCACTGCCCGCCGGGCAGCTTCTCGATGCCGCTGTCTTCCCACAAGCCGTCGGCAGTGCGCCCGGTCGAGAACCGCGCCCGCACCCGGATCGCACCGCGCCCGGTTTCATAGGCGTGACTTATCGCCGCCGGGCTATCGACCACCACCCCGCCAGTGGCGAAGTCGGGTCCCTGGAACACCGTCATCAGCTCGGCATGTTCGGCGGTGGGGTTGTCGATCAGCAACAGCGCCGCGTCGATTACCTCGGCCACGTTATGGCTGGGGATGTTGGTCGCCATGCCCACCGCGATCCCGCTCGATCCGTTGGCGAGCAGGTTGGGGAACATGCCGGGGAAGATCTCGGGCTCTTCCTCCTCACCATTGTAGGTCGGGATGAAATTGACCGTGCCTTCATCGAGGCCCGCCATCAGCTGGATCGCGGTCTTGGTCAGGCGGGCTTCGGTGTAGCGATAGGCCGCGGCGTTATCGCCGTCGATATTCCCGAAATTACCCTGCCCCTCGACCAAGGGGTAACGCAGCGAAAACGGTTGCGCCAAACGCACCATCGCATCGTAGACCGACTGGTCGCCGTGCGGGTGATATTTGCCGATCACGTCGCCGACCACGCGCGCACTCTTCTTGAACGCGTCGGTGGGATTGAGCTTCAGCTGCCGCATCGCCCACAGCAGGCGGCGGTGCACCGGCTTCAGCCCGTCGCGCAAGTCGGGCAGCGACCGCGCGGTGATCGTCGACAGGGCGTAGACCAGATAGCGTTCCGACAGCGCGGAATCGAACGGCGCGTCGACAATGGCGTCAAAGGGATCGGGTTCGGTAGTCGTGTCGGTGGTCATTGTGGCGCCGCCCTAGCAGGGCGCGATTCCAATCGCCAAGGGTTACCGCCGCTGCATATCCCGGCTTTCCCCCGGAATCCGCACCTCCAGTCCGTCGAGCGCCTCGCTCAGTTCGATCTGGCATGACAGGCGGCTGGTGCGGG
>JBJTLY010000362.1:0-3267 GCA_046063275.1 Novosphingobium sp. | reverse complement strand
TGGCCTTGATCGCATCGATGCCGCCAGCGCGGTCGATGATCGATTTGAGGCGCTTCGACGCCATGTCGAGGAACTCGGTCGAATCCACCGGGGTGATATTGTTGAAGTAGACGCGGCATTCACCGCCGGTCTGCGCGCCTTCGAAACCCGGATCGCCGGCCGTACGGCCCGCAGAGTCGGTGGTGCTGACGGTTACCAGCAGGTTTTCCACCTTGTCCTTCGATTCCTGGCTGACCATGATCGGGATCTTGAGCTTCTCGATCGTCTGAATCGCGATCGGAACCGCGATGAGGAAGATGATCAGAAGCACCAGCATCACGTCCACCAGCGGCGTGGTGTTGATGTCCGACATCGGCTTTTCTTCCGCGCCGCCGCCTACTGACATTGCCATTGGTTAAAATCCTATCCTTAGCTTTTGCTCCGGGTCGCCGTCACTGACGGCTTCGATTGACCCGGTTCTGACCGTCCCGCCGGTCACGCCACGGGGGCGGACCAGCGGGCCTGGCAAGGCGTCTTACGGCTTGGCAGCAGCGGCCGGAGCAGCGGCAGCCGGCTTGGCGGCCGGAGCGGCGACCATGGCGGGCTTGACGGCACCCTTCGAGTTGATGTTGGCCAGCACATCGGTCGAGAAGCCCGAAAGCAGTTCGGCGATGCGCTTGTTGCGGCCCTGCAGGTAGTTGTAGGCGAGCACCGCGGGAACCGCGACGAGCAGACCGATCGCGGTCATGATCAGTGCTTCACCGACCGGACCCGCGACCTTGTCGATCGAGGCCGAACCGGCGATGCCAATTGCGATCAGAGCGCGGTAGATGCCGACCACGGTCCCGAACAGGCCGATGAACGGCGACGTTGCACCGGTGGTTGCCAGCCAGGGCAGGCCCTTGGCGAGCGAAGCATTGATCGTCGCTTCCGAGCGTGCCAGCGAACCGGTCAGCCATTCGTGCGCATCGGTTTCGTTGACCATCTTGGCGTGCTGGTCTTCGGCGGCGAGGCCGTCTTCGACGATCTGGCGCCAGGCACTGTTCTTTTCGAGCTTGGCAGCACCTTCACGCAGCGAGGGCGCACGCCAGAAGTTGGCACGACCTTCGCGGTACTGCTTCATGATGTTCGACTGTTCGATGTACTTGGTGAACAGGATGAACAGCGAACCGAACAGCATAATCGAAAGGATCACAAGCACCGAGATGCCGATCCAGTTAGGCGGACCGTTCTCCGGGAAAAGTGCTGCCCCGATACCGAACTTGGTCTGCGGAGCCGAGTTGGCTGCTGCTTCGGCGAGAAGTTGAAATACCATGCGAAAATCCTCTCAAGAGAAAAAAGTGTAACGGTGGATGGGCTGCCTTCCTAAGAACGGTAACCCGCAAGAGATCATTCTGCCGGGATCACCCAGCGAATGCGGTTCGAATAGCTGCCCGTGGTCGGATTGCCCTCGCCATCCTTGGCCGGCGTGAAGCGTGCGCGCCGACTGACGTTCGAGCAGGTTGCCTCGTCAAGGTCCGGGCTGCCGCTCGAACTGGTGACTGTGCACCCCGTAACCCTTCCGTCAGGACCCACGGTAACGCGGAAGCCCGTCGTACCGGCACGTTCTTCACGAAGCGCGCGGGTCGGGTAGTCGTTGTCAGTCGCCCAGCTGCCAGGATTGCTTTTCGGCACCGGACTGGTTGGCTGGAACTTCGGCGGCGGAGGCGCGGCCGGAGCGGGCGGCGCTAGCACGACCGGTTGCGGAATTGGCGGCGGCGGCACGGGGACCGGCGTCGTATCCAGCGGCGGCGGACGCATATTGATGTTGGTCATCGGCGGCGGCACCACGATCGGCGGGGGCGCAGCTTCCTTCTTAGGTGGTGGCGGCTTCTCCTCCTTCTTGGGCTCATCCTTCTTGATGTCGACGGTCGTCACTTTCTTGACGAGCGCGCGGAAGCCTTCGGCGGCCAGTCCCGTATACAGGAGCCAGCCCAGCACGACGATGATCACGGCAGCGATCCCGATCCCTACCGTGTTTTCGCCTGTTTTATCACGATCTGCGTAAGCCATTCAGACGCATCACTCCGTTTCAGTCCCATCGGGCCAAAGCCCAATCCCTACGACCGCCTTCCGGAAACCGGTCGGCGAACGATCCAATCTATTTTTTCCACCCTGCGGGTCAACCCGGGAAACCTGCGAGCGCCCGACGCTCGCAAAAGCCAGATCGCGAGCCATTTCTTTTGTTTGGCCCGGTTTTGCGTCAGTCTTAACTCCGAGTAGCGAGGTGCGCAACGCTTTATCGGTTAAGGAGCGATTCACTTGTGTCCGGCTCAAATTGATTGGAAAAACCGCTGATTCCTGCGTTTAGGCGGCATCGTTGCGAACCCTCTGCAATAACTTAGGTGACAAAATGACATTGCCCGCATCGAAGCTCTTGGGGATTCTGGCACTTGGCGCGGCGCTGCTTGGCCCCGGTGCCGCGTACGGCGATTCGCGGTCTGCGCCTCCGCTTTCGCCGCCGACATATGCCGATCTTGCCGACTTTGCCGACGGTGCTCCGTTGGTGATCCGCGCGCAGCCCCGCAAGGTCGCCGCGGTCGATCCCGAACGTGCCCGCGGTCTGCGCGCAGGATGGGGACGATTCTATGTTGAGGCCAAAACCGAGGCCCTGATCGCGGGGACAGCCCCGCTCGGCGAGGCGCTGACCTATCTCGTCGACTTGCCGCTAGATGCCAAAGGCAAACCGCCGCAGTTCAAGAAGAAGAGCGTCGTCCTGTTCGCGCGTCCTGTATCTGGTAGCCCCGGACAGCTCCAGCTGGTCGCGCCCGATGCCCAGCTCATGTGGGATGCTGCGCTCGATACGCGGGTCAAAGGGGTTCTGCGCGAACTCTATGCCAATGGCGCCCCGCCCCGAATCAGTGCCGTGCGTGAGGCGGTTCATACCAGCGCTGACCTTGCCGGGGCCGGAGAGACCCAGATCTTTCTCGTCACGGCGAGCGGCGACCCCGCAGCGATCACCGTGACCCGCGCGCCGGGCAATGCTCCGCAATGGGGAGTATCGTTCTCCGAGCTGGTCGACAGCGGGAGCGCTCCCGCCCGGGACACCCTGGCGTGGTATCGGCTGGCTTGTTTCCTGCCCCAGGCGCTGCCGCGCCTTGCCGCGAGCGGCGACGACGGCGGCGATCGCGCGGCGGCAAGTGCTGACTATGCCTTCGTAATCAACCAGCTGGGCTCTTGTCCGCGCACCCGGCGCTAGTTTTTGCGCCTTGCCCCTGAAGCCCGCGCTGCCTAAGGCGCGCGGGAATT
>JBJTLY010000361.1:0-3814 GCA_046063275.1 Novosphingobium sp. | reverse complement strand
GTGGTCGGGATCGGCGCCGCCGTGGTGGTGGTATTTGGCGTGGGCGACGGCTCGCTGCTGCGGCGCGGGGCGACGCTGCTGTTTCTGCCGTTCATGATTGCATTCGGCTTTGGCGAGATCGCCTATCGTATCGCAGACTGGACCGAGTTCGGCTTTTCCAGCCAGCCGTTCGAGCAGGCGCAGTATCCGATCGAGTCAGTCCATCATGGCCGCAAAGGTGCGCGCAACACGATCCAGATCGACCCGTTCGATACCGGTGACAGCACCGATATTCCGATCAATTACGATCAGTATCACAAGCTGATTGGGGCCAGTTCCGACAGCTGCGTATCTGTGATGCAGCGCAAGTCGGCATCGGGCGCGATCGAGATCCAGACCAACGGCCGCTACGTGTTGAAGGAGCCGGAGGACGTGCCGGTATCGCGTTGCGGATTCACTGCAGCGAGCGCCAAATCGTCGCCAAGTGGTTCGGACAACCCGTGGAGCAAGGACTGAGCTGACGGCTGTCGTGCAGTATGGTTCAAAAACAACCGGGCGAGGCGCCGCGCAGCACCCCGCCCGGTATCAAATGCCGCGCTGAGGCTCAGGCGTAGCCGAGCTTGCGGGCGATGAAGATCAGCAGCATCGCGCCGAGGATTGACCAGACGAACCCGGCGGGATGCATCCGTCCGTCGGAGGTCTTGTTGACCATTGAGCCGATGAATCCGGCCACAAACGACCCGGCGATGCCGAGCGCGGCGCTCATCAGTAAGCCCATGTCGACCGGGCCGGGATAAAAGAACCGGGCCAGCAGGCCGACCACCAGGCCGACGACCGCCATGATTACATAGTTCATCGTTATTCCCCTCTTCCATGCCGGACCGAACGCCGCGCCATGCAAGGGGCGAAGCGCCGCCGGACTGGGGCAAAGCGACACCACGCCGCTCGGCAAGTCAAGCAGTTAAGGGCACTACTTGGTGCAGTCGCCCACCCGTTTGGTGGTCGTCACCTGCTCCAGATGCATGGTCTTGCCACCCGGACCGGACATGTCTGTGGTCGATGCGACCACCGATCCCGCATCCGTATAAGTGCCATGGCCGATCACGTGCATGGTGCCCTTGCCCATCTGGCAGGTCATGCTCTGATCGATTGTGCCGTTCGCCGCATCGAACTTGTCGAACTGGCACTTGCCCTTGGCCATATGCTCCTTCATCGCCGCAATCCCCTTGGCAGCGTCTTCGGCGGAAATGCAATATGTCAGCGGCTTGCCCGCCATGCCCTTCTTGACTCCGTCGAGAACCGCCGGGGGCAGGCCCGGCATGTCGACGGCCTTAATATCGACAGTGGCCTGATAAAGCCCTGGTTGGATCTTCATTTCGGAAACCGCAGCCGCGACCTTTTCAGGCATCGACCCGCTTCCGCCGCCGGCATCGGAACCGCCCCCCGCCTTGTTGCAGGCAGCAAGCGAAAGCGCCGCGGCGAGCGGCAGGACGATGGCAATGCGCACGACAGATTCCCTTCCGGTGGACGGCGATAGGCGAGCTTATCAAGGCTTTGGGGTCCTGCCAATCGTGCTGCGTACCGCCGCTGCCTCGCTGCAAACCGGCCTTGCCGTAGGGGCATCGGGCGAGGCCCCTGAAGCAAAGTACAGGAAGCTTGCAGACTGCGGTTTTCTGCGCCTATCTTGCCGTCAAACAGCCTTCCGGGAGACACGCCATGAACCTTGATTTCAGCGCCGAAGATATCGCCTTCCGCGATGAGGTTCGCACCTTCATCGCCGAGAACTATCCGGCCGAATTGCGCGGCAAGCAGGACGAAGGCGACGAGCTGTCGAAGCAAGACTTCCTCTCGTGGCACAAGGTGCTCGCCAAGAAGGGTTGGGTCGCCCCGGCCTGGCCGGTTGAATACGGCGGCACCGGCTGGTCGCAGACCCAGCGCTACATCTGGTCCGAAGAAACCGCGCGGGCCGATTGCATCCGGCTGATGCCGTTCGGCCTCGCGATGGTCGGCCCGGTGATCTACACCTTCGGCACCCCCGAACAGAAGGCGCACTTCCTGCCCCGCATCCTGTCGGGCGAGGATTGGTGGTGCCAGGGCTATTCCGAACCCGGCTCGGGCTCGGACCTCGCCTCGCTTCGCACCAAGGCGGTGCGTGATGGCGATGACTACGTGGTCAACGGCCAGAAGACCTGGACCACCATGGCGCAGCATGCCGACTGGGGCTTCTTCCTCGTCCGCACCGATCCCGATGCCAAGCAGCAGGAAGGGATCAGCTTCCTCCTTATCGACATGAAGTCGCCCGGTATCGAAGTCCGCCCGATCATCACGCTCGGCGGTGAGCACGAGGTCAACGAGGTGTTCCTCGACAATGTCCGTGTGCCGGTTTCGAACCGCGTCTACGAAGAGAACAAGGGCTGGACCTGCGCCAAGTTCCTGCTCGCGCACGAACGCGTCGGCATTGCCGGGGTCGCCTCATCGAAGCGCGGCGTGGAAAAGATCAAGGCTATCGCCGCGACCGAGATGGACGGTGACCGCGCGCTCCTCGCCAACCCGTTCTTCAAACGCAAGGTGGCCGAGCTCGAAATCGATTTGGCCGCGCTTGAATATACCGAGCTGCGCACGCTCGCCGGGATGGCTGCAGGCAACAATCCGGGGCCGGAAAGCTCGGTGCTCAAGATCAAGGGCAGCGAGATCCAGCAGCGGCTGACCGAGCTGACGCTCGAGATGGCCGGGCATTACGGCGCGCCCTATTTCCGCGGTTTCGGTGAAGGCGACAACGAGCATCCGATCGGCCAGGAATGGGCCAACCGCGCCGCGCCGACCTATTTCAACGCCCGCAAGACCACGATCTACGGCGGATCCAACGAGATCCAGCGCAACGTGATCGCGAAGATGGTGCTCGGGCTCTGAGCCTGACCCCGACAAGGATTTGAGACAATGGACCTGAGCACCACCGAAACCCAGACCATGCTGCGCGACACCCTGTCGCGCTTCCTGGCCGATACCTACACCTTCGATGCCCGCCAGAAGATGCTGGCGAGCCCCGAAGGCCGCGATCCCGGCATCTGGCGCGCGCTGTCGAGCGAACTCGGCCTGACCTGCGCGCCTTTCGCCGAAGAGTTTGGCGGCATGGGCGGCGGCCACATCGAAAACCAGATCATGATGGAGGAATTCGGCAAGGTCATCGCGATCGAGCCGTGGGTTCAGACCATCGTCGCCGGTGGCGGCGCGCTGACCGCCGCGGGCGGGCCGCTGGCCGAGGCGACGATCCCCGCGATCATCGCCGGCGACTGCGTCATCGCCTTCGCCTATGCCGAACCGCAGGGCCGCTACAACCTCGCCGACATCGCCACCACTGCCAAACAGGACGGTGCCGGCTACGTGCTCAATGGCCACAAGGGCGTGGTCTATGCCACACCCTGGGCCACCCACCTCCTCGTCACCGCGCGGACCGGCGGCAGCCGGCGTGAACGCGACGGGGTCGAGCTGTTCCTCGTCGATGCCAAGGCCGCCGGCATTTCGCGCCGCGATTACCCGACAGTCGACGGCTTCCGCGCTTCGGAAGTCTATTTCGAAAACGTCGCAATTCCGGGCGAAGCGCTGCTTTCCGGCGGGATCGAACTGATCGAGAAAGTGGTCGACCAGTGCACCGTCGCAGTTTGCGCCGAAGCCACCGGAATCGGCCGCGCGATGCTCGCCCAGACGCAGGAATACACCGGCCAGCGCAAGCAGTTCGGGGTGCCGATCAGCAAGTTCCAGGTGCTCCAGCACCGCATGGCCGACATGCTGGTCGAGGCGGAACAAATCGCCTCGATGGCGCTGATGGGCACGCTGC
>JBJTLY010000360.1:0-4404 GCA_046063275.1 Novosphingobium sp. | reverse complement strand
TCTTCCATTCGTGGGCGGCGGCCGGGGTCGATCCGAGCCGGATGGGTTACGGCCCGGTTCCCGCGACTGAACGGCTGTTCGCGCGCAATGGCCTGTCGATGGACGATATGGGGCTGATCGAACTCAACGAAGCCTTCGCCCCGCAAGTGCTCGCCTGCCTCAAGGGCTGGGGCTGGTCGGACGACGACAGCCGCCACGACATGCTCAACGTCAACGGTTCGGGCATTTCGCTCGGCCACCCGATCGGCGCAACTGGCGGGCGGATCCTCGCCAACCTGACCCGCGAGATGCATCGCCGCGACGTGAAGTACGGGCTCGAGACGATGTGCATCGGCGGCGGTCAGGGCATCGCCGCGGTGTTCGAGCGTGCGTAAAATCCTCCCCGGCACGGGGAGGGGGACCATGCGAAGCATGGTGGAGGGGTACGTGCGAGTGGTCCCGACGCCGAGACGTGGTGATCACCGCGCGTACCCCTCCACCAGCTTCGCTGGTCCCCCTCCCCCGGTGGGGGAGGATACGTGAAGCTCTACCTCGACGCGGCGCGAGCTTACCGGGATGCGGCGCGCATGGCTGCCGGGGCGATCGATCCCGCCGACCAGCGCGCGCATCACGGGTTCGCGTGGATCGCCACCAGCGTCGCCGCGCTTGAAGCGGTATCCGGCTGGGTCGAACGCGGGAGCGAGCTTGACCGGCAGGTCGCGCAACTGGCCTTTGCCGAAACGATAGCGCAGCTGATCGGCGGGCTGCCGATGGGACAAAACGAGCTGCTCCGCCCTGCCGATCTCGGCTTTGACGCGCGCGACCTTGAAGCCGCTTGCGCCGATCTGCTGCGCGGCGATCTGGCTTCGCTCCGTGCCTCCGTGGCCGCCGCGCTCGGTGAGGGGCTTTGGCCAAGCGAAAGCCTGGGTGATCCCGAGCTGGACACGATCCGCGACCAGTTCCGCCGCTTCACCGACGCTGAAATCATCCCGCACGCGCACAAGTGGCACCTCGCCAACGCGCTGATCCCCGACGCGACTGTGCGGGCGATGGCCGATCTGGGCAGCTTCGGCGCGACCATTCCGGAAGAATTCGGCGGGCTTGGCCTGTCAAAACTGGTGATGTGCCTGATCACCGAGGAGCTGTCGCGCGGGTGGATCGGGGCGGGTTCGCTCGGCACCCGTAGCGAGATCGCGGGCGAGCTGATCGCCGGTTCGGGGACCGAGGCGCAGAAGGCGCAGTGGTTGCCGCGTATCGCCAGCGGCGAAGTGCTTCCCACAGCCGTGTTCACCGAACCCGACTTCGGCTCGGACCTCGGCGCACTGCAGACCCGCGCGCGGCGTGACGATCGGGGCTGGACGATCGACGGAGCCAAGACCTGGATCACCCACGCCAGCCGCTCGGACATGATGACCCTGCTCGCGCGTACCGTGCCCGATGCCAGGGGCTACGCTGGCCTCTCGATGCTGCTGGTCCCCAAGCCGCGCGGCACCGAGGCTGATCCCTTTCCTGCCGAGGGCATGAGCGGGAGCGAGATCGAGGTGCTCGGTTATCGCGGCATGCGCGAATATGCGTTGCAGTTCGATGGCCTTGCAGCGCCCGCCGACGCGGTGCTCGGCGGCGAGGAGGGGCAGGGCTTCAAGCAGCTGATGCGCACTTTCGAGGCCGCGCGCATCCAGACCGCCGCGCGTGCAGTCGGGGTGGCAAAGCGTGCGCTCGAACTGGGGCTCGACTATGCGCTGCAGCGCAAGCAGTTCGGCAAGCCTCTGATCCGGTTCCCCCGCGTAGCCGACAAGCTCGCGATGAGCCTGGTCGATTTCGTCATGGCGCGCGAGCTGACCTATGCCGCCGCCCGCGCCAAGGATACCGGCAAGCGCTGCGACATCGAAGCGGGCATGGCCAAGCTGCTCGCCGCGCGTGCCGCCTGGTCAAACGCCGATGCCAGTCTGCAAATCCACGGCGGCAACGGCTATGCGCTCGAATTCGAGATCAGCCGGGTGCTGTGCGATGCGCGCATCCTCAACATCTTCGAGGGCGCGGCTGAGATACAGGCGCAAGTGATCGCCAAGGGCCTGCTGGAAGGGCGGAATTGATGACAGAGAGCAACGACATCGCCGAAATCCGCCGCGCGGTGCAGGCACTCTGCGCGGAATTTCCGGGCGACTACTGGCGCGCGAAGGACCGCGACCGGGCCTATCCGGGTGAGTTCGTCGATGCACTGACCAAGGCCGGCTTCCTCGCCGCGCTGATCCCCGAGGAGTTCGGCGGTTCGGGCCTCAAGCTTGATGCTGCGGCGGTGATCATGGAGGAAATCCAGTCCTCGGGTTGCAACGGCGCCAGCGCGCACGCGCAGATGTACATCATGAACACGCTGCGGCGGTATGGTTCGGCCGAGCAGAAAGCGCAGTACCTGCCCGGCATCGCCGATGGCTCGCTGCGGTTGCAGGCTTTCGGGGTGAGCGAACCGACCAGCGGGACCGACACGCTGAGCCTCCGCACCGTCGCGGTTAGGGACGGCGATCAGTACGTGATCAACGGCCAGAAGATCTGGACCAGCCGAGCCGAGCATTCGGACCTGATGCTCCTGCTCGCGCGCACCACCCCGCGCGAGCAGGCGGCGAGCAAGACCGAGGGACTGTCGATCTTCCTCGTCGACATGCGCGCGGCGCTCGGCAACGGCCTGACCATCAAGCCGATCCGCACGATGATGAACCACTCGACCACCGAGGTGTTCTTCGACGACCTGCGCATTCCCGCCTCCAGCCTGATCGGTGAGGAGGGCAAGGGCTTTCGCTACATCCTTTCAGGGATGAACGCCGAACGCATTCTGATCGCGGCGGAATGCGTCGGCGATGCCAAATGGTTCATCGAGAAAGCCACCGCCTATGCCAAGGATCGCAGCGTGTTCGCGCGGCCGATCGGGCAGAACCAGGGCGTCCAGTTCCCGATCGCACGGTGCTATGCCCAGATGCGTGCGGCCGAGCTGATGGTGCATCATGCGGCGCAGGTCTATGACGCTGGCGGGAACCCCGGCGCGGAGGCCAATATGGCCAAATTGCTCGCCAGCGAAGCAAGCTGGGCCGCGGCCGACATGTGCGTGCAAACCTTCGGCGGCTTCGGTTTCGCCGAGGAATATGACGTCGAGCGAAAGTTCCGTGAGGCGCGGCTTTATACGGTCGCACCGATCAGCACGAACCTGATCCTCAGCTACCTTGCCGAGCATGTGCTGGGACTGCCGCGCAGCTACTAACCCCCAAACCCCGTTCGTCCCGAGCGAAGTCGAGGGATCCGTCGAGCGAAGCCGAGACGGTCAAGCTCGCGTTTGATACTACCGTCGCAGGTTCTCGGCTTCGCTCGAACCACCCTTCGACTTCGCTCAGGGCGAACGGGGTAGGTGGAAATGTTGATTGATATCCCGCGCAAAGTCGGCCCCGCCCGATAGACAAGCCCCGGCAATTGCGTGACACTCGGCTCCACTTCGATTCGGGGGATGGGCACGTGAAAGCTGGCTGGAAACTGTTGCTCCCGGCGCTCGCGCTGCTGCCGTTCACTGCCCAGGGTGACACCCCGCCTGAGGTCGTGCTCGCCACCCCCGGGACCGGCGGCGCCAGCAGCGGGGCGGTTGACCGGTTCACCCTGCGCTTCTCCGAGGCAATGGTCCCACTGGGCGATCCGCGCGCCAAGGCGGCGGCGACCAGCACTTGCCCTGGCGCGGGTCCCGGGCGCTGGGCCGACCAGCAGACGTTCGTGATCGAGTTCGAACGTGCCTTGCCCGGCGGGACGACCTGTGAGGTCAAGCTGCGGCCCGGCCTTGCCACGCTGCGCGGCGGGCGGATTCAGGGCAAGACCAGCTTCACCATCGATACCGGCGGACCGGCGGTGGTGACCGTTCTCGCCCCGGGCTACGGCGATGACGAGATCGACGAGGATCAGGTCTTCCTCGTCGCCACCAATGTCCCGGCAAATCCCGCCTCGGTTGCCGCCAAGGCCAGCTGCGCGGTCGACGGGATTGGCGAAGCCGCGGCGGTCGATGTGCTACCCGGCACTGTGATCGACCAGATCCTCGATGGACTGGGCAAGGACGATTACCGCCGGACCAGCTTCCTGACCGACGCGCAGGTTGGCGACGATCTGCCCAGCGATGCAACCGCTCGCCGTGCCGCCTTGCGTAACGTGCTGGCGCTCAAGTGCCGCCGTCCGCTGCCGCCCAAGCACGACATGTCGCTGGTCTGGCCGGGGAAGATCGGGAGCGTCACCGGCAAGCCCGCCGGGCGCGACCAGCGCTTCGACTACACGGTGCGCGAGGCCTTCACCGCCAAGTTCGAATGCGGCCGGGTCAATGCCAGTGCGGCGTGCAACCCGATAACCGAAGCGCATGTCCGCTTCACTGCGCCAGTGGACCGTGCCGTAGCACTCGCGGTGCGC
>JBJTLY010000359.1:0-2625 GCA_046063275.1 Novosphingobium sp. | reverse complement strand
GTGAACGGCAGCTCAAACAGGTCGGCTATCTCTTCGCGTGTCCAGTCGGTGCGCATGGTGTCTCCAGCAGGGTCAGGTTGCGTGATCGCCATAGAGGTCCGGGAACCATCGCCCCGCAGGCATTGCGTCGCCTTACCAGGCGAGCAATCGCGGCAGGAGAACACGGCCGGCAAGCCCCATAACGATGACGGTCGCACCGTGCCAGATGCCAATGTGAACGAGATCACTGTGCGGACAATAAAGCGAAACAGCAAATATCCCGGCGGCGCCAGAGGCAACTCCTGTCAGCAGCGCTGCACGCTCTGGGCGCGACGGAGCACCTCGCCGTAGCCAGGTCACCAGCGTGGTTGCGGTGAGCAAACCGATGATAATGCCAAAGCCCATGCAGCGCATGCCGTCGCGGTCGATCGTTAGTCCTTGCCCGCGGAGCCAACCCGCAAATGTTAGGACCAAAGCCGAAACCGGAAGCACCCCCGCCATCAATGCAGTCCAGCCCCAGCCTTCGCGACGGGTACCAACATAGGGAAGCGCCATATCGACTACACCCCAGCCTGAAGCGAGCGCCAGCACCAGGAATAATCCTGCCGAAATCAGGAACGTCGGGTCAGGCCTTCCTTCCGCGAGGTCGAGCCGCACACCGAAACCCAGTGTCATGATTGCTGTACCAGCAACCAGAACCAACATCGCCCGTGCCATGCCGCTTCGTTGCTGCAGCCGGCGCACAGGCCTGAGCTCGTCGACCAGATTTGCAATCAGATTATCTGTGTTCTTGGCCATCGGTTCAGGCTCTTTCGATCAATGCCGTTAGGCGTCTGAGCCCACGGTGAATGTTTACTTTGACGAGCGATTCGCTCTGTCCGGTTGAGGCCGATGCTTCGCTGATCGACAGGCCGTCAATCTTGACCAATTCGATCGCTCGGCACTGCGCATCGGGTAGACACTCAAACAGTCGGTCAAGACTGAGCCGCGCGGTGAGCGCCGGTTCGTTGTCATGCGCCAGCGCCATGTCATCTTCGATCGCATCGGCGGCATTGCGATAAGCGTGGCGCAGGTGATCGATGAAACGATAGCGCGCGATCGCGGCCAACCATGGGACTATCGAGCGCGAGGGGTCATAGCTTGCCAGCTTGCGATGCAGTGATAGCAACGTGTCCTGAACCAGATCCTCGATTTGCTCGGGCGGGACCTTGCGCCTGTAGTACCGAAGGAGCCAGCTGCGGCATTCCGTTAACAGCGCCGCGTAAGCCTGCTTGTCACCGCGCTGAGCGAGGCCCGCCAAGCGGGTCAGCGTGGCCTCGTCGGCAATCATCCGCGAGTCCGTCCGACGAGCAGACTGTCGAGCGATAGATGCCCACCGCCGCGCACGATCACAATCAACGCCAGTCCGACCCACAGCGAATGTTCGGGCCACCAGGCATCCGGATAGACGAAGAACTGGATTACCAGCGTCATGCAGATCAGCCCGAGTGCCGACAGGCGAGTGAGCAGACCCACCAGCAACAGAACGGGAAGTATGTGTTCAGCCGCATTGGCCAGCAGCGCAGCGAGGTCCGCAGGAAGCGGGACACCGGCGTATTCGGTGCGGAATAGCTCGCGCGTGCTGTCGGTCAAAGTGAACCAGCTGCCCTCCTCGACCTTGGTCTGACCAGAGCGCCAGAATATCCCGCCGAGTACCACGCGTACGAAAAGCAGCATCAAGCTCTCGGGGACAGTCCCCGAGAGCAGGCGCACCGCCGCGTCGTAGCGCCGTATCAGAATTGAACTCGCATTCACGCCTGCGGTTCCAGCGTGCCGTGGCCATGGGGCGTGCGGATCGACAGGCAAGTGCCAGCCTTGACCAACTTCCAGGCGTTGCCTTGATAGTCGCGAGTTGAGGTGCCAGCGCAGCTGGTGCCAGCGCCAGCCTTGCAATCGTTCTTGCCCGCCTTGGCAACACCGAAGCACTTTTCCATGGCAGGCTGACCAGTTGGCGCGCCATTGGCGAGCGCCGTTGTCGATGCGGCAGCGATCGCGATTGCAGCGAGAACAGACGTGGCTTTCAAAGGTGACATTGAACTACTCCCGATTGGTGAGGTTCGCCACAATGGCGACCAGTGACTGCTGTTTCGGGGAGTCGAGCAATGGGGTTACAATTGGCAGACGCAATAAATCCCGGGATTGGGCTGTAGCCAACCTGTGCCCGCCCGGAGCGGTCGGCCCCGTCCGAAGGCACATGACCGCGTAACTTTATGGCAGCAGCGAACGAACAGCTTCAGACCGCTCCTTGTAGAAAGCTGCTCCATGTCCCTTATGCGCTTTACTCCGCTAATCGTCTTGGCGGCCCTTGCCTCGCCGCTTCAAGCACAGCCCATCCAGCCCTTCAGCCTTGCTGCACTCAAAGCAGCTCAGGCGGCGGGCAAGCCCGTCCTGGTCGACGCCTATGCGCCGTGGTGCCCGACTTGCCGGGCTCAGGCACCGACGATCGACAAACTGGCTTCTGACCCGGCTTACCGCAATCTCGTGATCCTTCGGCTCGATTATGACAACCAGGTTACGGAAAAGAAGGCTCTTGGAGTCAGTAAGCAGAGTACCTTGATCGCCTATCGAGGAACCAAGGAGGTCGGGCGAATTGTCGGGGTAACCGAT
>JBJTLY010000358.1:0-8202 GCA_046063275.1 Novosphingobium sp. | reverse complement strand
AAGCGAGACTGACCATGCGTAAATCGATCCTGGCCCTGATCTGCACCTGCGCACTGCTGCCAGCAGCAGTGCTTGCGCAGACTGCAACGCCGCCTGCGCCCGCTAGCGGCACAGCACCCGGGCAGGAGGTCGACGAGGAAGTCGTCGGTACGCTCGACAACGACGCCAAGATCGCGATCCCCGCCTTCGCGACCAACGCCGATGTTGCGACCCAAACCAGCGCCGGGACCACTTCGGCGCTGGGGTTCAGTATGGCCAATGTGATCTACGGTGATCTCGCCAACAACGGTCTGTTCAAGCCGACCGGTCCGGGCAGCCTGCCGCGCCCTGACTTGCCGCAGGTCCAATCACCCGATTACGGCGGGTGGAAGGGCCGCGGTACCGATATGCTGCTGCAAGGCTATGTCCGCGCCGAGCCGGACGGCAACGTCACCGTCGGGTGCTATCTCTACGACGTTTCGCTCGGCCAGCAGACCGCCAAGGCGGGGTGGACCGTGCCGCCGGGCGAATGGCGCCGCGCCGCGCACAAGTGCGCGGACATGGTCTATTCCAAGCTCTCCGGCGAGAATCCGTTCTTCGACAGCCGCATCGCCTACATTGCCGAGACCGGACCCAAGGGCCACCGGATGAAACGGCTGGCGGTGATGGATTCGGACGGGGCCAACCACACCTACCTGACCACCGGCCAGGCGACCGCGCTGACCCCGCGCTATTCGCCCGACTATTCGAAGATCCTGTACCTGTCGTACTTTAACGGCAGCCCGCGGATCTACGTCTATGACCTCGCCGCGAAGAGCCAGAAGCTGCTGCTTCAGAGCACCAACCCGCTGTTCGCGCCGCGCTGGTCGCCCGATGGCCGGTCGATCCTCTATTCGATGGCGATCGCCGGCAACACCGACATCTACAAGATGCCGTCGAGCGGCGGCTCCTCGGTCAAGCTGACCAATTCGCCGGGGATTGATATCGGCGGCAGCTTCTCGCCCGATGGTTCGAAGATCGTTTTCGAGAGCGATCGTTCGGGCAGCCAGCAGGTCTATGTGATGGACGCCGATGGCGGCAACCAGAAGCGGATCAGCTTCTTCGGCGGGCGCGCGGCAACCCCCGAATGGAGCCCGCGCGGTGACCAGATTGCCTTTACCCACATCGCCGGAAACTTCCGCATTGCGGTGATGGACCCAGCGGGCGGCAACATGCATTACCTGACCGATAGCTGGCAGGACGAAGCCCCGACCTGGGCGCCCAACGGCCGCGTGATCCAGTTCTTCCGCACCACCCGCAATTCGGGGCAGACTGGTGTGTGGCAGGTCGATCTCACCGGCAAGAACGAACGCAAGCTCAATACTCCGGGCGACGGCGCCGATCCCGCGTGGGGACCGCTTCGTCCCTGATGTGCGTTGACTCGCCCACGCAAAGCCTGATGATACCCTGTAACTAGGAGTCCACGATGAAGACCCAGACCGCCTTTACCGCCGCTCTCGCCAGCACGCTGGTGCTGTCCGCCTGCTCGCACAAGGCCCCCAAGGTTCTCCCGCCCGATCCGGGCGGCTCGGTCTCGACCGATACCGGCAGTGCCAACACCGGCGCGCCGACCCCGGGCAGCCAGGCCGATTTCGCCGCGCAGTTGATGGGTCAGGACACGGTTTACTTCGATACCGACCAGTACAACATCGATAGCGCCGATCAGCAGGCGCTCGCCGCGCAGGCCGTGTGGCTCGCCAAGTATCCAGCCAAGCGCGCGACGATCCAGGGCCACACCGATGAGCGCGGCACCCGTGAATACAACCTCGCACTGGGCGAACGCCGCGCCAATGCGGCGAAGAATTACCTGGTCAGCCTCGGGGTCGATGCGAGCCGCCTGACCACGCAGACCTTCGGCAAGGATCAGCCGGTCGCCATGGGTTCTAACGAGGAAGCCTGGGCCAAGAACCGCCGCGCGGTGACCATCACGATCGACTGAGTCCCGGAATTCTGACTGGAGTTAGTTCCGATTTGGCAGCAGCTGGCTAAGGCTTGGCAGCGATGGCGTCTGAACGCTGATCAGGCTCGATCCACCGCCAGTGCCTTGCAAGTGCATTGCCGGATCGACGCCAAACAATGCCAGGGCAACGGTGGCCAAGACGGAAAAACTGATCGCCACGGCTAATTGCTTGCTCATTGTCGTCCTCATTATGCTGCATTGCAATATGGATGGAGCCGCGCCCTAGCGCAAGGGTAGTTAATGTCACCTGACCCAAGGGACAGGTGCGCATTGCGCTTGCGCAGCGGGGGGGCAAGCGGGTAGCGCTAGAAGCGATGGTCGGTGCACGCAGATCTGATAGTTGGGGTTTCCCGCGCTGGGGCGGCTACGGCAAAGGCAGCGAGGCTGCGACCGTGCGGCTGTGTGATCGCCACGGCTGCACCGATGCTGGCACCTGCCCGGCGCCAAAGAGCCCGAACAACCCCGATCGCTGGATGTTCTGCCAGCGCCACGCTGCCGAATACAACCAGGGCTGGGATTATTTCGCCGGGCTCGACGCCGAAGAGATTGCCGAGCGTGAGGCGGCGGAACGCCAGACTCACGAAGGCTATCACGAAAGCGCGCATTATGGCTGGGCGACCTCGGGCGACGGCACCCGCAGCCGCGACGAACTGCGCGCGCTCGATCTGCTCGGCTTGGGTCCTGACGCTGAATTTGAAGAGATCAAGAAGGCTTGGCGCAGCAAGGCCAAGGAAGTCCACCCAGACCTGCGGCCTGGCGATGAAGAAGCCGCCAAGGCTTTCCGCGCGCTGCAGCTGGCCTACGAAGTATTGCGCGCCGCCGAAGAACGCCGCGAGTGGAAGGGCTAGGCTGGCGCGCGCAGCTTCTTGATCGTGCCCGAAAACGCGGTGACTGGGCGGTCACCGTCGCTGATGATCCCGCGCACGAAGACCATCGAGAAGCCGGCGCGGACCACTTCGCCGCGCGCGGTGAGCAGCTTGCCGGGTTCGGCGCCGCCGACAAATTCGACGTTGCAGGTCACCGTCACCCCGTGGACTGCGGCATCCATTCCGCCTGCGATCATGAACAGTGCATAGTCGGCAAAGGTCATTACCGCGCCGCCGTGGACATTGCCGCCGGCGTTGCAGTTCTTCGCCTCGGGCATGAAGCCGCAGACGACACTGTCACCGTCAGGCTTGCAGAAAAACGGCCCGGTATGGTCCTCGAACGCGTCGCTGGGTTCGTAGTGGTACCACCCGGCCCATTCCCCCGTGGTGACCGGGGCCAGGCAAGGACGGCGCGGCTCACCGGGCTCTGCTTGCAGTTTGTCATGCGACATGGGTTACGATCCTGCTGGTTTGGCGGGGCAAAAGCAGAATCGGGCCGCGCCCGCAAGCTTGCTGGCGGCAGGGATCAGGCGGCGCGCAATCCGCTGACCGCCTTGGCCCCGCGATCCTGGGCCGAGAGCCCGTCGAACACGGCGTCGATAATCCGCGCCAGCTTGTCGGTGCTCAGCTTGGGCATGATCAGCTCCATTGCCCCGATGTTCACGTAAACTCCGGTCATCTGGTTGATCAGGCTGATTGCTTCGTCGATTGTCAGGCCTGCGAAAAAGCCCTCGGCCATGGCCTCGCCAATGATCACCGAGAGGTAATGATCGCCCAGATCGACATAGGATCGCACCAGTTCGAAGTGCTCCTTGCCGAGTTCGACATAGTTGGCGAAGGCGACCGGATCGCGTTCCCATTCATCCTTCATGCGAGTGAACCGGCGCGCGTAGAATTCGTACATCTTGCGGCGGGGATTGAGGTCGCTGGCGATCACCTCTTCCATGATCTCGATCTTGGGCCGGAACCAGAGCTCAGCCACCGCCTCGATCAGCGCCTCCTTGCTCTCGAAATAGCGATAGAGATTGGCGGTCGACATGCCGGCGCGGCCAGCCAGTTCGGTCATGGTGAACGCGCTCGAGCCGCGCTCTTCGATCAGTTCGACCATCAGTTCCAGGATCGCTTCGCGTCCGCTGTCGATGTCGGTTTGGGGACGCGCCATGATGCCATGCTCCGGGGGAGGGAATTTGATCTGGCTCATTATAGAACGTGACTGCGACACTTTCAAGAAACTGTGTTGCGGGGTTAACACGCGTTAACTTGCCGCGCGGCGCGCATAGGTTAGGAAGACGCATGACCTCTCCCCACAGCCACACGGCGCGATTCGTCCGACTTTTGCCCCTCATCATTGCCCCGCTGCTCGCCGCATGTGCAACTTTGGGCGCGCCCGGCACTGCTACGCCGGTCACGGTCGGGATCGTCGCGATCAACGATTTCCATGGCGCGCTCGAATCGCCACACCAGTCGGTCCCGGCTCCCGACGGCAAGGGTGGGACGGTGCGTGTGCCGGCGGGCGGCGCGGCCAATCTTGCCAGTGCGATCGACACGGTGCGGGCCAAGTATCCCTTCCACCTGACCGTTTCGGCGGGCGATTTGATCAGCGCCTCGCAGCTGGCGAGCTCGATCTACCTTGATGAGCCGACGGTCGGCGTCGCCAATCGCTTCGGGCTCGATTTCAACGCGGTGGGGAACCACGAGTTTGATCGCGGACGCTATGAGCTGCTGCGCATGCAGCGCGGCGGCTGCGAGAAGCTTACCGCACGCCAGCCGTGCCAGGTCGAGCAATTTGTGGGCGCGAAGTTCCAGTTCCTCTCGGCCAGCACGCGCACCGAGAATGGGGACACGCTGTTCCCTGCCTACGCGATCCGCACCTTTGGCAAAGGCCGCAGCGCGGTGCGGATCGGGATCATCGGATTGACGCTCAAGGG
The DNA here is from genome assembly GCA_046063275.1 of Novosphingobium sp. GTDB lineage: Bacteria > Pseudomonadota > Alphaproteobacteria > Sphingomonadales > Sphingomonadaceae > Novosphingobium. The sequence continues at coordinate 3,430 of JBJTLY010000358.1, read as the reverse complement.
AACCTCGGACCTGGTCACGCCCGGCGGGATCAAGGGGCTGACCTTCGAGGATGAAGCGCAGTCGATCAACGCCTTGGTGCCTCTGCTCAAGGGCAAGGGTGCGGACGCGATCGTGGTGCTGATCCACCAGGGCGGAGCGCAGGACAATCCGAACGACCCCAGCGGCTGTTCAGGCTTTACGGGTGAGATCCGCCCGATCCTCGACGCGCTCGATCCGCGGGTCGATCTGGTCGTCTCGGGACACACCCACAAGAGCTATGTCTGCAATTACGGCGAGCTCAATCCGGAGAGGCCGATCCTACTGACCAGCGCGGGGGTTTACGGCGAGGAGGTGACCGACATCACGCTGACAATCGATCCGGCGGCGCACAAGGTGGTGGGCAAGCACGCGGTCAATGTGATCGTGCAGAGCGGTAGCTACACCGGGGCACTGGGGCCGGTGAACCCGACCAGCATCTATCCGCAGTTTGCGCCGCGCGCGGATGTCGCGGGATATGTTCAGACCTACGTCGATGCGAGCAAGACCTTCGCGCAAAAACCCGCCGGGCACCTCGCCGGGCCAGCCAGCGGCAAAGTGCTGGGGCAGTTGATCGCGGATTCGCAGCTTGCCGCGACCCACGGCGCAGGCGCACAGATCGCCTTCATGAACCCGTTTGGCGTGCGTACCGGGCTGGTCCCCGGCGAGGGCGGGCAGGTCAAATTCGGTGATCTCTATGCGGTGCAGCCGTTCGGCAACACGCTCATCACCCAGACCATGACCGGAGCCGAGATCAAGGCCGTGCTTGAACAGGGGTTCGACGCCAACGGTCCCAACCAAGCGCTGACGCCGAGCGCCGGGTTTACCTATCGCTACGACTTGTCGCGGTCGATGGGTGACCGGGTCAGCGACCCGATGCTGGATGGCAAGCCGCTCGACCTGAATGCGAGCTACCGCGTCACCACCAACAACTTCCTGGCGCAGGGCGGAGACAGTTTCACCCTGCTCGCCAAACAGCGCGATGCGGTTACAGGCGGGGTTGATCTCGATGCGATGCAGGCTTGGCTCGAAGCGGCGCCGCTGCGTGCGGTGCCGTCAGAAGACCGCGCGGTCGAGGTAAAGCACTAGGCCTTCTTGGGCGGCCACGGGATGAAGCCCGAGGTGCGCGCGACGTATTCGGCGTAACCCGGGCGGCTCTTGGCGAGGCCCTTTTCGAGCAGCGGTTTGCCCGACCACTTGGTCAGGGTGAAGGTCAGGAAAATCGGACCGATAATGCTGCCCAGCGCGACCCAAAGGCCCCCCGTCGCCGCGACCAGCCAGATCCCCCACCAGGCGCAGGCATCGCCGAAATAGTTGGGGTGGCGGGTATAGCGCCACAGGCCGGTATCGAGCACCTTCCCTTTCATTGCGGGATCGGCGCGGAAGGCCTTGAGCTGTGCGTCGCCGAGGGTCTCGAACACCATGCCGGTCAGCCACAGTGCGAACCCGGCCCAGGCCAGCGGGGTCAGCGGAGCGGGTGCGCCGCTCGCCAGGATGCCCATCTGCGCGGGCAGGCTGGTGATAAACAGCAGCACCGCCTGCGGGCCGAACACCACCTTGAACGCGGCGCTGCCATAGCGGCCAGCCGCGCGCGCCTTGCCCAGCATCCTGGCGTAGCGCGGATCCTCGCCGTGGCCGCGCCAGCGGGTGTAGAGGTGCAAGCCCAGTCTCACGCCCCAGATCGCGGTCATCGCCAGCAGCAGCACGGCGCGCATTCCCGGATCGGGCACTTGGAGGAAGCTGGCCAGCGCCAGCACCGCCATGCCCGCGCCCCACACCGCGTCGATGAACGAAACGTCGCCGATCCGCACCGCGACAAGGCACAGCAGCACCATCATCGCAAGGTCGACTGCGGCGTTGATCAGCAGGCCATCAAGCATCCTTTTCACTCCGTTCCTCGGCAATCGCGGCCTCAAGCAGGGCCCAGCGCGGGTGGCCGGGCATGACCGACTGGTAATAGCCGAGCAGCTTTTCAAGGTCTGCGGCATAGTCTCCGCTCGGCATCAGCGCCGGGCCCAAGCCGCCGCGCCCGGTCGCGTCTTCGACCCAGGCCGGGACCAGCGCCACCCCCGCCTTATGAGCGATATGATAGAAACCCGAACGCCACGGTTTGGTTGCACTGCGCGTGCCTTCGGGCGCGACCACCAGCGCCAGTTCGCTGCGGCGCGAAAACACGTCAACCACTTGATCGACATAGTTGCGGCCCTTGGCGGTTCGATCGACCGAAACCCCGCCCATATCGTACATGAAGCGGGTGGCAGGCCACTTGAACAGGGTGTGCTTGCCCATGAAGCTAGGCTTGATCCCCATTTCGGCAGTGGCGCCAAGGAAGAACACGAAATCCCAATTGGTGGTATGCGGCACCCCGATGATCACGCAGCGCGGCGGTACCGGGTGTTTGTCGACCAGCCGGTATCCGCGGCGACGATAGAGCGCGATGATCAGCCTGCGCACCGCGCGCGAGAGCAGGCTTGGCTCCTTCAGTTCCTGCGTCATCCCCACTCCCTTGACGCCATCGTGGCGCGGAAAAGAGCGGCTGGCAACTGCACGAATGTGCACTCAGAAGCCCGCACCACCCGGCCATGTTGGCGCGGCCAGACCGAACACCTTGAACAGCAGCCCCATCTGCCCTTCGCCGACCAGCCGGTCCTTGGCCGCCTGGATCGCGGCGGCATGTGCGGGGGCCTGCGCGGCGAGCGCTTCGGCGCGGGCATCGATGCCGAGATTGCGCAGCCAGCGCCCTTGCGGAACCGTGCCGAGCCAGCGCGCGCCGCGCGATTCTGCGATCGGGGCGAGGCTGGCGAAATCGACGTGCGCGGTAAGATCGGCCTCGCCCGGATTGACGAAGGGATCGACCTTGAGGTGATCGCGCACTGCTTGCAGGGTCGAGCCTTCGCGGATCGAATCGCTGCCATAGTCGATGAACAGCGCCGCGCCGCCCTGTTCGATCAGCCGCCCGGCCACTTCATAGACCGTCGCGGCAGCACCCGGGTTGGTTTCGATGATCGTGCCCGGCGCGGCATCGCGGCGCCCTTCTGGCACTGCGGCTTCCATCGGCTGGTTCCCGGCGATGCAGACGAAGCGTTCGCCCTCCGGCACCACCATGCGTTCGCGCCAACCGTCCTCGGTCTTGACCAGCTGGCGCACCGGCAGCGCATCGAGGAACTCATTGGCGACCAGCAGGATCGGTCCGTAGGCGGGCAGGGTCGAAAGGTCGTGGTGCCATATCGCGCCCGGAACCTTGGCCAGCTGGATATCCTTGAGCGCGGTCGATCCTTCGACAAAGTGGATCGACGGTTCAAGCCCGTAGCGCTTCGCCGCGCGCAGGGCATCGGTGGCGAGCGTGCCGCGACCGGGGCCGAGCTCGACGTAATGCACCGGTTCCTCACGCCCGGCGTTGATCCACATGTCGGC
>JBJTLY010000357.1:0-7490 GCA_046063275.1 Novosphingobium sp. | reverse complement strand
GCAGGCTGGCAACCATCGGGTGGTGCCGCCGCTTGCGCGCCGGCACCGGAACGCCAGCCTTCTGCGCCTTGAGCACTTGCCAGCTTTCCCGCGCCATCAGCGAGCCGATCCCGCCCAGCAGCACTACATAAAGGATGTTGATCACCACATCGATCTGGCCAAGCGCCTGAAGCAGGCTGAACAGCGCTGCGCCGAGCAGGGTCCCGATGATCCCGCCAGCGACCAGCACCGCGCCCATCTGGTAATCGACCCCGGCGCGGCGCGAATGGGCGAAAACCCCCGAAACACTGGCCCCCGTGACCTGGCTCGCCGCCGAGGCCGCGGCGACCGTGGGCGGGATGCCGTAGAAGATCATCAGGGGCGTGGTCAGGAATCCGCCGCCGACCCCGAACATGCCCGACAGAATGCCCGTCAACGCTCCCAGCGCGACGATGACCAGGCCATTGACCGAAAGGTTGGCGATCGGAAGGTAGACATCCATGCTTGGCCCAAAGGCCTACCTCACCGCAGCGGCAAAAAGAAGGCGCTGCGTCTAGAAACCCGCAGAAAGCGTAACCACCGGCCCCGATCCCGGCGCGGCATTGCCGCTGACCCGCCAGCGGTAGTCCGCCGAGAGCCGGGTGTTCGTCGGGCCGAGGCGGAAGGCAACCGTCGCGGTTGGCCCGACGTCGAGCCGGCTCGCCCCGCGCTGCGCTCCGCCCCAGGCGCCGCCGCCGGCGCGAAGCTCGAAATTGCTGGCGTGGACCAGCGGATGCTCGATCCGGGCCTGGCCGTCGACGAATGCGGTCGAACCGCGGCCACCGACATAGCCTGCCTGGACATAGGCTTCGCCGCGGATGCCGAGCGGAAGGTTCTTGGGTGGCAACTCGCTAACCAGTGCAGCCGCCGGACGCACGATGTTACCAGTAACGGTGCGGGTAACCCGCCCTTCGGCCATCACCCGGACCGGCAGGCCTGGCACCGGACGGAACGAGACACCGGCGGCCAGTTCCTCACCGCGCGGATATTCAAGCCCGCTCGAGCCGCGCAGGTAGAGCGCGGGATTGAACCTGCTTCCTGGCGCAAGGAAGTAGCGCAGCACCAGTCCGCCCTGACTGCCCCCATAAAAGCCGGTCGGGATCACCGCACCGGGCAGCCCTGCCCCAGGCGCGTTGAAGGCATTGCCGCCCGAGCGCAGCAGCAGCCAGCCATCGGCCGACCAATGAGATGCTGCGACCTGCCTGGCGGCCTTGGGCAACGGGAATGCGGGCTGCGGAGCTGCCATCGCCACCGCTGGATCTGAGGGGAGCATGCTCATCCCTTCCAGCCACAATTCCTGATGACCTGCCGCAACCTTGGGCGAGATCGGGGCTACAATGGGTGCCTGAGTAGCGGGCGCGACCGGCAAGGAATCGTGCAGTGGCGGGGTCAGCGTCGGCGCGATCAGCGGCGCTGCGGGCGGGGTCAGCGTTGGCTGGGCGAGCGGTTCGGCCATCAGGCGCGGCCGCTTCGTGTGCCGTGCCGGCGAAGTCTCCGTCACCTTGCCGCCCTGCGGCTGCGGAGCGGCGAGCTTCTGTTGTCCGTGCTGCGTTACCGTGATGACCGAGCTATCCCATAGCGCGGCGCGCGCGCCGACCCAGCTGACCATGATCAGCCCCAGCGCAACCAGCGGCTGACCGCGGCGGCGAACCTGGCTGCGCGGTTTCACGTGCGCACCGGAAGCAAGGCTGGAGCGGGACGGGCAGGAGTTGTCAGTGCCGGGTGGGCATCGTGCGCAGTTTTGTCCCACACCACCACGCCATCCTGAAGCGAGCGGAAGTAAGCGGCAAGCGCCCGCCGTCCGGCCATGATCGCGATGACATTGGCCACCGGGATGCGCAGGATCGACAAAGCGCCTTCACGCCAGCCATATTCGCGCGTGGTGAACAGCGCCCGGGATGCGGAGCGCCAGACGAACCCGGCAAAACTGGCGAGCAGCATCATCCGCAGCGGCTGCGACAAGGGCAAGACGTCGATCTGCCCCATTGCATGGAGCACCAGCAGCACTGCATCGAGCGCGAGGAGGAGATAGGCCGCAGCGAGCACAAGCGCAGTCAGAGGACCGCGGCGATCGCGCAGCGCCATCCAGATATCGACCGGGTGCAGGCTCCACCCCATGCGGTCCCAGCCCTGGAAAGCGATGCCGTGGACCCAGCGGGTCTTCTGCCGCACCGCTGCATCGAGCGTGTTGGGAAAGTAGCTGCGCGTCGCCACCAGCGCCCCGGAATCGTCACGCAGCCGCAGGAACGCGCTGCCCCGCCCCTCGTTCGACATGACCAGACCGAGCTCGTAATCCTCGGTCAGGCATTCGGGCGCGAAGGGTCCGACCTCACCTTCGGCAGCTCGGCGCGCCGCGAGATCGCCCAGCGCCGCACGGGAAAATCCGCAGCCCACCCCGGCGGCCGGCAGGGCCCCGCCCAGAGCCGCGCGGACCACAAGCCCCTTGGCATGGGTCTCGGCAAATTCGTCCGAATAGTGCCCGGCAATCCAGCGTGAATGCTTCTGTTGTTCGGGCCGCACCGGAATCTGCACGAAATCGCGCAGCATCAGCGCGGAATCGATCGCCTGCAGTGCGCAGGGGTGCACCATGTCCTCGGCATCGTGCAGCACGACGCTGGTGAAGCTGACAGCGAACCTCGCTTCGTCAGCGGCCATCGCGCGGTAGAGCCGGTTGAGGCAGTCCGCCTTGGTGGTCGGTCCGGAAGCGCCCAGGGTAACCAGCCGTACCCGCGAATCGCCGCGCGCCGCGATCATGGCTGCAGCCAGCGTGGCGGGATCGTTGCGATAGCAGCCGACATAGACGGTCAATTCACGCTGCGGCCATGATGCCAGCATGTGCGCGATCGTCGCGCCGATCACCTGGCTTTCATGGAAGGCCGGGATCAGGACTGCCGTGGCGCCAGACAGGGGATCGGCGCCGTAACCCACTGGAAGCCGGGCAGTCCGCGCCTTGCCGGTCAGCTTGAGCCCGAACCAGGCGAAGTCCACCGCCAGTTCATCGAGCAGGCCGACGCAGAACCAGAAGGCGGCAAACGCCAACAGCTCGCGCTCGACCAGCAACAGCCAGTCAAGTCCACCAAATGCCGCTCCGCCCCCGGCGCCCATTTAAGTCGCAATGCCCCCTCGATAGAATCGCTCAATTCAGCCTATCGGCAAGTCATTCCGTGTCAACGTAAGAGACGTGGGGAGTTTTATTTTGGCGAGTTCTTAACCACCCTTGCGGCGTTATTTGCGAGGCGAGAGTGCTTGAATGATTTACCGAATTGGTGGATCGAATGGACCATGAGCAGGCAGCGCCATCCCTTTTCGGCCGCAATCGACCGCATTGCTCTGCGCTTTGGCGGCGAAGCCGGGGCCGGTCTGTTGCTGATGCTGGTGGCCGGTCTTGCGCTTGGCCTGGCCAATTCCCCCATGGCCGGTCTTTACCACCAATTGTTCCACCACCAGCTTGCCCACTCACCGATAGCCAGACTTGATACGCTTCATGCGTGGATCAACGACGCCTTGATGGCGGTGTTCTTCTTTGTCGTCGGGCTTGAGATCAAGCGTGAGGTGCTTGACGGCGAACTGGCGCACCCCGCCCAGCGCAGGTTGCCAGTGCTGGCGGCGCTGCTCGGCATGATCGCACCGGCGCTGGTCTTCCTCGCCACAATCCGCAGCGCGGGGCAACTCGCGGCCGGATGGGCCATTCCTGCTGCGACCGACATCGCTTTCGCAGTTGGCGTCATCGCGCTGGTCGGCAAAGCATTGCCCCCTTCGCTGCGGCTGTTCCTGCTGACCGTGGCGATCGTCGACGATCTTGGCGCGGTGCTGATCATCGCGGTATTTTATACACGCGCTCTGGATTTGCAGTGGCTCGCGGCGGCAGGCGCGGTCTTGGCGGCGCTCATTGCCTGCAATATGGCACGGGTCCGGCACATTGCTGTCTATGCGTTTGGCGCGGTGGTGCTGTGGTTCTGCGTTCTCCATTCAGGCATCCACGCCACGATCGCGGGTGTCCTCGCCGCGCTGACGGTACCCTTGGCGCTCGATCGGCGCGGCGACAGCCCGCTGCTGCGGGTGGAGCACGCGTTGACCCCGATCAGCGCCTATCTGGTCGTGCCGCTGTTCGGCCTTGCCAATGCCGGCGTGGCGGTGCCCTCGGCCTTGCCCCAGGGTGCGGCCCTGCTGCTACCCCTCGGAATTGGCCTTGGCCTGATCATCGGCAAGACCGCCGGCATCTTCCTTGCGGTGTTTCTGGCCGAGCGGACCGGTTTCGCCACGCGGCCGGCTGGCTCAAGCTGGGTCCAGGTCGCGGGTCTCGCCGCGCTGTGCGGGATCGGCTTCACGATGAGCCTGTTCATCGCGCAGCTGGCTTTTCCGGACCAGCCGGCCTTGGTCGAGGAAGCCAAGCTGGGCGTGCTGGGCGGCTCGATCCTGGCGGGCCTCACTGGCTATTCACTGCTGCGTTTCACCGTGCGCTGAGTCACCAGGTCCCGGTGTTGGGCATGCTCGCCCACGGCTCGGCGGGCGCAAGGTGGCCATCCTGCAGCAGCTCGACCGAAATGCCGTCAGGCGACTTTACGAAAGCCATGTGCCCATCGCGCGGCGGGCGGTGGATGATGTGCCCGGCTGCTGCCAGCGCGGCGCATGTCGCGTAGATATTCTCCACCCGGTAGGCGAGATGCCCGAAATTGCGCCCGCCGCTGTAATCCTCCGGATCCCAGTTGTGGGTCAGTTCGATCTCGGCCACTCCCTCTCCACCGGGGGCTGCGAGGAAGATCAGGGTGAAGCGGCCCTGCTCGCTCGAAAAGCGGCGCACTTCGTCAACCCCGATCAGCTTGAAGAAGGCGATCGTAGCCTCGGGATCGGTCACGCGGATCATGGTGTGGAGGAATTTGGTCATGCGCCAAGGCTAGCAGCAGGTCCGCGCAAACGAAAGGCCCGCACCGGACTGACCGATGCGGGCCGTTCCCCCTGAATGCGTTAACGCGTCAGAATGCGGCGGTCAGCGAGACCACGCCGACCGGCTTGGCCGGACGGTAGTTGTAATTGTTGAACGCGAGGCAAGCGGCGGAGGTGCCGCAAGCATTGTCAGCAATCACATCGCTCCTGGTGATGTTGGTACCGACCAGCGAGGCGTCGAGTGTGAGTGCCTTCCACGTGTAGCTGACCCCGACCGAGTAATCGATGTACTGCTTAACGTAGTCGAACCCGCCGCCGGTATGGCCGAGGTGTCCGTGAACCGCCAGCGGGGTGCCCGGAATGCCGCTCGACAATTCACCGTAGACATAGGTGTTGTTGCGGGTGGGCGAATAGACGCTGAGGTTGAACACCTTCTGGGCGGGCGCATAGTAGACGCCGGCTTTGGCGGTGACCGGGCCCAGCGTCTTGGCGAGAGAGCCATAGACTTCGACGTAATTGCTGTTCTGCCCGCCGTTGGTGTTGGCTGAACCGGGATAAATGTAGCCATAAACGCCGACATCGACCTTCACGCCGCCGAGTTCCTTGGCGTAACCGCCATAAACGTCGATTTCGGTGCCGCCGATATCGATCGGGCTGTCGATGAACGCGTTCGACGAGGCGCTCGAGCCCCAGACCGAGACATAGAGCCCCGACGAGTGGCTGATCGTCATAGAACCCTGGATGACCGGCTGGTTGTTCGACTGCGAGAGGCCGCGGAAACGGTATTGCGAGACGACCGCAGCCGAACCGGTGACGGTGACGTCGCTCGGCGGATCGGTTTCATCGGCAAAAGCGGGAGCCGCTGCAAAAAACGTGGCAGCGATCATCGATGCGGCGATCAGGCCGCGCTTGGACGTGAGCATATCAATCTTCCTTAAGCGATTGCGGTTTGCTTCGTCCCACCTGCGCGCGGCCGCCGTTCCTCGTTTCTTGGAAACAATCATGCTGCGCTTGGCTGGGCCTGCACAACTTTGCTGCGTTGCACAAGAGAAAAGCGGATGCACCTTAGCGCATCGCGGCCCAAGTGTGGTTTTGAAGCAACGCGGATTGCAACCATGTGGCTCGGTAGTTGTTCGTTCAGGGTCCCGCCTTTATAGGCGCGGGCAAGATCGCACCATCATGCTCAACCGACTTCGCACCCTGTTCAGCCCGGAAACCCGTGGCTCCGCACCCGCCGTTCCCGACGGTCGGCGGATCTATGCGGTGGGTGACGTGCATGGCCGGCTCGACCTGTTCGAAGCGATAATCGCGGCGATTGAGGCTGATGACGCTTCGCGCGGCCCTTCGCGGACGAGCGAAGTGATCCTGCTGGGCGACCTGATCGACCGCGGCTCCGACAGCGCCGGGGTTATCGCCGCAGCGCGGGAGTGGTCGCAGCGCAGCAAGGTGCGTATCCTGCTCGGCAATCACGAAGAGATGTTCCTCAAGGCCTTCGACAGCGAAGAGGTGCTGCGCAGTTTCCTGCGCTGGGGCGGGCGCGAAACGGTCCTGTCCTATGTCGCAGAACCGGGCGAATACCACCGCGCCGATCTCGCCAGGACGCGAGAATTGATGAAGGCTTCGGTCCCGGCAGAAGACCTCGATTTCATCGGTTCGTTCGAAGACAGCATCAGCATCGGCGACTACCTGTTCGTTCACGCCGGGGTCGATCCGGAGACACCGCTCGCCGAGCAAAAGGTCAGCGACCTGCGCTGGATTCGAGAACCGTTCCTGTCGCACACCGGCGATCTGGGCGCTGTCGTGGTCCACGGGCACACCATCACCGAGCAGCCGCAGGTGCGCCCCAATCGCATCGGGATCGACACCGGCGCTTACGATTCGGGCCGCTTGACCGCGCTGGGTCTTGAGGGCAGCACCCGCTGGTTCATCGAAGTGAAGGACGCGGACGGTACGATAACCGCCGCGACGAGGAGTGCGTAAATGAAGATAGCAATGGTCGGCTCGGGCTACGTCGGGCTGGTTTCTGGGGCTTGCTTTGCGGACTTCGGTCACGACGTGGTGTGCATCGACAAGGATCCAGCCAAGATCGACAGTCTCAAGGCCGGGATTATGCCGATCTATGAGCCTGGCCTGGCAGAACTGGTGACGGGTAACGCCAAATCCGGACGGCTGTCATTCACCACCGATCTTGCCGAAGGCATCGCCGGCGCAGCGGCGATCTTTATCGCGGTCGGTACCCCCAGCCGCCGTGGCGACGGCCATGCGGATCTTTCGTTCGTCTACGCGGTGGCCGAGGAAGTGGGCAAGGCGCTCAAGAACGATGCGGTGATCGTGACCAAGAGCACCGTTCCGGTCGGCACCGGCGACGAGGTTGAACGGATCATCGCCGAGGCCACTCCTGGCGTGAAGTTCGCGGTCGCCTCCAACCCCGAATTCCTGCGCGAAGGTGCGGCAATCGGCGATTTCAAGCACCCGGACCGAATCGTCGTCGGCACGGACGACAAATGGGCGCGGAGCGTGATGGCCGAGGTCTATCGCCCGCTGTTCCTCAACAAGAGCCCGGTCCTGTTCACCAGCCGCCGTTCGAG
>JBJTLY010000032.1:0-8023 GCA_046063275.1 Novosphingobium sp. | reverse complement strand
TGAAGGTATCGGCCTGCCCGTCAGCGTGCTGGACCAGCCGCTGGAACGTCGCCTGGAGCGCATAGCCATCGCCGTAGCCCGCTGTGTGGCTGTAAGCGGCATGGGTACCGATCGTGCCGAAGGCGGTGCCGAACACGGCTTCGATCCCGCCCATCTGGATCTGGTCGTCGGCCTGGAAGTTGGCCCCCAGCGTAACCTGGTCGCTGATCCCGCGACGGTAGAAGCCCGAAACCGCCCAGTCGTTCGAATAGACCGGACCGTGCAGCCCCAGCGGCGCCTTGACGCCGGCATAGAGGCCGAATTCGCTCAGCCCTTTGGCCAGTTGGGTCTGGTCGAGGAACAGGTTGAAGCGCAGCACCTCGCTGCGCCCGGTATCGTCGAGTACGTTGAGGCGGATGTCGTTGCCACCCTGCGCAAACGGGAAGTCGCGCAGGTTGTAGTTGCCCGGGCCAAGCTGCAGGCGGCGAACCTGCTGGCCGTTGACCAGCACCTCGACCGTCGACGGGCGCGAGAGGGTGAAGGTGCGATCGCCGCGCGGGCGGATGATCTGCTGCGGATTGAGCACCGAGTAGGAGCGGAAGATCGAAAGACCCGCGATATCCGGCGCCGACTGGAAGCCGCGACCCTGGGTATCGAGATCGCCCGCGGTGAAGCGGATCAGGTCCTTCATGTCGTCCCAGACCAGGCGGGTACCGAGCCGCTGGAAATCGACCCCCGAATTGCCCGGCGAATAGATCGCGTCGCCTTCGAGCACCGGTCCGCCGAGGCGCATCGCGCTGTTGAGCAGGAAGACCGGCGCGGCGAAGCCGTTGTTGGGCCCGTCTTCGTAAAGATCGACCGAGCCGCGGACGTTGAGGTAAGCGCTGAAATCGGCCGGGCGCACGAAGCTGCCGATCGACTGCTGGTCGAGCGCCGAAACCGAAAGGCTGCGCGATGCGCGCTTTTCGACCGGGATGTCGAAGCGCAGTTCGAGCGTCTGCGGATCGTAGCTAACCTGGATGCCGACGCTGGCGAAATCCTGCGGACCCACGTTGGCCTTGCCCGCCAGGTTCGCGCGCAGTGCGGTCATCACATCGGGGGCGAGCACCGGCTCGAGCACTTGGAGGGTGCGGTCGGTCGGGAAGCTCAGGCTATCGTCGGCACCGATCGTCAGCGGCACGTCGCCGAGGTAAGCGGGGCCATCCTTGGCCGGCACGGTCAGGATGATCGTTCGCCCGGTCGGGTTGAGCTTCACCGAACTGGCCGGCGCGGTCTGCGGAGCCTGGTCGCTGGCCGCACCGCCTGCCGTCCCGGCCCAGGCCGGCGCCGCCAGTACGGCAAGGCTGGCCCCGAGCATCAGGCTGAAATGTTTGCCCCCGTGAACCATGGGTCAGTTGTCGAGCACGAAGCTCGCCTCCACTGTGCCATCCGCACTAGGCAGCACGAGCGGCACGGTTACGCGCCGGGTCTGGCCGCCGCCGATCAGGCCGAAACCCATGGTCTGCTGGATTTCCGCACCCGAAAGGGTCTTCGAAAAGATCTGCGCGCCCGACTTGTCTTTTTCCATCACGTGCAGGCGGCCGTTCGAGAGGTAGCCGTGCGCAGGCGATTCATTGGTCATGGTAATTGCCGGGTAAGGCTTGCCGTCCTTGCCCATCGTCACTTCACCGCCAGCGACCACCAGCTTGGGCTTCACGCCTTGCGGGGCAACGCTGATCAGCACCTGGAAGTTGTAGAGGATCTGGATCGCCGACTGGCCTTCGGGCAGCTTGATCGGCAGCTGCGCCACGGTGATGTAATAGTGCTTGCTCTTCGCCAGATCCGGATTGCCGACGTATTGCACGCGGAAGGTCTGGGTCTGCCCCGGCGCGATGATCGTCTGCGGCGGGAACACCAGCAGATCGCCGGGGTCCTTGCCGGTTTGCTTGACCCCTTCGGTGGTGAGTTCGAGCTCCTGCACGGTCAGTTCGACCGGCAGCGGGGTGGCGAAGGTATTCTCGACCGTGATCGTCTGCGACATCGACCGGCCGGCGGTGGAAAGGTCGATCACCACCGGCTGCACGGTCATCGCATGCGCGGCCTGGTAGGGCACGATTGCCGCGCAAAACATGGTTAACGCATGCTTGTAGTTGAACTTCACGAGGTTTCTCCTCCCGCAGGGCGGGTCAATCAGTTGGTTGGCCGGATCTCGACCACGACGGCATCGGTGTATGTACCGGCGACCAGTGGCTGAGTCCCGCGGGGAACGGCGATGTCGATGGTCAGGTCACCCTTGGCGGGTTGGCCGTAAGCGATAGATCCATTGCTGTTCGCGCCGCCGATCTGGGTGGTCAGGTCCTGCCACTGCAAGTCGACATTGTAGCCTTGCGATTCGCTGAAACCGCCGGTCGAATTGGCGCCGCCCGCGCCCTGGCGAACCAGCGCGCCGTTGAAGCTGCGCACGGTGATCAGGTGCGAGGTGTTGCACACCACCGGCACAGCCAATTCGATCGAGCTGGCGCGCGCTGCCGCGGTTGATTCGTCGACCAGGCTGGGGAAAGTTACCACACCGCCGGTCGGCCCGTTGTCTTGATAGATCGTGCCGATCTGCTTGCTGGCGCGGGCCGAATTGGCGACGCAGCCGGCCGGGGCATCGCCATGGAATTCAAGCCGCTGGGTGGCGTGCGTGGTATCCTGGGCCATGGCTCCGGTCGCCGGGAAGGCGAGGGCCAGTGCCGCACAGAGCAAGGTGGTTGCAGGCGCGCGCATCAGCGGGGCTCCAGGTAAATGCGCACCGTGTCGACATAGGCGCCGGCAATCAGGGGTGCGCGGTTTTCAACGTTCGAGGCACCGTCCTCGATCTGGAAGCGAAGGCGGAACTCGCCCGCCACCGCATCGCTGACCGAAACGACCTGCTGGACCTGAGTGCGGATCTTCGCGTCGGTATTGAACTGAGCGTCGACCGGACCCCAGTTGACCTGGGCCGAGTAAGGCACTGCGTAGCCGAAGCCTGCGGGTGTGTCCGCGACGCGGCGGTCAACCGGCCACAGACCGTTGTTGGCGCTTTCGATCCGCACCGCGTGCGGGAAATTGCACACCGCATCGAACCCGATCGTGACGCTGGCCGAACGGACCTGAAGCGTCGCGGGATCGGTGAACTGGATGATCCGCAGCGTATCGCCGTCAAGTCCGGCGATGTTGTTGAGGCTGCCCGGGGCGATCCTGCCCTGGGCCATGGCGCAGCTGCGCGGAACCGAACCGGTGACCGGCAGGTTGCGCACAGCGGTGGTGTTCTGTGCCAGCGCCGGGGTGGCTCCGGCCAGTGCCGCAAGGATAAAGAGCGAGATCGTGCGCATGTCAGTTCACCGCCGCAAGGGTTACGGTCACCACACCGAGGTAGCTGTCATCGGCAACCAGCCGGAGCGACTGCCCGCCGCTGGTCGTGAAGTCCGAGATCGCCACGGTGATGTCGCCGGTAAAGGCGCTGGCGCGGGTCTGGGTCGCGGCGGGCTGCGCCGCTGCGCCGGTGGTGTAGCTCGCCGGGGTGGTGGTCCACCCGGTCGCGGTCGCGGTGTAGTTCACCTGGCGCGAAAAGCCGTCGGGCGGGGCCACGGTGGAATTCTGTGCGGCCAGCGGCGAGGCGGCGACGGTGATCGTGCTGCGTCCGGTGCAGAACGAGCCGACCAGCACCTTGGGCGGTGCCGAAAGGTCGGTGCGCAGCTGGCCGGTTGTCGTATCGATCAGCACGCCCAGATCGTAGCTGCCGTTGCCGGTTACGGTGCCGGCAAAGCACATCGCCGGAGCGGTGCCGATCACGCCGACATTCTTGGTGCTGGTGTTGCTGGTCTGCGCCAGCGCCGCGCCGGGCAGGGCCGCGACCATGAGCGGAGCGAGAAAGAGGAGCTTGCGCATCGCCATTACCCTCAATCGGCCACCGCAGCCGGACCCAAGGTCACAACCACGTTGCCGCTATAGTTGCCCGCCACCAGGATCAGGTCACCCGGGGTGGTGAAGTTCGAAAGCGTCACCGCTATGTCCGCGACCTTTGGCAGCGGCTGCGTCGCGCCAGTGCCGGTTGCGCTCGGCGACGTGCCATCGCGCAGCGCACTCGATGTCGCGGCGGTGGTGCCGATCGCCCAGCCGCTGGCCGTTGCCGTATAGTTCACCGCGCGGGTGAAGCCGGGCTGCGGCGCAGTCGTATCGCTTGAGGTCATCGCGGTGGTGGTCACGCGGACCACCGACCCCGCAAAGTTGCAGAAGCTGGCCGGCAAGGTGACCGTGCGCGGCGCGATCGTATCGATCTTGCCGGTGCGCGGCCCCGAGCTTGCCGAAATCTGCCCGAGGTTGATCAGCGCAGGATTGGGATCGCCCAGAATGCAGACCGAACGGACTTGGCCATCGATTGCGACGGTGCCGGTGGCCGTGTTGCTCTGCGCCAGCGCGGGGCTTGCGGTGAGCATCAGTGCCAGGGCTGAAAGGCCGACGGTCTGCTTCATGGGACTACCTGTTTCCTGCTTGCGGACAGCGTTACGGTGCGGGCGTGGCGGTCGGCGTCAGCGTGACGACGACATTTCCGGTGTATCCACCACCAACCATCAGGCCGTTGCTGGGCGACGAAGCCGCCGAAAGCGTGACCACGATGTTGCCGGTGAACAGCCCGACGGTCGAAGGCGTGCCAGCCCCCGCAGTCAGGCTGGAGTCCGATGCGCTCGCCGAATTGGCCACCGCCGTCGCCGTATAGTCCACGCGGTTGTCGAAGCCCGTCGGGGCTGCGGTGCCGGTGGTCAGCTGGGTGGTGGTGACCGCCATCGTCGCGGCGGTGTTGTTGCACCAGCCGGTCAGTGTCGCCTGCTTGCCGTTGACCCTGCTCACATCGAGCTTGCCGTTGCTGGCGAGCGACAGCTCGCCCAGCGACAGGTTCACGCTGGGGAGCGTGAAGGTGCAGCGGCCGGCCACCGAACCGTCGATATTGACGGTGCCGGTCACGGACGTGCTCTGGGCAAACGCCGGGCTGGCCGCCAGGACCGCCGGAATTGCCAGGAACATCAGTTTACGCATCGGAATTCTCCTAGCTCTCGGCCGATCAGTTCGGCGAGATGACCACCACGATGTTGCCGGTGTAGGCACCAGCAACCAGAATGTCGGTCAGGTTGGTGGTGGCATAGCCGCTGGTCGTGATGTTGATGTTGTTCGCTGCGTTGGCCAGCGAACCGCCGCCGATGCTGGTCGCGGCAAGCGGAGCCGCATTCGAGGCATTGGAGAACGGGCCGGCGTTGGCGCCGGTGGTGTTCACTGCAACGCTGGCGGTATAGTTGATGGTGTTCGAATAACCGCCCGGCGCAGAAGCACCGGTTGCCAGCGGGTTGGCGTCAACCGAGATCTTCGGGGTGCCGGTGTTGCAGACGACGGTCGCCGAACGGGTACCGAAATCGGTCGCGAGACCGGTGCGCAGCGTGCCGTTGGCCTGAGCCAGTTCCAGGAAATCCACGGTCTGGGCAAAGGTGCTGCCGTTGCCGGGGGTGACGCTGCACTTCGCGGCGACGTTACCCTGCAGGGTGATCGTCCCGGTCACGTTCTGAGCCATGGCCGGAGTAGCGAGGACTGCTGCAGTGGCAGCAGCGAGGAATGCAATCTTCTTCATTTCAATCTTCCTTCATCAATGCCGGATGCCCCCGGCTTTCCTTCACTCTCCCGTAGCCGACCCCAGCTGCGGGCATTCACTTTCCCCGCTAGACTGCGGGGGAAACTGTCACGACAAGCGTGTCGTCGTATGTTCCCGAGACCAGCACGTCGGTGCCGGTATAGGCCGGCGCGGTCATCTGGATGAACGAGCCCGACAGGCCGAAGCTGCGCGGCACCTGCAAACCGTTGGTGGTGGTGGCCGTGCCTTTGAAGTTGCACGGCGAACTGCCCAGCGCCTGGTCGAGCTGCGCCACCGGGCAGGTGCCGGTGACCGTGCCGCTGTCCGATGCGACGTTGAGCGCCACATCGTATGCCGCCTTGTTGGTATAGCCGACCGGAACGACCGCCGAGGTCTTCATCGCACCGTTCGTAGAGGAGACCGCGATCCGCCACGGGGCGGTGCATTCAGCGGTGAAAGGAACCTGGCGGGTCCAGCCGCCTTCGATCGGAAGCCCGGTGAACGAAGCATTGGGCGCGCCATTGGTGGCAAAGCCGCAAGTGCCGCCGACCGAAGCTTTCACGTCGATGTTGATAATCGCACTGGCCGGGCCAGGATAAACGTAACCGACGAGCGCGGGATCGCGATAGTAGGCGGTGATCGGCGCGGTGTCCGCGAAGGCGGGCGCTGCATGGCCGATGGTCAGCATGACTGCTGCCAGAGCCGCGCGCTTGCCGATGCCTTGCCCAATCCGCATCTCAATCCACTCCACGTAAGATCACCGCACCGGACAAGCCCGATGGCGATCACTCATTCAGTTTCTATGCGGCCCCGAAATTCAGTGGAGGTGGTTGCTCACCCAAACCATCTGATTTCCAACACAAGTTAACGCAACCAAGGGGGGGGTTGCCAAGAAGATTCGTTCGAAGGCGAAATTTTAACCATTTGAAGCTTTGCGAATCTTTTAAGAAGCCTTCTAAGCAACTGAGAATACATGTATTTTAAGTTGAGGAAGCTTGCCCCATTTTGGGCTTGATGCTTGATCACATTGGTTAACCTGAGTGGTTACCTGATCCCCTGTGCCGAATCTGCAACGCGACTCGGCTGCGACTCGCCCCGCCGATGCCGAGGTGAGTCGCCGGGACTAATTCGATTGCAGGACTTGCCACTTGGCCATGCCTGTGGGACCCATCAGGGCAATGGTCGCAATGCCACTTGCCATCCACGGTCACGGGCTTCTTCCCGGTCTGCTTGCCGTGCATCTGCTGCACGGACAGCCCGGGCAGCCGATCCTTCTGCTGTCGGGCGATCGGACGCTTGGTGGAGAGCATCTCGAGCCGGTGGTTGTGAGCCGGCTGAGCGCTGTGGCGCGGGAACTGGTCGATCCCTTCGTGGTGTCGAGCTGGCCGGCCTATTACCTCGTCGATCAGGGCGCGACCGATCTCAAGGAAGACGAAGTCCTGCTGCTCGATCCGCTGCAGGTTTGGCTTGAGCTGCAGGAACGGATCGGCCCTGGCGCAATGGTGGCGCCGTGCGGACTGATTTCGCTCGCAGGGGATATGCTCACCTGGCAAGGTGGTAGCGCCCGGATCGATCGGCTGATCGATCTCGACCCGCTCACCGCGGGGCCGGGAGAGAGCGAGATCGTCGGCGTCGATGCCGCGCGGCGGCTGACGCTGCCAGTGCTCGCCGATTACGATGCGGCCGAGGGGGAATGGTCAGCGCGGCAGTATCTGCCGTTGGGCGATGAGCGGCTGGTGGTGCGCAAGTTGCCCCGGGCCTCACACCTGATCGGCGCGCAAAGCACCTTCGAGACGATCCTCAACGGGCTAACGTCGGCTTAGAAAGCCTTGCGTAGCTCGATCGTGACCAACCGTCCGATCGGATCGCGATACACACTCTGATAGCCGATCGGCGTGATCCCGGCCTGGTTGCGCACCTGCTGGCGCGAGTTGGTGAGGTTTTCGACCCCGATGGTCACGCGTGCGCCTTTGGTTACGGGCGACGTCCCAAACAGTTGCGCGAGGTCGGCGAAGACCTTCACGTCAAGCTTGCCGTATGGCGCGAACGTGAGCCGATCCGGCGCGGCAGTCGTGCCTGTGACGAGATAGCTCGGTCCGCGCCAGGTAAATTGGCTGCGGATGCCAATCCCGCGATCGGACAGTGACACGCTCGCATCGGCGCTGTTACGGGCGCGGCCGCCGAACAGCCCCACCGCGCCGCCGGCCAGCAGATCGACCGTGCCCAGCGTTTCGCGGATTGTGCTGGTGCTGGTGAAGACGTGCGTTAGCGATGCATTGAGCTGCAGCAGGGGCCGCGAGGGTGCCTTGCGCCTTTCACCCTTGAGCCGTGGCGCCGGGGGCTTGGGAGTCGACAGCGGGATCGTCATGCTGAATGCGGTGCGCAGCTCGCTGGTGTGCTGGCGCGCGAAGTTGACCGTGCGGC
>JBJTLY010000031.1:0-12951 GCA_046063275.1 Novosphingobium sp. | reverse complement strand
GGTCTCGCCGGGGAGATGATGGCTGGTCCGGACGCAGACCAGGACGACTGATCCCTGAGAGCTTCCGGCTGCGGCGGGTCACCGTTCGCCGCGGCCGGGGTTGAAAGGAGGGCGCTGCCTGTCCCCCGACGCCTGAAGGCGGCGCCCTCCGATAGACAAGACCGGCGCGGAAAGCTTTGCTGCTTCCCGCGCCGGTTTCTTGTTCGACATCTGGCGTTCATCAACCAGCAGTAGTTGTGAGACCTTGACTAACATTCGGTCGCTAAGCAAACTGGGTGCAAGTCTTTATAGGGGGAGCGATTCATGACAATTTCCAGAACACTTTCAAACCGTGCGGTCGGTTTTGCCGCAATGGCGGCGCTGCTCTATGCGCCGGTCGCGATTGCCAAAGACAAGATCGTGGTTGATCCTGCCGAATTGGCCAAGGCCCAATCGCATGATTTCAGTGCAAGCTCCGATGTCTGCTACATGGGCACGGTGGCGGCGTTCCAGCAGCTCAGCTACGACATTCTTCTGACCGACAAGACGACCGGTCTGGTCAAGGCCCAGTCGGTCGGCAAGGGGCACGTCACCTACAATCTGCTCTTCGGGTTCGGCAGCAAGAAGAAGATCCAGGGTGTTACCGCGCTCATCGAAGCCGCCTCACCGCAGTCCTGCCATATTTCGCTGAATTACGTGCTCACGACCAAGAAATCGAGCCTCTACGGATCGCGCGGAGATGATGGCGAACCGATCCAGGACATCGCGCTCTACAACCAGACGTTCGATGCAATCGGTGCGCAAATCTCGCAGCGCGTGGCTGCCGCCGTACCTACACCGGCGGCTGCTCCCGCTACCGCGCCGGCGCCAGCTTCCGTAGCGGCACCTTCGGGCAACTAAGCTGCACCCTTGCGAATGCGGCCCCCGCAGCGGACAGGCTGCGGGGGCCTGTTCGTTTTGGCGCGGCCTGCTGTCCCGTTCTTGGGCAACCACTTGTCGCAAGCGGCGTTGTTCCGGCGTGCCAGACTTCTAGGTTGGCAGTTCCGATCCAAAGGCCGCGCCATCATGTTCAAACCGCTTAAACCCTTTGCCGTTGCCGCGTTTATCGCAGGCACGCCGTTTTCTGCGGCGAACCCGGCTTCCCCGAACCTGCTCGATCGCGACCGCGACAACGGCTGCGCGCTGGTGATCGCCGATGCCGGCAAGGCCATGCTGATCCGGGCCAGCGGGCTTGTCCCCGGTGAAGGCTATCGCTTCACCCTGACCAATGGCGACATGAAGCCGGTCGATTTCGCCGGCTATGCCAACGGCGAGGGCAGCCTGATCCGGTACTACACACCGTTCCGCTTCGGCCAGCCGGGCGGCGTGGTTGCGGTCAACCTAGCAGCGTCCAATTGCTCGTTGACCGTCTCCGCACCCTGGACCCGCGGCGTACCGGCTATCCGCTGAAGTCCCCGCTGGCGCTTCGCCGCCGCGCTGTTAGGTTGCCGGCAAAGCCAACCGGGAGCCGAAAATGTCGTTAGTCGTCCACCACCTCAATAACAGCCGCTCGCAGCGCGTACTCTGGGCGCTCGAGGAACTCGGCGTCCCCTATGAAATCCGCCACTATCAACGCGATGCGGTGACCAACCTTGCCCCGCCCGAGCTCAAGGCGGTACACCCGCTCGGCAAGTCGCCGCTGCTTGAGGACGACGGGGTGGTGATCGAAGAATCGGGTGCGATCGTCCAGTACCTGCTCGACAAGTACGGGCAGGGTCGGTTCCAGCCCGCGCCGGGTACGCCCGAAGCGCTCAAGCATCTGCAATGGATGCATTTCGCCGAGGGTTCGGCGATGACCCCGATCCTGCTCCAGCTCTATACCTCGCGCCTCGGCGATGCCGCCGCGCCGCTTGCACCCCGCATCAACGAACAGCTTTCCAGCCACTTCGCGTATCTGGAAAGCGAACTACGCCCCTCGGGCCATTTCGTTGGCGATGAGCTGACCGGTGCCGACATGATGCTCAGCTTCCCCGCCGAGATCGCGGTGATGCAGGGGCAGGGCGCGACCTACCCCAAACTCGCGGCCTTCGTTGCCGCGATCCACGCGCGGCCCGCCTGGCAGGTCGCACGCGAGAAGGGCGGCGCCTACTACGGGTACTAGGCCGCCGCCCGCGCCTTAACCACCTCATCCGCATGCTTGCCGCCTAGCTCGGCCAGGTGATCGAACGCGGCGGTAAAGCTCGCCAGCCCCTGGCTCAGCGAGCGCAGCTCCGCGTCGAGCCCGTGCAGTGCGCTTTCGGGCAGCAGGGCTTCGACCCGTTCCCATCGCGTCCAGTCAGGATGCGGCGAAAGGCCAAGGATCTGCCCGCGCCGCGCCGATAGCACCGATCCGGCCTTCGATCCGGTCCCGGCGGGGGTGTCCACTGTCACCTTGGCGATCGGTTCGAGCAGGTAAGGCGCGGCCTTCTCAAGTGCCTCGGCCATCGCCATCCGCCCGGCGATGCGGAACGCGAGTTCCGAGCTATCGACCGCATGGAACGAGCCGTCGAGCAGGGTCACCGCAACGTCGACCACCGGGAAACCCAGCGGGCCGCGCTGCATGGCATCGCGCACCCCGGCTTCGACCGCGGGGATATACTGCTTGGGAATCGCCCCGCCGGTGATCTTGTCGTCAAAGCGAAATTGCTCGCCGCGCGCCAATGGCTTTATCGCGATCACGCAGTCACCGTACTGGCCGTGGCCGCCCGATTGCTTCTTGTGCCGCCCGCGCTGCTCCGCGCCCTTTCGGATCGATTCGCGATAGGCGATGCTCGGGCTCCGGGTCTCGACCGCGACCCCATAGCGCCGCTGCAGCCGCCCGAGCACCACGGCGAGGTGATCGTC
Source organism: Novosphingobium sp. (assembly GCA_046063275.1). GTDB lineage: Bacteria > Pseudomonadota > Alphaproteobacteria > Sphingomonadales > Sphingomonadaceae > Novosphingobium. The sequence continues at coordinate 10,110 of JBJTLY010000031.1, read as the reverse complement.
GTTGATCCCGCGCAGCACGGTCTCGTGGCTGGCATCATCCTGCGTCCATTCCAGCGCCGGGTCTTCCTCGCACAAACGGTGGAGCGCGGCAGAGAGCTTGACGTCATCCTTGCGGTCGCGCGTGGTGATCGCCAGCGCCGCGTTGCGCGGGGGATAGGCGATCAGCCCGGCTTCGCTCACGCTGGTGCCCTTGCGCCCCAGCACCATGCCGGGGCGTGCACTCTCGACCTTGGCCACGGCGACGACATCGCCCGGCTGCGCGGCGCTTTGTTTCGCGGTCTTTTCGCCCTGGACGAAAAACAGCGAACCGGTGCGCTCGGCCCCGTCGCTGGCAATCAGTTCGTCGCCTTCACCCAGCCCAGCGCCGAGCACCCGGCCCAGCGCGAGTCGGCCCATCGCGCCGCCGTTGGCGATCTTGAACACGTGCAGCGCGCCGCCGCCCACCACACCCATGCGCTCGGCAGCGGCGGAGGGTAAGGGGGCTTCATGACGCAGCAGCTTGAGCAGACGGTGCACCCCGCCATCAGACAGCGCCGAACCGAGCACCACCGGGACCACTTTGTTGCCGCCAGTATCGGCTGCCAGATCGGCCATCACGAGCCCGGTGTCGGGGGCTTCGTCCATCAGCAAGGCTTCGAGCAGATCGTCGTCGAAATCGGCGAGCGTTTCGAGCAGATGCGTGCGTTCCTGACGCTCACGCTCAAGCACCTCACCCGGTATCTCGACCCGTTCGCTCTCCTTGCCGGGGCGGTAGCGGTAAGCGCGCTCTAGTGCGAGATCGACGTAACCGGTGATCCGTTCGCCCTCGCGGATCGGGATTTGCCGCAAGGCAAGCGGTTCGCGGCTCATCGGCTGCAGCTCGGCGATAAGGTCGCGCACTGCGCCCGCGCGGGCCTGCTCGATCTTGTTGACGAAGATGACGTGCGGCAGCCCCAGTTCGTCAAGCTGACGCAGCATCGGTTCAACCAGACCGGCGCGCTCAGGCGCGGGATCGATCACCACTAAAGCCATGTCGGCCGAGTGCAGCGCGGCGAGGCCGTCTGCCGCAAACCCGGCGCCGCCGGGTACGTCGATCAGCGCGAACCGGTCGCCCAGGTAGTCGAAATGGAGGAGGTTGAGTTCGGTCGACGAACCGCGTGCGCGGGCCTCCGCGCTGGCATCGCCCACCGTGTTGCCCGCCTCCACGGTGCCTTGTCGGTTGATCGTTCCGCTGGCGTAAAGCAGGGCTTCGGCGAGGCTGGTCTTGCCCGTGCCGGCCGGCCCCACCAGAGCGACCGCACGGGTTGCGGCACTGCCGCCGTTCGAACCATTTTGAGTGAGTGCCATCTTCCGCTCCTCTCGTGCGAGGCGCGCCGGGCGCATTGCCTTGCACTCGGTCGCGCAAGATGGGGGAATGGTCTGCCTGTTGCAGGTGAGTCGCAAGCGGAATCTAGGCCGATTTGGAGCTTGTGCCGCAGCGGGCCAGAGCATAGCCTTGGCCCATGACCACAGGTGGCGAATGGCGCGAGGCGGTTGGGCGCAACTGGGCGGAAAGTTACCGCCTGACCGACCGTGCTTTTTCCGGGCTGACCGAGCGTCTGCTGGCGCGGATTGGTGGCTGTGACCGCACGGCACTCGATATAGGCTGCGGCGCGGGCGAGCTTTCGCTGGCCTTGGCCCGCGGCAACCCGCAGGCGCAGGTCGTTGGGGTCGATATCTCACCCGAACTGGTTGCTGCGGCGCGCGAACGCGGTGAGGCGCTGGGCAATGTTGATTTCGTCGAGGCCGATGCGGCGCATTGGCAACCGGGGGATTTTGCACCCGAACTGTTGATCTCTCGCCATGGCGTGATGTTCTTCGATGTGCCGGTGACGGCCTTTGCCAACCTTCACACCGTTGCCGCGCCGGACGCGCGAATGGTGTTTTCCTGCTTCCGCAGCGCCAAGCTAAATCCCTGGGCTTCGGACCTTGCCAGCCTGCTCGAACTGCCCGCGTTCGGAGCCAGCACGGCACCTGGACCATTCGCTTTTGCGGACGAGGATCATGTGCGCGGCATCCTCGACAATGCTGGGTGGAAGAATGTCCAGCTCGAGGCCTTCGATTTTGCCTATATCGCCGGGGCGGGCGACGATCCGGTCGAGGACGCAATGCACCTGTTCTCGCGCATCGGCCCTGCCGCACCGGCACTCCGCGCGTTACAGGGCGAGCAGCGCGAACGCGCCAAGGGCTGGGTGCGTGATTGGGCGGCGGAACATCGCAGCGGCAATCTGGTAGCCTTCCCGGCGGCGGCCTGGATCGTCACGGCGCGGCGCTGACGCGGCTGTGACCCAGACTATCGCTGTCATCGTCAACGCCTCGGGTGGACGCGCGTCGCGTGAAGGTGCGGCGCTTAAAGACAAACTGGTAGCGGCCTTCGCAGCGCAGGGCGTCGCGGTCGACCCGCAGCTGGTCGAAGGCAACGATTTGGCCCAGGCAATTTCCTCGGCAAGCGGCGCAGATGTCGTCGCGGTTGGCGGCGGCGACGGGACGCAGGGCAGCGCCGCCGCGTTGCTCAGCCGCAGCGGGCAAGTGATGGCGGTGCTTCCACTCGGTACCCTCAACCACTTGGCGCTCGATCTTCACATTCCGGATGAACTGAACGCGGCCGCGCAGATTGCCACTGGCGGGGCAGTGCGCGCGATCGATTTCGGCGAAGCGGGCGATCAGGTCTTCGTCAACAACGCATCGGTCGGCCTCTACACCCGCCTGGTGCGCAATCGCGATGCCAGCTCACTGCCCAAATGGCTGGCAACAATTCCCGCTGCGTGGACGGTGCTGAAAGGGCTGAAAGTCCGGCGGCTTGTGATAGAAATCGATGGGACGCGCAACTGCGTCGAAACCCCGCTGCTGTTTATCGGCAACAATCCCTACAATCTGACAGGCGATCGGGTGGGCAAGCGCGACAAGCTCGATACCGGAATCCTCGGACTCAACGCGGTTCGCCACAAGAACCTGCTTGCCCTGATTGGCTTTGCCCTGCGCGCGCTGATCGGCCGGGCCGATCCGGCGCGCGATTTCGTCGACATCGAGGACTGCGCGGAATTCGTCCTCCACGGCAACGGTTCGATCGACGTGGCGCACGATGGCGAGGTGACGCGGATGCCTTTGCCGCTGCGGTTCCGCTCGCTGCCGGGCGCGCTTCGGGTCAAGGTCCCGGGATAGCCTGCGCATTGTGCACTTGTTCGCAGGCGCAACAGGCCCTAATCGGCCATTCCTATGACATCGACGAACGAAATCCGCCGGTCCTTCCTCGACTATTTCGGCAGCCATGGGCACGAGATCGTGCCTTCGGCGCCGCTGGTCCCGCACAACGACCCCACGCTGATGTTCGTCAACGCCGGGATGGTGCCGTTCAAGAACGTGTTCACCGGCCTCGAAACCCGCGAAAGCCCGCGCGCCACCAGCAGCCAGAAATGCGTGCGCGCTGGCGGCAAGCACAACGATCTCGACAATGTCGGCTACACCGCACGGCACCACACCTTCTTCGAAATGCTCGGCAACTTCTCGTTCGGCGACTATTTCAAGGAACAGGCGATCACCCATGCCTGGACGCTCCTGACCAAGGAATGGGGAATTCCGGCCGATCGTCTGACTGCAACCGTCTATCACACCGACGATGCGGCGTTCGACCTTTGGAAGAAGATCGCCGGTCTGCCCGAAAGCCGGATCATCCGCATCCCGACCAAAGACAACTTCTGGGCGATGGGCGCGGACGGTCCGTGCGGGCCTTGTTCGGAAATCTTCTACGATCACGGCGACCACATCTTCGGCGGCCCTCCCGGCAGCCCGGATGAGGACGGCGACCGTTTCGTCGAGATCTGGAACCTCGTCTTCATGCAGTTCCTGCAGGAAAACGACGTTCAAGTTGGCGAACTGCCCCGCCCTTCTATCGATACCGGAATGGGGCTCGAACGAGTTGCGGCGGTGCTGCAGGGGGTTACCGACAACTACGACACCGATACCTTCAAGGCGCTGATTGCCGCCTCGGAAAGCCTCACCGGGGTGAAGGCGGAAGGTGAAAATCAGGCAAGCCACCGGGTAATCGCCGATCACTTGCGATCCACCTCGTTCCTGCTCGCCGACGGGGTGCTGCCGTCGAACGAAGGGCGCGGTTATGTGCTGCGCCGGATCATGCGCCGCGCGATGCGCCATGCGCATCTGCTCGGGGCGAAAGACCCGCTGATGCACCGGCTGGTGCCTGCGCTGGTCACCGAAATGGGCCAGGCCTATCCCGAATTGGGCCGCGCGCAGCCGTTGATCGAGGAAACGCTGCAGCGCGAGGAAGTCCAATTTCGCAGGACGCTGGCCAACGGGATCAAACTGCTCGACGAGGCGACCAGCGGGCTGGGCGAGGGGGCAGAACTGCCCGGCGAGACGGCGTTCAAGCTCTACGATACTTTCGGCTTCCCCTATGACCTGACCGAAGACGCACTGCGCGCGCGCGGAATCGGCGTCGATCGCGCCGGGTTCGATGCGGCGATGGCACGGCAGAAGGCAGCGGCACGCGCGGCGTGGAAGGGTAGCGGGCAGGCGGCCGACGGCGAAGTGTGGTTCGACATCGCCGAACGTGTCGGCGCGACCGAATTCACCGGCTACACCGCCGTCACGGCAGAGGCGCAGGTCGTGGCGCTGGTCAAGGACGGCAAGGAAGTCGATTGCGCTGCAGTGGGTGATGAGGTGGCGGTGATCGTCAACCAGACCCCGTTCTACGGCGAAAGCGGCGGCCAGATGGGCGATGCCGGTACCATCACCGGCGCAAATCGGCTGGTGCTCGAGGTGCACGATACCTCCAAACCGCTCGGTCGTCTGCATGCGCACCAGGCCAAGGTCACCAGCGGTTCGATCAAGTTGGGCGATACGGTCAAGCTCGACATCGACGTCGCGCGCCGCGATGCGATCCGCGCCAACCATTCAGCCACGCACCTTCTCCATGAGGCGCTGCGCCGCCGACTGGGGACACATGTCACCCAGAAGGGCTCGCTGGTCGCGCCCGACCGCTTCCGCTTCGATTTCTCGCATCCGACCGCTCTGTCGCCTGAGGATATCGCTGCGGTCGAGGCTGAAGTGAATGCAGAGATCCGCGGCAACGAGCCAGTGGTCACTCGCCTGATGAGCCCTGACGAAGCGATCGAAGCGGGCGCGATGGCGCTGTTCGGCGAGAAGTACGGTGACGAGGTCCGCGTACTCTCGATGGGCAAGCCCGCGGGCGGCAAGAATTATTCGGTCGAACTGTGCGGCGGCACACACGTGCGTGCGCTGGGCGATATCGGATTGCTGCGGATTGTCGGCGAAAGCGCGGTCAGCTCGGGCGTACGCCGCATCGAGGCGCTGACCGGCGAGGCCGCGCGGCAGTGGCTCGTGGCCCGCGAGGAAGCGCTGAAGAGCGCGGCTGGCCTGCTCAAGACCACACCCGAGGATGTCGAGACCCGCGTTGCCGCGCTGCTCGACGAACGCCGCAAGCTTGAGCGCGAATTAGCCGAGGCGAAGAAGGCGCTGGCGCTCGGCGGGGGCGGGGCGAGCGCTCCTGCTGCCGATGAGGAGGTAGGCGGGATCAAGTTTTCCGGTCAGGTGCTCGACGGGCTCGATCCCAAGGACCTGCGCGGGCTGCTCGACGAAGCCAAGGCGCGAATGGGTTCGGGCGTGGCGGCTGTGGTCGCGGTAAATGAAGGCAAAGCCGCCATTGCCGCTGCAGTGACTGACGACCTCACCGGCACGATCAGCGCCGTCGACCTGGTCCGCGCGGGTGTGGAAGCGCTCGGCGGCAAAGGCGGCGGCGGACGTGCGGATATGGCGCAAGGCGGTGGACCGGACGGGAACAAGGCTGCTGAGGCAATCGCCGCGGTGCGGGCGGCACTGGCTTCCTAGTTCCTCCCCAAAGGGGGGATCTACGTCACCCGCTCCCGCAGCCCGGCGCTCTTGAGCTGGGGTTTCGTCGCAAGATTGCCCTCTTCCATGATCTGCGCGCGCATTTCATCGCGTTTTTCGTGGATGCTGGCGATCACCGGGCCCATCGCCACGCCCAGATCGACCAGAACGGCTTCGGATAGCTGCAGCGAACTTTCCAGCGTTTCGGGCACCGCGTGGCTCGCCCCGGCGCGGTAGAGTGCGGCGGCATGGCTGGCATCGCGGGCGCGGGCGATTATCGGCAGGTCAGGCCGCGCGGCGCGCAAACGGCGGATGTGGCGCTGCACAGCAACCGGTTCGTCCATGGTGAAGATAACGGCGGTGGCGTCAGCCAGCCCGAGCCGGTCAAGCGCGTCGCCACGGCTGGCGTCGGCATAGCGTGCGACCAGCCCATCGGCGCGCGCCGCCTTGACCAGTTCCGGGTCGAGATCGATCGCGACATAGGCCTGCCCGTGCTCGCGCAACATCTCGGCGACCAGTCTTCCGACGCGGCCGCAGCCGACCACGATGGCGTGTTCCAGGGCGAGTGTATCCTCAGCCGCCAGATGCCCGGCCAGATCGACCCGCCGTGCCAGCCAGCGACCACCGATCGCCAGGATTGGGGTTACAGTCAGCCCCAGCGCGGTCACGATCTCCCAGAACTGCGCCGCTGAAGGCAGGATGAGCTTTCCGGCTTCGGCCGCGCCAAGCACGATCAGCGTGGTCTCGGAAGGGCTGGCGAGGAGGATGCCGGTTTCGGTCGAAGTACCGAGCCGCGCCCCCGACATCCGCAGCAACACCGCCGTAACGATTGCCTTAGAGACCAGCACTAGGGCCGCAGCCAGCACGACTTCGCCAAGCCGTGCCCAGATCACCGTCAGGTCCAGCCCCATGCCGACAGTCAGCAGAAACACCCCGAGCGCCAGCCCCTTGAACGGCGCGATCATGTGTTCGACCTCGCCGTTGTACTCAGTCTCGGCGATCAGCAGTCCGGCGATCAGCGCGCCGACGATCGGCGAGAGTCCAACCGCGCCGGTCGCCAGCGAGGCGAGGATCACGACCAGCAGGCTCACCGCAAAGAACAGCTCGGGGCTTTTGGTCCGCGCCGCTTGGTCGAACAGGCGAGGCAGGATAACCTTCCCGGCAATCAGCAGCACGGCGACGGCCAGCGCGCCGAGGCCAAGCGTGGTGAGCAAGCCGCCGATACCGGCATTCTCCCCGTCGCGGCCCAGCGCAGAAAGCAGGAACAGGATCGGGACCAGAGCGATATCCTCGAACAGCAGCATGGCCAGCGCGGCGCGGCCCACCGGCGTGTTCTGATCGGCGATGCGCAGGACCAGCGCGGTTGAGGACAGTGCCAGCGCGAGGCCCAGAGCGGCCGCCGTGGCGAGCGAGTTACCGAGCACCATGAGGGCTACGGCGATCAGTGCTGCGCTACCGAACAGCTCTTTCGAGCCCAGACCGAACACCGCCGCGCGCATCGCCCACAGGCGCTTGAACGACAGCTCCAGCCCGACCGAGAACAGCAGCAGCACGATCCCGAACTCGGCAAAGGGTTCGAGCCGGTGCGGATCGCTGATCGTCACGAAGTGCAGCCACGGATGATCGAGCGCCGCCTTGCCGAGGCCGAACGGCCCGACCAGGATCCCGACCAGGATAAACCCGATCACCGGCGTGATGCGAAAGCGCGCGAACAGCGGGATAACGATCCCGGCAGCGCCCAGGATTACCAGTCCGTCGCTGAGCAGGGAGGTTGAAACGAGCTGTGCCGGAGCGTCCATGGCGCTTGGTTAGTGCGCCCGGGGAGGACTGTCACCACGCCACAGTGATCGCAAGCCATGCTTGGCGCACATTTTTTGGCTCAATTGGACTACAATCCGATCCTGACTCAGGCTGCAAACGCAGCTCTTGTCAGCAAACGGCCTGACTTCTGACTTACTGCCAGTCGGCCATTTCCTTTTCGAGGTTCTCGACAATCGCAGCGAAGAACCCTTCGGTGGTGAGCCAAGCTTGGTCAGGCCCGATCAGGATCGCGAGGTCCTTGGTCATCTTGCCGCTTTCGACGGTGTCGATGCAGACCCGTTCGAGCGTTTCGGCAAAGCGCACCACATCGGGCGTATTGTCGAACTTGCCACGATAAATGAGGCCGCGGGTCCAGGCGAAGATCGAGGCGATCGGGTTGGTGCTGGTCGCCTTGCCCTGCTGATGCATGCGGTAATGGCGGGTAACCGTTCCGTGCGCGGCTTCGGCTTCCACGGTCTTGCCATCGGGGGTCATCAGCACTGAGGTCATCAGGCCCAATGAGCCGAAACCCTGCGCGACCTGGTCCGACTGGACGTCGCCATCATAGTTCTTGCAGGCCCAGACGAACTTGCCCGACCACTTGAGCGCCGAGGCGACCATGTCGTCGATCAGGCGATGTTCGTAAACGATACCGGCGGCGTCGAACTTTTCCTTGAAGCCTTCGGTGGCAAAAACTTCGGCGAACAGGTCCTTAAAGCGGCCGTCATAGGCCTTGAGGATGGTGTTCTTGGTCGACAGGTACACCGGCCAGCCAAGGCCGAGGCCGTAGTTGAAGCTGGCGCGGGCGAAATCGCGGATCGAATCGTCGAGGTTGTACATCGCCAGCGCCACGCCGGGCGAGGGGTAATGGAACACTTCCTCGTCGATCTTGCTGCCATCGTCGCCTTCCCAGACGAGGCGCAGCTTGCCGGGACCGGGAACGACGAAATCGGTGGCCTTGTACTGATCGCCAAAGGCATGACGGCCGACTACGATCGGATCGGTCCAGCCCGGGATCAGTCGGGGGACGTTCTGCATCACGATCGGTTCGCGGAAGACCACGCCGCCCAGGATGTTGCGGATCGTCCCGTTGGGGCTCTTCCACATCTTCTTGAGGTTGAATTCCTTCACCCGGTCTTCATCCGGCGTGATCGTCGCGCACTTCACGCCAACGCCGTATTGCTTGATCGCATTGGCGCTGTCGACGGTGATCTTGTCGTTGGTCTCGTCGCGCTTTTCGACCGAAAGATCGTAATATTTGAGATCGATATCGAGATAGGGCAGGATCAGCTGCTCGCGGATCCACTGCCAGATGATGCGGGTCATTTCGTCGCCGTCGAGTTCTACGACGGGGGTTTTCACCTTGATCTTGGCCATGCGCTGTCTCGTCTTTCCCCGGGGAGTTTGCAGGTTCCCTTAGCAGAGCGATTGGCCCGCGCAAGTAAGGGCTGGACGGACGCAGCCGCGCGCTTTAATCGTTCGATTAACAACTAGCGAGAGGATTGAGCGAGATGAGCGACACCGAAGCCGAACAGGTCCTGACTGCGGTCGAAGATGGCGTGCTGATCGTCACGATGAACCGGCCCGAAGCCAAGAACGCGATGAACAAGGCGCAGGCCGAGGGCATTGCCGCAGCGATGGACCGGCTTGAAGCCGAAGATGACCTGCGCTGCGCGATTCTGACCGGGGCCGGGGGCACCTTCTGTTCGGGGATGGATCTCAAGGGCTTCCTGCGCGGCGAACGGCCGAGCATCGAAGGGCGCGGCTTTGGCGGGCTCACCGAGTGGACCCCGAAAAAGCCGGTGATCGCCGCGGTCGATGGCTATGCGCTGGCCGGCGGAATGGAACTGGCACTGTCGTGCGACCTGATTGTCGCCAGTTCGGCCTCGAAATTCGGCATTCCCGAGGCCAAGCGCGGTCTCGCCGCTGCGGCTGGCGGCCTGATCAAACTGCCCCGGCAAATCCCGCCGCGGATCGCGATGGAACTTGCGCTGACTGGGGACTTCATCACCGCCCAGCGCGCCTATGATCTGGGCTTCGTCAACCGGATCGTTGAAGGCCCGGCGATCGAAGGCGCCAAGGAACTGGCTCGCGCGGTTGCCGCGAACGGCCCACTCGCGCTGATTGCCTCGAAGGCGATTATCCGCGATTCGCACAGCTGGAGCGATGAAGAGATGTGGCAGAAGCAGGCAAGCTACATCGCCCCGGTCTTCGTCAGCGCCGACGCCCGCGAAGGCTCGCTTGCCTTTGCCGAAAAGCGCAAGCCGAACTGGCAAGGGAAGTAAGGACCCGACCCCGAACAAACGAAAAAGGCCCCGGGAAACCGGGGCCTTTTTAGCGAATGGTGGGCGTAGCAAGGATTGAACTTGCGACCCCTACGATGTCAACATAGTGCTCTACCACTGAGCTATACGCCCGCACCATCCG
>JBJTLY010000356.1:0-3463 GCA_046063275.1 Novosphingobium sp. | reverse complement strand
ATCCGCACTCGCCGCCGCGCTATCGCGCGAACGGCATCGTCCGCAATATCGACGAGTGGTACAAGGCCTTCAACGTCAAGCCGGGCGACAAGCTGTACCTGCCGCCCGAGCAACGCATCCGCATCTGGTAAGGGAAAGGGGGAGCCGCAAAGCTCTCCCTTCTTCATTCCACCGCTCTCCAGTAACCCGCGCTTGACTTAGCCATCGCCGCCGCCATGACACCGGCATGGACCTGATCATCACCGCTATCCTGCTCGGTATCGTCGAAGGACTGACCGAGTTCGTCCCCGTCTCCTCGACCGGCCACCTGATCCTCGCGACCCAGCTGTTCGGCTTTGATCCCGATACGTGGAAGGTGTTCAACGTCGTCATCCAGCTCGGCGCGATCCTCGCCGTGGTGGTGCTTTACTGGCGGACCTTCTGGGCGGTCGGCATGGGGCTACTGAAGCTTGAAAAAATGAGCATTGCCTTCGTGCGCAACCTGCTCATTGCCTTCCTGCCCTCGGTGGTACTGGGTCTTGCCCTGAAGAAGCATATCGATGTCCTGCTCGGCAGCCCGACGGTGGTGGCCTGGGCGCTGATTGCGGGCGGCATTGCGATCCTCGCGGTCGAGCGCGTGGCCAAGCCGCACGGCCCGGCGGGCGTGGCCGAGCTGCCGATGAAGAAGGCGCTCGGCATTGGCCTGCTGCAGTGCATTTCGATGGTCCCCGGCGTCAGTCGCTCGGGCGCGACGATCATGGGCGCGCTGGCGATGGGCGTAGAGCGGCGCACTGCCGCGGAGTTCAGCTTCTTCCTCGCCGTGCCAACCATGCTCGGCGCCTCGACCCTCGAAATCCTGGACAATCGCCACGAATTGATGAGCGGGTCCGGGCCGGTTGGCTGGGGCCTGATCGGCGTCGGCTTCTTCGTCTCGTTTCTGGTCGCACTGGTGGTGATCAAGGCCTTCGTCGCCTTCGTCAGCCGCTCGGGCTTCTCGCCCTTTGCCTGGTACCGGATCGCCGCAGGCGCGCTCGCGCTGTTCCTGCTGAGCCGCTAGACCGGAGTAGCGCCGGATCCGCGTCCGCCGCGCAGCTGGTATTCCAGGCTGCCACGCGTGAGCACATTGTCGACGTCGATCACCGCCGTATTGGCATAGGTAAAGCCCGGGCCAAGGCTGCGGTACAGCCGGTCGAAATCGCGCTCGACCGTCTGGTGGTAGAGATCCTTGAAGCTCTCGATGACGAAATAGGTCGGTTGCAGGTCATCGATCACGTAATCTGTACGCACCACGCGGTCGACGTTGAGCATGATGCGGTTGGGCGACTTCGCTTCCAGCGCATAGACCACTTCAGTGGGGCCAGAGAGGATGCCCGCGCCGTAGATGCGCAAGTCGGCCTGCGGGTCGGGGCCTTCGAGGATCAGCCCGAACTCGACCGTGTACCAATAGAGCGACCCCAGCGCTTTCAGCCGGTTGTGCTGCATCGCCCGCCAGCCGGCGCGGCCGTATTCCTGCATGTAATCGGCATAGGTCGGATCGGTGAGCATCGGCACGTGGCCAAAGACATCGTGGAACACGTCGGGTTCCTGGATGTAATCGAACTGGGCGCGGCTGCGGATGAAATTGCCTGCGGGAAAGCGCCGGTTGGCAAGGTGCCAGAAGAACACGTGATCCGGGATCAGCATTGGTACCGGCACGACGCTCCAGCCAGTAAGTCGTGCGAGCGAATCGGACAGCGCGGCAAAGTCCGGCACCCCGCCCGAGAGATCGAGCTTGTCGAGTCTGGCAAGAAATGCGCTGGCCGCACGGCCCGGAAGCAAGTCCATCTGCCGGGCATACAAATCCCGCCAGATCGCATGGTCCTCGCTGCCATAGTCGTGCTGCGCCGGCTCCAGCCAGTCTTCACCGACATGTGCCGGGCGCTGCAAGGGCGCGGCAAACAGCTCCGCGCCCGGCAGAGGCAGGGCGGTGAAATCGGTGTCGGGCGTTGCGGATCTGGACATGGTTTCTGTTGAAACCGTGTATCAGGCCGCAAGGGTCCCGGCAATGCGCGGCGCGCCTTGACTTTGGCCAGCAGTTCGACCAAAGGCCCCGCTCCATCGGCGGCCCCGGGCCGTTCGCGAATCAATTTCAGGTGTTCAGGAATTCCCAATGGCGAAGCCCGCAACCGTCAAGATCCGGCTCGTTTCGACTGCCGACACCGGCTTCTTCTATGTAACCAAGAAGAATCCCCGCAACTCGACCGAGAAGTTCAGCTTCAAGAAGTATGACCCGGTCGTGCGCAAGCATGTCGAGTTCAAGGAAGCCAAGATCAAGTGATCGGAGCCTGTCCGGGGAACCGGGCGGGTTCACGACTCGTTCAAGGCCTTGCTATTAGGCAAAGGTCATGAACTTGAAACGATCCAATCTTCGCATCAGCGCCGCCCTTGTGGCGGCGTTTGCTTTGTCCGCTCCTGTTGCCGCGCAAGCTGGCGACCTGGAGGACGCGGTCTCCGCGCTCCGCGGCATCTCGACCCTGCAGGCAAGCTTCGTGCAGACCGACCGCAACGGCCGCAGTGCCGGCGGGACGCTGACCATGAAGCGCCCGGGACGCATCCGCTTCCAGTACGCTCCCGGCATTCCGATGCTGATCGTCTCCGATGGCGCCGCACTGACCTTCGTCGATTATGAAGCGCGTCAGGTGCAGCGCTGGCCTATCAAGAACAGCCCGCTTGGCGCCCTGCTCGATCCCAGCCGCGATGTGGCCAAGTTCGGCACACTGATGAGCAATGACCCGGCCCGCGTGGTGATCCAGGTCCGTGATCGCGGCCATCCTGAATATGGCACCATCACCCTGCGATTCGCCCGCAAGGGTGGTGCACCCGGCGGCATGGAGCTGCAGGGCTGGACCTCGGTCGATTCGCAGAACAAGCAGACATCGATTGCGCTTTCCAACCACCGCTATGGCGTTGGCGTCAGCGATGCCATGTTCAAATACAACGACCCGCGACGTCCGGCTCGTCGTTGATGGGAAACGGCTGGCCCCGGCCTGCCCCCAGCCTGCGACGAAATGCGACATTTTCCTCAGGACCGTTCATTGAAATGACAGTCTTGGAGGCCTAGATAAGAACTCGACGGAGCGATGCGAGGCGGGTTTCCCCCCTGTTGCCCTGGCCTCCACAAAGGTCGCCTCGTCAAGCGTGACGAACGCTCAAAAGGAACCCTCGGTCCAATGCCCCCGGACCGAGGGTTTTTTGTTGGGATAGTGCTGGGAGGCCCCATGCCGGGCTACGAATACAGGCGCGCTGCGCTTCCGGTGCTCACGACCTTGAAGGTCGCTCCGCTCCGGTTCTCGACCACCTCCATTCTCGCTCCGGCCTGATCCATTCCAAACCCATCCCACGCGCAGCACTGTTGCGGACTGGCGATTCCGCACTAAAGCCCTTTTCATGGTCTCAATCGCTACATGGAACATCAATTCGGTCCGCCTGCGGGCCGATCAGGTCG
>JBJTLY010000030.1:0-15963 GCA_046063275.1 Novosphingobium sp. | reverse complement strand
GACAACGGCCGCGGGATTCCCACCGGCATCCACGCCGAGGAAGGGGTTTCGGCGGCCGAGGTGATCATGACCCAGCTCCACGCCGGCGGTAAGTTCGAGAACACCAGCGACGACAATGCCTACAAGGTCTCGGGCGGGCTCCACGGGGTGGGCGTGTCGGTGGTCAACGCGCTGTCCGAATGGTTGGAACTGACGATCTGGCGCGATGGCAAGGAACACTGGATGAAGTTCGCCCACGGCGATGCGGTTTCGCCGCTGGTGGTCAAAGGACCGGCCCCGGCGGGCAAGAAGGGCACCCGCGTGACCTTCATGGCCAGCAATGAAACCTTCAAGAACGTGCTTGAGTACGATTTCGAAAAGCTCGAGCACCGCTACCGCGAATTGGCCTTCCTCAACTCGGGCGTGCGCATCCTGCTGCGCGATAACCGGCACGAGGAAGTGAAGGAGCACGACCTGTTCTACGAGGGCGGGATCGGCGCCTTCGTCAGCTACCTCGACCGCAACAAGACCGCGCTGCTGCCCGATCCGATCGCGATCAGCAGCGAGCGAGACGGCATCGGCATCGAGGTCGCGCTCGAATGGAACGATTCGTATTACGAAAACGTCCTGTGCTTCACCAACAACATCCCGCAGCGCGACGGCGGCACACACTTGGCCGCATTCCGCGCCGCGCTGACCCGCACGCTCAACAGCTACGCTGAAAAAACCGGGCTGATGAAGAAGGAAAAGGTCACGCTGACCGGTGAGGACATGCGCGAAGGGCTGACCGCTATCGTCTCGGTCAAGCTGCCCGATCCCAAGTTCTCTTCGCAGACCAAGGACAAGCTGGTTTCCAGCGAAGTGCGCCAGCCGCTCGAAAGCCTGATGGCCGACAAGATGAGCGACTGGCTTGAGGAAAACCCGGCATATGCCAAGCAGGTCGTCGGCAAGATCATCGATGCCGCCGCCGCGCGCGAAGCGGCCAAGCGCGCGCGCGAGCTGACCCGGCGCAAGGGCGCGATGGACATCGCCTCGCTGCCGGGCAAACTCGCCGATTGCCAGGAACGCGATCCCGCCAAGTGCGAACTGTTCCTGGTCGAAGGCGATTCAGCCGGTGGCTCGGCCAAGCAGGGGCGTGACCGTCACATTCAGGCGATCCTGCCGCTCAAGGGCAAGATCCTCAACGTCGAGCGCGCGCGGTTTGACCGGATCATTTCCTCGAAGGAAGTCGGCACGCTGATCCAGGCGATGGGCACGGGGATCCGCGACGAATTCAACCTCGAAAAGCTGCGCTACCACAAGATCATCATCATGACCGACGCCGACGTCGACGGCGCGCATATCCGCACTTTGCTGCTGACCTTCTTCCACCGCCAGATGCCCGAGATCATCCGCAATGGGCACCTGTTCATCGCCCAGCCTCCGTTGTTCAAGGTCAACAAGGGCCGCAGCGAGGTCTACCTCAAGGACGCGGCCGAGCTCGACCGCTACCTGGTAGAAGCTGGCACCGCGGGCCGGGTGCTTGAAACCAAGGGCGGTGCGCGCGGCGGGACCGAGCTCGCGGCGCTGGTCCAGCACGCACTGCGGATGCGCGCGCTGATGGGCTTTGTGCCGCGGCGCTATGATCCCGCGGTGATCGAGGCGCTGGCGATGGCCGGGCTGTTCGATCCCGCGCTCGATCGCGCCGGGCGGCAAGCCGCTCTCGCCAAGGCCTCGACCTGGCTCGACCTTGGTGACCGTGAGGCCAAGTGGACCACCGAACTGACCGATGACGGCGCGGTGATGGTCAAGCGCGTGTGGCGCGGGGTGACCGACGCGCACCCGATTGAAGCCGCCTTCCTGACCAGCGCCGAAGCGCGCAAGCTCGCCCGTCTCGCGGTCGAAAACGTCGAGGTATACGAAACCCCGGTGCGGCTGGTGCGAACCACTGCGGTCGAGGAAACGTCCGAGGCCGAGGCTGCCGATGGCGATGAAGAAGCCCCGGCACCGATCGCGGCCAAGGACCAGATCACCCGCCCCTCCGAACTGCTCGACGCGGTGCTCGCCGGCGGGCGCAAAGGCCTGTCGATCGCGCGTTACAAGGGACTGGGCGAAATGAACGCCGAGCAGCTCTGGGAGACCACGCTCGACCCCGACAACCGCGTGCTGCTGCAGGTCAAGGTCGAGGACGCCGACGTCACCGACGAGATCTTCACAAGGCTGATGGGCGACGTGGTCGAACCCCGCCGCGACTTCATCCAGGAGAACGCGCTGAACGTGGCGAATCTGGACGTTTGATCTTCTCCCCTCCCCGGTGGGGGGGGGTTGGGGGGGGGGGTACCACCCTCTCGATTGGGCAGACCCCCCATCCCAACCCTTCCCCCAAGGGAAGGGCTTTTGAGCTAGACCGCCGCTAGCGCCTGTTCGAAATCGGCGATCAGGTCGTCGGCATCCTCGATCCCGATGCTGATCCGCACCAGGTTGTCGGTGATCCCCAGCGCTGCCTTACGCTCGTCGGGGACGGACAGGTGCGTCATCGCGGCAGGCGCACTGGCGAGGGTTTCGGTGCCGCCAAGGCTGACCGCGAGTTTGGCGATCTTGAGGTTGTCGAGGAAGCGGAAGGCCTCGGCCTCGCCGCCCTTGATATAGAGCGAGAAGGTGCTGCCTGCGCCGGTGCAATGCCGGTCGAAGATGTCCTGCTGGCGCGGATCGGCGATGTCGCCGAGGTAGCCGAGCCCTTCGACCTTGGGATGGCCCTTGAGGTAAGCACAGACCTTGGCGGCATTCTCACCCGCGCGGCTCATCCTGAGTTCGACCGTTTCGAGGCTGCGCATCAGCATCCATGCGGTGTGCGGATCGAGGATCCCGCCCATCGTGTTGCGCAGCATCCGCACCGGGGTCATCCACTTGGTCGCGCCGCCGATCGATCCGGCGACCAGATCCGAATGCCCGCCGACATATTTGGTCAGCGAATAGACCACTATGTCCGCGCCCTGCTTGAGCGGTTGCTGCCACAAGGGTCCCAGGAAGGTGTTGTCGATCGCGATCGGGCAATCGGCACCGAGCACCGCATCGCGCGAAGCCTTGACCGCCTCGACATCGACCAGGGCATTGGTCGGGTTGGCCGGGCTTTCAAGGTAAACCATCGCCACCTTGCCGCCCTGCGCATCGGCCTGCGCCTTGGCCTTGGTCAGCACCGCGTCCAATTCTTCGCGGGTCGCCCCGGCGGGGAAATCGACATAAGTGACGCCAAAGCGGCTGAGCGTCTTGGCGACGAAGCCTTCGCTCGCGGCGTAGAGCGGCCCCGAATGGACGATCACGTCGCCCTGCGAGCAGAAGGCGAGGAACAGCACGCAGATCGCGGTCATCCCGCTTGAGAAGACCAGGCTTTCCTCCGCCCCGTCCCACAGCGACAGGCGGCCTTCGAGGATCTGCTGGTTGGGCCCGTTGAAGCGCGAATAGACGAGGCCCTCGCTGCCGCCGGGACGCTTGCCGGTGATCCCCATGAAGAAGTGCTTGCCCTCGGCCGCATTGGCGAAAGCGAAAGTGCTGGTCAGGAAGATCGGCGCCTTGAGGCTGCCTTCGGACAGCACCGGATCATAGCCGTGGCCCATCATCATGGTGGCGGGCGAAAGCTGACGGTTGCCGATCTGGGTAAGCGCAGCCTTGGGCTTGCGCGGCGGAGTTGCGCCAGAGGCGGGGGGTGTGTCTGTCATGATGGTTACGCCTGTAACCAGTTTGACGGGCGCTGGCGAGGGGGAACCGCGCGAGCGAACGACGACAGTGCCGAACAACCCACAACGGCTGATCTAAGGTGGAACGCGGCCGTTGGATTGAGAGTTGGAATCCGGCACCAATCGTTAGTAATGCAAGATGATCGTTCGTTCATTTTGAGCAAAGCAAGCGGGGTATTTCGAAATGGCTTTTGAGGAACCGTTCGTCGACCTCTACGCAATCCTCGAAGCGAGCCCGGCGTGCAGCGCGCGTGCCCTTGAAGAAGCCTACCACGCGCTGGCAAAGCGGTATCATCCGGATCATGCCGAAGAAGCCGATGTCAGAAAATTCACCGACGTCGTGTCAGCTTACAAGGCACTGAAGGATCCGGAGGACCGCGCAAGATACGACCTGCACTACGCCGAATTGACGGGCTTTGAATTCAACATCCCCAACGACGAGATGGCCGATGAAAGAGCCGCCGGATCAGACGCCGATGCTCATGCAAAGATCCTGCAGTTTCTCTATAAGCGGAGGCGTGAGAATGCCCAAGACGCGGGGGTCGGGCGCTATCTCATCCAGGACATGCTCAAATGCTCGGACGATCTGTTCGATTTCCACACCTGGTACCTGAAGGAGAAGGGCCTGATCATGCTGACCGAGCATGGAACATTCGCAATCACGATAATGGGCGTCGATCATGTCATTTCGGCATCGCGTACAGCCATCAGGGAAAAGCTGCTCCTGGAAGAATTGAGCGGGACCCCAAAGCCTGGGCAAGCGTGAGCCATCGAGCGTCATTGCCCATCTTACCGGCGAACTGGAAATCTGCTTTCGAGTCACCCCCGGACTTCCCCCAAAGCGAAAAGGGCGCACCTCGCGGCACGCCCTTTTCAATCCTGCGACTGATCCGGCCAGCTACTTCGGCGACAGCACCATCAGCATCTGGCGGCCTTCCATGCGGGGATAGGCCTCGATCTTGGCGTCTTCGTTGGTGTCGTCCTGAACCCGCTTGAGCAGGTTCATGCCAAGCTGCTGGTGCGAAAGTTCGCGGCCGCGGAAGCGCAGGGTCACCTTGACCTTGTCACCCTCGCCGATGAATTTGTGGATCGCACGCATCTTCACATCATAATCGTGGTCGTCGATATTCGGACGCATCTTGATCTCCTTGATCTCCTGCGTCTTTTGCGACTTGCGCGCGAGGTTGGCCTTTTTCTGCGCCTCGTAGCGGAACTTGCCGACATCGAGGAACTTGCACACCGGCGGATCGGCGTTGGGCGACACTTCGACCAGATCGAGCCCGACAGAATTGGCCTGCTCGATCGCCTCTTTGGTGTACATCACGCCGATGTTTTCACCGGCCTCGTCGATGACGCGGACTTTGTCGGACGTGATCATCGCATTGTAGCGCGGCCCGCTTTTCACGGGGGGCGACATCATGCGCCGGGGTGGGGGTGCTATAGTAGTGTCTCCTGAGACTTCGAAGGTCAGCGCGCCCCTTAACGGGATTCGCGGCATTGGGGAAGTGGGAAGGTCAGGCTGCGCGGAAAAGCGGGAACTGAACCAGCTTGCCCTGCACTCCGATCAGTGCATCGACCGCGCGCGCGGGTTGCATCGCTCTCATGATCGCCGGATCGCCCGCGTCGAGCCCGCCGGTGAGCGCGCCGAAGGCCGGCAGGATCAGCTTGCGCTCGCTGCGCACCGCGCAAGGCCGGCTAATCGAGCGACCGCGGGCGTTGACCCGAAGTTTGGGGTGGAAATGGCCGGACAGTTCGGGCCGGTTCTCGCCCGGCAAGGCCTCGTGCCGCAAGACCAGCGCGCCGAGTTCCAATTCCTCGACGCTGGTTCCGCTGGGTACTGCACCGAGATCGTGGTTTCCCGCGATCCACACCCAGTCGGTCACGCGGGTCAGCGCGTCGAGCATGCCCGCAGCGTGCGGTTCGAGCCGCAAGGCCCCCGCCTTGTCGTGAAAATTGTCGCCGAGGCAGAACACCCGCCGCGCGCCCGTCGCGCGCACTGCCAAGGCCACCCGCTCAAGCGTTTCGCGGCTGTCATACGGCGGCAGCATCTGCCCGTACCTCGCGTAAAAGCTCGACTTTTCGAGATGCAGGTCAGCCACCAGCAAGGCCCGCTCGCGCGGCCAGTACAGCGCACGGCCCGCCACCAGCGCCAGTTCTTCACCTGCGAACGAAAAGGGAACCATGCTTGGCTATTGCCGGACTCGCCCGGGCTTGGCAAGGCACTGTCATGACCCAATGGACTCAGCACACCGCATTGGCGCGCGACTGGTTCGAAGCCCTGCGCACCCGCATCTGTACCGCCTTCGAGGCGATCGAGGCCGAGGCTGATAGTGATGCCCGGTTCGAATACACCCAATGGAGCCGCGAAGAGGACGGCAACGCCGACCCCGGCGGCGGCACCCGCGCGGTGATGAAGGGCAAGGTGTTCGAGAAGGTCGGGGTCAACGTCTCGACCGTGCACGGCAAGTTCGCGCCTGGCTTTGCCGCGAGCATCAACGGGGCGAGCGAGGAAGACCCCGGCTTCACCGCCACCGGCATCAGCCTGGTCGCGCACATGGCCAACCCGCATGTGCCCGCAGTACACATGAACACGCACTTCCTCGTTACCAGCAAGGCGTGGTTCGGCGGCGGCGCCGATCTCAACCCGCCGCTGCCTTATGCCGAGGACACCGATGACTTCCACGCGGTGCTGCGCGCTGCCTGCATGAAGCACAACCCGACCTATTACGAACGCTTCGCCAAATGGGCCGAGGAATACTTCTGGATACCGCACCGCAACGTCGCGCGCGGGGTCGGGGGGATTTTCTACGACCACCTCGAATGCGATGACGAGTCCGCATTCGAGCGCAATTTCGCCTTCACCCGCGATGTCGGCGAGGCTTTTCTCGACATCTATCCGCAGCTGGTTCGGCGCCGGATGAACGCGGACTTCACCCCGGCGGACAAGCAGCAGCAGCTCGAATGGCGCGGTCGCTATGCCGAATTCAATCTGGTCTATGACCGCGGCACGCTGTTCGGCCTGCGTACCGGCGGCAACATCGACGCGATCCTGATGAGCCTGCCGCCCGAGGCGACCTGGGGTTGATCCTGTGCTAGCGCCGCCAGATGACGGCCATCGACCAGATCATCGTCCACACCCGGCTTGAGGACGGTCGCCGAATCTGCATCCGTGCGGTGCGGCCTGAGGACGAACCGCGGATGCGTGGCGGGATTGAGCAATTGTCGGCGCAGTCGCGCTATCTGCGGTTCTTTTCAGGCGCCCCCCAGCCGCCCGACCGGGTGATTGCGCAATTGGTCGCGGTTGACGGGCATCGCCATCTCGCCTGGGGCGCGATCCTGACCGATGACCCGGAACATATGGCAATCGGTGCGGTCCACGCGGTGCGGACGGAAGACGATAGCGGGTTCGCGGAGTTTGCCGTGGGGGTGCTCGATGCATTCCACGGCCTCGGCCTCGCCCGCATGCTGACCTGCGTGCTGCTGATCCATTGCCGCGCCGAAGCAATCGCCACGCTGGATGTGCAGGTCCTTGCCGAGAACCACGCTGCTGCGAACCTGATCAAATCGCTCGGCGCGCAGCGCACTGGAACCGAGCAGGGAATTTCGGATTACCAGCTTGATACCACTGCGGCGCTCGCCTCGCTCCAGGCCGGACAAGCACCTGCTGGCCTTGGCGATGTCTTTGCCGCTTTCCGGGAATTCCTCTAGATCGCGGCACTTAAGTTGCAAAAAAGCGCCCGAAAGTGCGAAGGGCCTTGCCCCGCACCGCATAAACCCGCCACACTAAGCCCCTGATGCTGCGCCAGTACGAACTTGTCGAACGCGTGCTCGCCTACGATCCGCAAGCGGACGAGGCGATGCTCAACCGCGCGTACGTCTATACCGTGCAGAAACACGGCACCCAGAAGCGTGCCTCAGGCGATCCATACTTCAGCCATCCGGTCGAAGTTGCCGGGCTGATGACCGAGCTCAAGCTCGATCAGGAAACCATCATCACCGCGCTGCTCCACGATACGATCGAAGATACGCTGGCGACGGTCGAGGAGGTCGAGAAACTGTTCGGCCCCGAAGTCGCGCGGCTGGTCGACGGGGTGACCAAGCTTTCGAAGATCGAGGCGATGGGTGAGACCGAACGCGCGGCGGAAAACCTGCGCAAGTTCTTCCTGGCGATGAGCGATGACATTCGCGTGCTGCTGGTCAAGCTGGCTGACCGGCTGCACAACATGCGCACGCTGCACTTCATCAAGAGCGCCGAAAAGCGCACCCGGATCGCGCGTGAGACGATGGATATCTACGCGCCCTTGGCCGAGCGGGTGGGCATGTACGAATATATGCGCGAGATGCAGCTGCTCGCCTTCGAGCAGCTTGAGCCCGAGGCTTACGGGATCATCACCGGCCGTCTCACCCAGATCCGCGAGACCGATCACGGCCAGGTCGATGCGATCGCGTTGAGCATCAAGCAGGCGCTCGCCGAATCCGGCCTCAAGGTCGAGGTTTCGGGGCGCGAGAAGCACCCCTATTCGATCTGGAAGAAGATGGCCGAGCGCCACGTCAGCTTCGAACAGATCACCGATATCATGGCCTTCCGCGTGCTGACCGACAGCGTCGCCGACTGCTACCGCGCGCTCGGTATCCTCCATTCGACCTGGCAGATGATCCCGGGGCGGTTCAAGGATTACATTTCGACCCCCAAGTCGAACGGCTACAAGTCACTCCACACCGCGCTGATCTTCGAAAATTCCATGCGCATGGAAGTGCAGATCCGCACCCAGGAAATGCACCGCACCAACGAGTTCGGGCTGGCTGCGCACTGGGCCTACAAGCAGGGCGGAGCGACCCCCGACGGGCAGGTCGGCTGGTTGCGCGATCTGATCGAGATCGTCGATGAAAGCCACGATGCCGAGGAACTGCTCGAGCATACCAAGCTGGCGATCTATCAGGACCGGATCTTCGCCTTCACCCCCAAGGGCCAATTGCTCCAGTTGCCCAAGGGTTCGACCCCGGTCGACTTCGCCTATGCGGTCCACTCCGATCTTGGCAGCTTCGCGGTGGGGGCCAAGATCAACGGGCGGCACATGCCGCTACGCACGGTGCTGGCCAACGGCGACGTGGTCGAGATCATCAAGAGCAAGAACGCGTCGCCGCAACTTTCCTGGATGGGCTTCGTCGTCACCGGCAAGGCCCGCGCCGCGATCCGCCGGGCAGTGCGCGCCAAGGAGCGCGAGGAAGTCGCCGCAATCGGGCGCAAGCTGTTCGACCAGATTGCCGAGCGCCTCCCACGAAGATCGGCAAGAAGGCGGTGCGCGACGCGGCCAAGCGGCTCGGTCTCGGCGGTGAGGAAGACCTGATGGCGGCGATCGGCACCGCCAAGGTCGAAGACCGCGCGGTGATGGAGGCACTGGTTCCGGGCAGCACCAAGGACCTGCCCGAGCCCGACAACTGGAACAAACAGGACCGCGCGATCTCGATCCGCGGGCTCACCGCAGGCATGGCCTTCCACCTCGGCGAGTGCTGCCATCCGGTGCCGGGCGACCGCATCGTCGGGATCCGCGAACCCGATAAGGGCGTGGTGGTCCACACCATCGAT
This sequence comes from Novosphingobium sp., assembly GCA_046063275.1. Lineage (GTDB taxonomy): Bacteria > Pseudomonadota > Alphaproteobacteria > Sphingomonadales > Sphingomonadaceae > Novosphingobium. The sequence goes on along the minus strand of JBJTLY010000030.1, from coordinate 6,684 downwards.
TGCCTCGCGCTGGCCAGCGGGGTCGATGCCGACTGGCTCGACCTGTCATGGGGCGAACGCACCACTGGCGCGCTCGGCCGGGTCCGCGTGGTGCTCTACAACCGTCCCGGTACCTTGGCCGAGGCAGCGGGCATCTTCGCCGGCAACCGCGCCAATATCGGCAGCCTCGACAACGTCGGCCGCGACGACCTCTTCTCGACCTACGAGATCGACCTTGAGGTGTCGGATCTTGCCCACCTCACCCGGATCGTCTCCGCTCTGCGGGCGAGCGACGCGGTGGCCGAGGCGGAGCGGATCTGATGACGCTCACCGGCATCGATCATGTCCAGCTCGCCATGCCGGCAGGCGGTGAACCGGCGGCGCGCGCATTTTATACCAGCCTGCTTGGCCTGTTCGAAATGCCCAAGCCGGACGTCCTGGCAGCGCGCGGGGGCTGCTGGTTCGAAGCGGCCGGGGTCAAGATCCACCTCGGCGTCGAAGCCGATTTCCGCGCCGCCAAGAAAGCGCACCCGGCGCTGCTGGTGACCGATCTCGATGCACTCGCCGCCAGACTTAAGGCAGCGGATGTCCCGCTGCGTTGGGATACCGATCTCCCCGACGTACGGCGCTGCCATGTGGACGACCCGTTCGGCAACCGGATCGAACTGATCCAGGCCTAAGATCCTCTCCATTTTGCGAAGCCAAATGGGGAGGTGGCGCCGCGAAGCGGTGACGAAGGGGGATCGACACCAGCCAAGAAGCCCCTCCGTCAGTTCCTGCGGAACTGCCACCTCCCCAGATGTGCTCCGCAAATCCGGAGAGGACCTAGAGATCCAGCACGACCGTCACAGCATCGCCCTCACTCAGCACTTCGGCTTTGCGCACGCTCGCCTTGACCGGGAGCAGCCAGCCCAGTTCCTTCGACGGAAAGACCGAGGTCTTGAAGGTACTGTCGCCGATCCTCGCCGTGACCTTGAGCGAACCGAACCCGCCCAAGCTCTTCTCCATCCGCCGCATCAAAGCGGTGCCGGACAGAGACTCGCCCGCCCCGCCGTCCACGGTGACGAAATGCCACGAGCCGGTCCCGGTGGACGAGGTCCAGCGCCACAGCTTGCCGGTGTGGATCACGGTTTCGGTCATGCTGTCACTTCAATCCGGACGGTCACCGCTTCCCCCTCCGCCAGCCGCACGGGCTTCCGCACCGGCAGGAACCACGTCCCGTCCTTCTGCGGGTAGAGCGAAGAGTCCCACCGCGTGGCTCCGATCGTTGCCACAACCTTGAACGAACCAAACCGCAACTTCGCCCCAGCCGCCTGCGCCGCGAGCTTCTCGGCAACAATCAATCCAGCCTGCTCCCCATCGAACTCGAGGTAGGCCGATTCCATCCCTTCGCTGCCGCGCATCACTTTGAGTGGGGCGGTCAGTTCAAAAGGCTCTCCGCTCACTTCACCCGTCGCACAGGCACCGGGATGTTGCACACATCCGCCCCGCCCGCCGGCTTTATGAAGAACGCATCTTTCCGGTTCGCGCGGGCATCGGCATATTTGGCGAAGCTTTCGCTTTCGGTGGAGAGGTATTCGTAGGTCGGCAGGTCCGCCACCTCGACCCCCGGATGGATCGAAAGGATCGGCACCCGCTCATCGCCCTGCGCCGGATCGACGAAGCCCAGCGCCCCATGCCCGCGCGGCAGGCTGGAGAGATATTCCATCCCCTCGATCACCCGGCCCACCAGCGCGATATTGCGATCGAGATGCCGTGGTGCGTGGCCGATCACCACGTAGAGCTCAGCTCCCGAGCCGGTGTTGGGCGAGAGATCGCGGCCCACGCCAACCATGCCGTAACAGTGGATTGGCCATAGGCGCGCCAGCCTTTTGTCTGCCGCAAGTGGCCAGCCGCGGTTGAAAAGCGTGGCCGCGCTATATTCATCGCCGCGAGATCGGCCAGCCGTATGCGCTAATGCCTGACTTCTGAATGGGGCCGAGTATTCACTCTCAGCCATCATCGCCATTCCCGCCGGCAGGGGCTTCGCCTTCGCCTTGTCATCGGCATTGGGATCGCCCCACTGGACGACGTAATTGTCCTGCACCCGGTTCACGCTCATCCCGTCCCACCAGTGCGCTGCGGCGAGCTTGCGGATGTTGCCGATCCATCCTTGCGAGAACGGCGGCGGCATCAGCTGGATCACCACCCGGCGCGGTTTGCCTTTCGCATCAGGAGCCAGTTCCATCACCAACAGGTCGGTCTTGGGGATCGCAGTCCATTCGCCTTTGGGCGCCGCGGCAACGATCTCGCTCGGCGCGAGCGGCGAAGGCTGCGCCTTGCCCGAAGCGATCGCGGCCGAAGCTTGGGCGAGGACTGGCGGAGCGGCGGCGACTTGCGCGAGCAGAGCGAGCGCGGCGATGGAAAGGTGTTTTTTCATGGCCACATCCTGCCAGCTTGGCCGCGCTTGCGAAAGAGCCAAGGTCCGGCTAGGGCGCACCCCTTCCAGTGCATGCGGAGCGGTGGCCGAGTGGTCGAAGGCGCTCGCCTGGAAAGTGAGTATACGCCAAAAGCGTATCGAGGGTTCGAATCCCTCCCGCTCCGCCATTCTATATTGATTTTATTATCTTTCTTGTAGATTTTATCCTTTGTTACCAAAACTGCTCCCCGAAAACTTGGATTCTTACCTTGAGGCGGATGGCAATCGGCTGCAGTCCCGCAGTGTCGTCTGCCCATCAGTCTACAAAAGCGCCCAAGGAGCCGCGTGACATTGTGAGAAGCCGGTCAAACAGCTAGAGTTCCTCATGGCTCGAACTGAATATTCCGGTAAGCGTGGTGGTAACGCCGGTGACGACTTCCACGAAATTTGGGCAATGCGGCGAGCGCTTGAGATTCTTGCTCCTCGCTCGACGGTTCAACAAGTAACAGTAGAAGGCGTCCTAGCAGACGACGAAGCTGGATCAGATCGAGCCGCTTGGGATGGTGTCGATTGCGCAATTTACCACTCTGATAACAACGGTGCTTGCAACCGAATTGAGCTTGTTCAGCTGAAATATTCGGGGTCGGATCCGACCAATCCGTGGTCTGTTGCCCGTTTAACGTATAAAGGACGGAGCACACGCAATAACTCAGTCATGGCACGACTATCGGAAGCATATATCGCCATGGCCCTGAAGTACCCCGAGCTGGCTCGAAACAGAGGAATTGAGGTCAAGCTGGTTAGCAACCAGCCAGCATCTGAAGAGCTCTTAAGAATTAAAAGTTTGCCTCCAGAGGATGGCGAGCTGGATCAAATTCGCACTTCGGTCGGGCTTCAAAAGGCTCAATTTTCGGCATTCTGGTCTGCGCTGGATTTGTCTGAGCTCGGGTCGGTAGGTCGTCATCGGCTTGAAGAAAAGTTGGTACTTGATATCGCAGCCTGGGAGCCAGCTGACACCGCTCAGTATCTAGACCGGTTCCGAGTATTCATTCGCAATCGCATGAAGCCAGAGGGTGAAGGTGCCCCAATTACCGTCGAAAGCATCCTTGGCGGTGTTTTCAATGTAGGCGTGCAAACGCTGTTTCCTTGTCCGAACGAAATCGAGCCATTGGACCACCTCATTTCGCGAGTTGCCTCAAGCGAGATAATTGAGCTTTGGCAGTCCGGCAATTCGAAAGTGTGTCTTCACGGGCAAGGCGGGGAAGGGAAAACGACTGTTTTACAAGACATTTCCTCCCGTCTGCCCATCAACTCGGTGATGGTTATTTATGATTGCTACGGTGCTGGTTCTTATCTCGATTCGGATGGCCATAGGCACAAACCGAGCGACGCGTTTCGACAGATGGGCAATGACGCAAGCGCGGAGCTGCTTCTTCCTATTTTGATATCTCAGAATCGCGACGCCGATCATGCGAGAACATTTTCGACACGGCTGAAGAAGGTGGCTGAGACGCTTGCATCATCGGATCGAGATGCCCTGTTGGTCGTCGCCGTCGATGCTGCCGACAACGCCGTAACAGCCGCGCAGGAAACGGGTAGTGCACTCTCGTTTGTACCAGCCTTCTTGGGTTTGGGATTACTGCCTTCAAACGTGCGGTTGCTAGTCAGCGCCCGAACTGGACGTCTCGACCAAATTGCCCTGCCTCGGGATTTCAGGACGGTTCAGCTAGGTGGATTTACCAGAAGTGAAACTTTCGAATTTCTCAAGAGTCGGATTCGTGTCGATCGTGACGACGATATAATCGGAGAAATTCATAAGCTCTCAGATGGGAACCCGCGTGTCCTCCAATATGCCCTTCGAGCCGCGAACGATGACGTGTCGGAATTGGCAAATTTTTTAGCGCCGAACGGTAAGAACCTAGCCGGAATTTTCGACGAAATTATCGATAACGCGTTCAGGAAAGTCGGCTCAGATGGCGACATTCGCCGTCTTTGCGCCGGGTTGGCGCTGTTGCCCCGCCCTGTTCCACTAATTTGCTTGGCAGCCATTTGCGGATTTTCCGAAGCACATGTCCGAGACATCCTTTCCGATTTCTCTCCCGGCGTTATTCTGGAGGACGGCCATGTAGGATTTCGAGACGAAGATTTCGAAGCACATGTGCGGGACTTCGGCGCTAGACTTGACGCAGAGATTCTCGGGAAGGCAGCGGATTACTTAGAAGCGCGATCCCCGAGCGATCCATACGCTGCCGAACACGCTGCCGACATACTGTATCGCGCGGGTCGATCGAATGCGGTGCTGGCTCTAGCACGACAGGAAATGTCGAATTACCCAATCGATGACCCAGCGTTGCGTGCTCTTGTTTCTGAGCGACGTATGCGAGCTGCCATCCGTTCATGTCGGCAAACTGGAAACGTGCGGGACGCCACCACGCTGTTGTTGGTTGGGGCTGATGCGTTCCGCAAAGATGCGGCGATCCGAGAACTGCTTTTCGACAATGTGGACTTGGCGGCAAATTTTTCCCAAGACCAGATGCGAGCTGTCTTCCTTGCCGATCCGACCAAGAGATCGAGCCACGGAAGTTTTCTTATGCAGTCGATGGCTGTCTCTGCCGACAAAGGTGATAGGCTCGAATTTGTTGCTCAAAGAAGGCTTCTCTCGGCTTGGCTTGAGAGCCTTCGCGAACATCGGCGCAATGAAGAGCATGATCGATACGGCGACAGCGATTGGCAACTGAACCCCAATGACCTCGCCGCTTGGATTGAAGGTGTGGCGAAGGTGGACGGTTGGGCAGCTGCGCACCGCGTCCTTATGGGAGCGCATCCAATCAGGTTTCGCCAGAGCATACGCTTTACCCTGATTGAGCGGCTGGCGCGAAAAGGCGATTTTGAAGCCCTTCAGAGCTACTTGTCTAACTTGCCTGCAGGGTATCCAGGGAAGGGATTGGCGCAAGCCCTGCTCGCCTTGGGGGGGCATCCGTTCGACGAGAAGGAGATGCTGACTGATCTTGAGCGGCACGCCAAGGCTGCACCTCAGCTGCTTACTGCTACCGACCATAGCTATGGCGACGAGGGGACATCATTAGATATACTCGAACTTTGGATAACTGCTGTCGAAGTGGCACTATTGCAGGGCAATTCGAAGACCCGCATCAGGCGTATCCTCGGCGCAATGTGCACTAAAGATATCAGGTCGCGAGCACGATTTGACCAACATGTGACGGTCGCCTCAAACATCGTGCTGCGCGCGTTCGTACTAAATGAATCCCTTGCTGGACGGAAGGCGAACGCGCGCAATTTTGTTGTCGTGCCGGTTGTCCGTGGACGCTCCAAAGCCGCAAAGGCGAATAGGCGAGATCGCGACGAGCAGGTCAAGAAGGGCATCAATCGGGTCGAAAGTGTCTTCCCCGCTTACCAAGTGCGGGCAGCGCTTTTGATGGGACGTATGAGCCCAGCCGAAGCGATTGTGTCCTTGCGCAAAACGCTACTAACACTTCCTGAAGGGACGACTTTCTACGATGACGACAGGTTCGATCTAAGAACGCGCGATCACTATCTGGCACGAGCGCTTCTTCTGTTATTTTCTATTAGCGAAATCTCCTCTGACGAACTCTTTGCGGTCGCGCTCTCGCAGTTCCGAAAATTTGAATTCCCGGGGCGAAGCGCAGCCAGCCAATTGCTCCGTTTCGCTCAATTCATGCCCCGAACTAAGGAACTGGTTCTCGACAAAATTAGGGAGATCAACCTCGCCTGGCGCGACGAGAAGATTTCGTCATATGACAAGATCGAGGGGATTACGCGGTACTCGCGAATTGCCCTTATGCAGAGTAATCGGATTGCTCTTGAGGGATTTAATCTCGCCATCGAAATTGCTTCCGAGATTGATGCCGAATCAGTGCAAGCGCTCGCTATCTGCGAGCAACTTTCAAAGCATGCGCGGGCGCATTTGACTGTTGAAGAAGCGTTTTCTGCCGCGCGCGATCTTGGAGCGATAGCGCAAGACGTCGGAACACGAATTGGGTCCAATGATGGGTTTCCCTGGCGAGAAATCGCTGCCGCCCTCGCTTATCTCTCGCCTTCGCAAGCGCTCGCGATCTGTGCCAGATTTCATGAAATTGGGCTAACCGATCTCGATGAATTGCTCGGGCCGATCTTGACTGCTTGTTTGAGGTCAAAGGCGCTAGATGCCCGTGGTGTAACTGCCCTACTTGCCCTTATTGATCGACCGTCCAGTCGACTCTTAGAAGAGCTCGCAGCGTCAGACTCTGGTGCGGACAATTTCTCCTTGGAGATTATGGCCAAGGAAG
>JBJTLY010000355.1:0-60104 GCA_046063275.1 Novosphingobium sp. | reverse complement strand
CGTTCCTGCGCAAGGGTCAGGACCCGTACCGGTTCGTGAACGATATCCAGCATTGGTCAATCCATCTCCTCGAAGTGCGCAATGCAGTCTAGGCATGCAAGCCAGCTAATCAATCGATCTGGCTAGTTTATGCAGCGGCTTCCCATCTGCCAGACCACGTGCTAACAACTCTTGCAAGATTCGGTTTCTTACTTGATATACGATCCAACGCTTTAGCGGATTGATTGGTATCAATGATCCTCAGGGGACGACTGGCAATGACTGATCCTAAAGACAACGTAAGCCGCAAGGACTGGGTTGAGCCTGCAATCCGCGAGCTTGATATCCGTGAAACCTTCGCGTTCATTGGCCGCGGCGCCGATGTCGGCGGCAATCCCACGATCGACTGCCAGCGGTCCTAATCCGCATTGTAGGTTGACCGATTCGGCTCCGCTTCGGCGGGGCCGTTTCCGTTTGTGGAATCGTGATTAGCGAAGCGCGACAACATCGGCCGGTCCGGCCGGTAGATCGAATCGCGTCCTTTCATCCATTTGCTGATCGAGCAGCACCACTTCGCCAGCCAGACCGTCGCGAACCTGCCGCTCACCGAAGCTCGATAGCCCTACCAGCAGGTGGCGCTCGCAGAAGGCCAGCGCGCGGGTCATGAGGCTGTCGCTGATCTTGAAGTGCTGCCTGCGGCTATTGATCAATTCTCCGTCCGCAGACCCGCTGTGCCACAGCGTTCCCTCACCGTCGGCGACGATGTCGTGACACATGTAGCCGTCGATGGGATGGCGTTCGGCCACGTTCCAGTCTTGCCCCAGCCACAGCAGCTCGCTCTTCCTCGGGCCAGGCGCCTTGCCATTGTGGAGGAGTAGCGCGATGCGCCCGTCTACCTCGGCAATGCAGTTGATATGGTGGTAAGCGCCGCTCGAATCGGTCGGCAGCGCAACCGGCAATGGCGTCTTGGCGTCCACCGCAGCGCCATCAAGCGTGAAGCGCAAGATGCGCTGATTGGCGGTATCGACCAGACAGATCAGATCGTCGATGACCTTCAGCTGATGCGCATTGCCGTGAAGCCCGGTCACCAGCACGCGCGGATCGGTCAGACGGGCGCCGTCCCAAAGCATCCGGACGATCCGCCCCAGGTTCGCGGCGCGATCACGCAGGCCGCAGTTTTCATACAGGTAGATATGATCGCCGTGCCGATCTATGCCGAAGTACCAACCATGCGAAACCAGTTCGATCCCGTCCGGCGATACCGCAAACAAGCCGCGATGCGTCGTCACCAGCCACCAATAGCCCGTCAGATCGGGCTGCTCGATGCGCACAATACCGCGCGCATAGATGTCGCGCGCCAGACTCTCACGGATCGCGCGGCGGATGTGCTTGTCGAAGGCCGGTTCCATTCTGAATGCTCTATCGCAGCGCAGCGGTTAGGCAAGCCAGCCGGCATTGCGCAGCATGGCTGAGCCGCTGACGTCAGGACTGTGGGGTTTGGCCTGTGCCGGGAACAGGCCGGTCGCGGCTGAGGATGCCGCACAGCTGCACCTTCAGCGGACTGATGGCGCCTACTCCGCGATGGGCCGTGATGGCCAGGACCCGGACATGGTCGATACGTTGCGCGATGAACGCGGGACGACCGTGTTCACTGGCTGGATTGCCGAGAGGAGCGCACTCGCAGCGCGGCTCGGATTATCGGAGCACTGCCCTTCCGCTGCACTTGCCAGCGCTGCGCTGGCGCGATTCGGGGCCGATACACCGAGCGAAATGCTCGGCGAATGGTCGCTGTTTCACCGCGATGTCGAAGGCCACACCTGGCTGGTCCAATCAGCGACCGCGCGGGATCGGCTGTTCTTCGCGGCAAGCGCAACCGGGCTGGCCTTCGCACCCGATGCAATGGCGCTGCGCCGCCTTGACTGGGTCGACGGCGGGCTGGATTCCGAGGCGGTCGGGCTATCGCTGGGTCGCTACGAATTGCGGCAAAGGATGGGTAACCGCACGATCCTGCGCGGGATCGAGAAGTTGCCGCCGGGCGGCAGCTTGCGGTTTGCTCCCGACGGGACCCTCACGCGCCATGCGGCCGAATTGCTGCTCCCGCAGGACCAGTTCACCGGGGACGCCGCCGAAGCACTTGCGGCGTTAGAGGAAGCGCTCAGGTCAGTGCTGCGCGAACGGCTTGGAACGGTGGGTCGCTCCGCCGTGCTGCTGAGTGGCGGACTCGATTCTTCGCTCATCGCTGCGCTGGCGGCGCAGGAGCTTACCGAGCCTCCGCTGGCCCTGTGTTCGGTTGCGCCGCTGGGCTCGGGCATCCCCGATGAAGCCGAGTTTGCCCGGGCCGTCGCAGCGCGCAGCGTGCTTGAATTCGTGCCGGTCTGCCCGCCAAGCGATGCCGATCCCTACTGCCCGTCGCCGCACGTGCTGGCTGGGGCCGAGATGCCGCTGCTGAGCAATCGGCACTGTCTGACCAGCGCCTTCCACCGTTCCGCGCGCGAACATGGTGCCGGCATACTGGTCAATGGCACTTACGGTGAAATGTCGGTAACCGCTCGCCTGCCCGGTAACCCCACTTTGCGGCAGCGTCTGGGGGTGATCCGGCGTAGCATTGCTGCTGCATTGCAGCCCGATCAACGCGATTTCCACGTCGCGCTTGCTCCGCATTTGCGCGAATCGTTGACCAACTTACGCGCGGAAACTGCGCGTCCTTCCGAACAGATTTTTCGGGCGCCCGAAGGCAAGGGCTACATCGCCGGCACCGAGAAGGCGCTGGCCCAGCCCAACGCCTACTACGCTGGTGCGCTGCGCATGCACTTCCCGTTTCGCGACATGCGCCTGCTTCGGCTTTACGCCAGTTTGCCGCGCGCCCTGCTCTATGCACTTGGCCCGGACCGCGGCCCGGGTCGCACAATTGGCACCGGTTTGCTGCCCGAAGAGATCAGGCTGCGCCAGCGCGGCATGCCCGCCGATCCGGGGCACTATGCCCGTTTGCAGGCCTTTGCCGCACCGGCGCGCAATCGCATTGTCGCATTCCGCGCCGCCGGTATCGACGCCTGGATTGACCTTGCCTGGCTGGACCGGGAACTCGCCCGGGTAGCCATTCGGGGCGTAACCGATCCAACCAGCGCCAACGCAGTGCAATTGACCGCCATGGCGGCAGAATACTTGACCTGGGCGCAGCAGGGCATGGACTAAACCGCCTCATTTCAGTGCGCCGAATTGCAATTGCTGCCCTGTGCGTTATGCGCTGTTCGCATCGGACCTTGGATCGGGGAAACGTCTGACCTTGCCGAAACCGGCTCATCATTTCATTGTCGAACCGCTGCGCGCATATCTCGCTTCGCTGATGGCCATGGGAAAGGCGCGGCAAGCTGCGCTCCTCGCATTGGTGATCCTTGGCAGCGTCGTGGAAGGCATCGGCATCCTGCTGCTGATCCCGCTTGGCAGCATGATGTTCGGCTGGACCACGCCCGACAGCAGGCTTGCCCGAATTGCCGAACCGTTGCTGGCAACATTCGGCCAAGGCCGGGGGCTGGCACTGCTGCTCGCCGCGTTCATCGCGCTGATGGTTGCGCGCTCACTGATCCTGATCCGCCGCGACAAGGGCCTGTTTGCCCTGTCGGCCGAACTTGTCGACCGCTGGCGCGGACGGATCATTGCGGCCCTGGTTCACGCCGAATGGCGGCAAATTCGCGACCTCAATCGCGGCGATGTCGAATTTGCGGTGACCGGCGATGTCAGCCGTCTGGCCACCGGCAGCGATCAGTTGCTGCGCGGAGCCGTCGCGCTGGTTCAGCTGCTGGTGCTGCTGGTGCTGGCGGTGCAGCTTTCGCCGCTGCTGGCCCTGACCAGCGGGATCCTGCTGCTGCCCGCGCTTCCCGCTGCAGCCCGCATGGCGCGCGCAGCCTACTCCTATGGCGAGACGCTGACTCGCCAGGGCGGCAAACGCCAGGGCGCCTTCGGTGAATTCATGGCCGGAATGAAACTGGCCAAGGCGCACCGCGCGGAGGACCGTTATGCCAGCGAGTTCATGGCCATTTCAGCCGAGCTCAGACAGGGCGGGCTCTCCTACACCGCGATGCGCCTGCGAGCCAATGCGGTGTTCCAGCTGTTCGCCGCAGTGCTGGCCGCCTTGCTGCTGTGGATCGGGGTCATGGTTGCACATATCTCACCCGGCGTGCTCGGCGCGTTGCTGGTGCTGTTTGCAAGGACCCCCGGCCCGGCGCTGGCGCTCGCACAGGGGGCGCAGTCGCTGGCCATGCTCCTGCCCGCGATCGCGAATTTGCAGCTGCTTGAGGCTACGCTGTCGCAAGAACCTTCGGTGAGCGTACCCACCGGCAAACTGGGCGGCCCGCCGCCGCGCATTTCGCTGGCCGGGGTCAGTCTGCGCCACGATCCGGCCCGGCCATTGCTTGAGGCCGTCGATCTCGAAATTGCTCCTGGCGAGCTGACCGTTCTGCTCGGCCCTTCGGGCAGCGGCAAGACCACCCTTGCCGACTTGCTGATCGGCTTGGCTGAGCCCGACAGCGGCACGATCAGCGTTGATGGCAAACCGATCGACAGTCGCGCCACGCGTGACGCCTGGCGGCAGCGGATCGGCTATGTCCCGCAGGACCCGTTCCTGTTCGACCTTGATATCGCCGAGAACCTGCGCTGGGCCGCGCCCGAAGCGAGCGAAGACGAACTTTGGGCTGCGCTGGAAGCGGCCGATGCAGCTGAATTTGTGCGCGCCATGCCCCAAGGCCTCGCCGCACGCGCCGGGGATCGCGGTAGCCGGCTGTCGGGCGGCGAGCGTCAACGCATCTGCCTGGCCCGGGCTTTGCTGCGCCGCCCTTCGCTGCTGGTGCTGGATGAGGCGACCAGCGCGCTTGACCCGCAGAGCGAAGCAAGGCTGCTCGCCGCGCTTGAGCACTTGCGCGGAACGGTGACCATCCTGATGATTGCACACCGCATCCCTGCCGCTTTCAAACCCGATCGGATCATCCGCATCGCGAGCGGCGAGCTTCGCACATGAGCCCGCTGTTTACATTGCTGTGGGGCGATGAGCGGCGGGCGGCAGAGCTTGCGGCAAAGCTTTTGCAGAAGGACTGGCAGACGCTCGACATCCAGGCGACCCAGCACCGCCTGCGACCCTTGCTGCACCAACGCCGGAAAGCCGGAGAGTGGCCGGCGCCCCCGGATCTGATCGAGCAATGGCAAGCGAGTTATCAGCGTTCTGGCATTCGTACGCTGGGCCAAAAAGCGGCGCTCACTCAGATCGGTGCAGCGCTCGCGGCAGCGAACCTGTCTGCTACGGTGCTGAAAGGCGGGGCCCTGATCTGGTCGAACGGCCATGACCCGGCGCTGCGGCCGATGCGGGACATTGATTTACTGATCGAGCCGGCGCAGGCAGGCCGCGTGTTCGAAGCGCTGAGTCAGGCGGGCTATACGGGTGGCGGCATCGAGCCGCTCAATTCGGCCAAGCATCTGCCCCCACTGGTGGCACGCCAATCGACGGTCGAACTCCATCTGCACCTGTTCGATACGCATGACGACGCAGCGGCAGCGCGCGAACGCGAATTTGCCGCCCGGGTGCGGCAACGGGTGCAGGCCGCCGCAGTCCCGGGTCTATTTGCCACCGGTGCGACCGATACATTGCTCCACCTGATCCTGCATGCCGTGCTCGACCACCAGTTCAATAATGGCCCCCTCTTGCTGAGTGACATGCAATTGCTGATCGGTTCGGGGAAGATTGACTGGCCGCTGTTCTGGGACGAGGCTGATCGGCTTGAGGCCACCCGCGCCTGCCAGCTGGCCTTGGGACTTGGGCATGAACTGACGGGCATTGCCGTCGACTGGCGCCTGCATGCCCCATTCCGCCCGGACCCTGCGCTCGCCGAACGCATCACGCGGTTGATGCTGGTCGACGAGGCACGCCGTTCGGTGGTTGGTTGGCCGGGACAGCTGCTGCGCCTCTCCCCGCTTCGCTGGCCGAGACTGCTGCTGCAGATGCTGCGGCGCCGGATCGCCCGCGAGAACAGCGGCGATGCGAGCGAGTCTGCCACCGGCTTTGGCGGCGCGATCGGCAAGGCGCTGGGTGCGCAAGGACGTTCGGACATTGCCGACGCTGTGCGCCTGTCACTGTGGCTAAAGCGCGAGTAAGCCCGTCAACCCAGTTGGATCAGCGGCGTGTAACCCGGCAAGCCTGCCCCGCCGGTCACGATTTCGCTGCCGCAGGTCAGCCAGGCGTGCGCAGCCAAGGCACCGTGTTCATCGAGCTTCGCCCCAAGATGAAAAACCGAACCCTGGCCGCGCCGCGACAGCATCAGCTTTGCGGTCAGCGCCTGGGGCAGACACGCCGCCTGCCACGGCACGTGCCGCGAAGCAGTCAGCACCGCGCGGCCGATCCGGCGGGTCAGTTCGGGTCGATCAAGCTGATCGGATGTCTTGCGCAACCACGGCCCCAACCAGCGGAACGGCAACCAGGCGACATAAAAATGGGTCAGGCCGAGCCACACTGCGGCCTCGCAGATCAGCCAGCGGTCCGTGCTCGAATAGGCGCGCCAGGCCCGCCATTTCCGTCTGAGCAATCCTTCCCCGGCCATGCGGCTCACGCCTGCCAGACGCGCAGGATGTTCTTCGCAACGCTTGCCCCGACGCTCAGTTTCTCGCCCGGATCAAGCTCAAGCTGAGAGGAGAACGGGAAGAACACCAACATCCACGACGGAGACGAATCCGGACCGGGGGAGTTTTCAAAGCTGCCCTCGGCGTCCATCTGCAGGCGGAACCATTGCACCACACCGTTGACTGGTCCGCCGGTCGCGACGAGATCCATCGAGACGCGCTCTTGGTGTGGCTCTAGGCTGGTGAAATCGAACGAAAACAGGTTGGTCGCTTCTCCGCGCAGCGCCAAGCTTGGATCTCCGACCTGCACCTGGATCCGCGCGGGCGCGAGCTGGTTGAACTCGGAAAGATCGAACCCGCAGATTTCGCCAACCTTTCGGTTCTCGATCTTGGGATAGTAAGCCAGCGCGACCCGGATCTCTCCGCGGCAAGGGATGAACTGCGCTCCGGGCCTGGCCAGGCGCTGCACCGCATCGCGCAACGACGGCAGCACGTGCTCGCAGACCAGATCCTTGCCAATGATTTCGGAAATGACGAGATCCGCCCGGCCGCCCAGATCAGCTTGCGGGTCGATCTTCGCCGAATTGCGCGCGTGAACGGTAACCTGCTCATCATACCCGTTTTGCCGCACGATCCGCGCTGCGACATTGGCGATCACCGGGTTCATCTCGCAGGAATGGACTTCACGCGCACCGGCGCGGGCAGCCATCATCGCCAGAAGTCCCGACCCTGATCCGATATCGAGCACTTTCATATCCGGCCGCACCGCGCGCTCGATCGCGTCCTGGTAGGCGCGGTTGCGAATATCATCGAGCATCATCGGGAAATGCCATTTCGGGACCATCCGGGCGAGCAGGTGACGGACGCCAAACTGAACCGCCGGGTCTTGCGGACTTGCGGCCAAGGCATCTTCCGCCAGTTCCTGGCAACGCGCCCGGTCGCCATTCAGAAATGCTTCTTCTGCCAAGGCCAGCAATGCGCGCGAATTGCCCTTCGCGGCGGCTACCAGTGGTTCGAATGCTCGCTTGGCAAGGACGCTGTCACTCATGGTGCCCTGCATAAGCGTGGACTTTGCGTTGTAAAGCGCACTGCACGGGTCACGGACTGCTCTTGGCACCCGTCATCAGGGCAATTTCATCGTCCATTTCCGAGGCGCGCTGTTCAGCCTTGGCGTGCAGACTGCCCTTGCGGACATGCCCGTCGAACTGCTTGCCGGAGCGGCGCATGAACGCCGGTGCCGATCGCGGATCAAAGCCTGCAGCGGCCAGCAGGTGGACCGAGAGGCGATCGGCCTCACTTTCGAACTGCCGCGCCATAGCGTCGTATTTCTTGCGGGTGGAACGGTCCTTCGCTTGCTCCAGCGCGACCAGCCTGGAGCGATGACCGAGAATCGAGTGCGCCAGTTCATGCGCTACGATGACCGCCAAATCCGCATCGGAAGCGTCTGCAGCCAGAGCTTGGCCAACTTGAATCAGCCGGCCGTCGGACCTCGCAAAGCGCCCCGATCCTGCAACCACCTCAAATCTGGTCAGGCAAGCCGCAACCGGCGTCAGTGCGACCTCGCTGGTGGCACCGTCGCGGCGGATCGAGAGTGCGATCCGCATTGTGGCAGGCAGCGTAACCAGACTATTTTCGGCGCGGTCCCTGAAAGCCGTCGGCTTCGCGGCGGCGTCGGGCGTGGTCGCCACAACCGATCCGTTTATGGCAAGGATTGCATCTCCCCGCCGCAAATCGGCGATTGCAGCGGGACTTTGCGCGACGACGCCTTCGATCGAAACAAGGTCGATCTCACCGAATTGGTCCTGCGCAACCTTGCGCCATTCACCCTGATACTGCGCAATTGAGTGAAGCAGCAGTCCGGTCGCCGGCATTTGTGTGCTGCATCGGTCAACGTTGGCGACAGCCAGGCGGAAGCCCACTGAAGCGACGCGGAAGTCCTGTCGCGCCAGCGCGGCCAACGTTTCGGCTTCGTTGGCAGCTTTGGCTCCATTGGCGCAACTCAGCAAGGCCGCAGCGAAGAGGCCCAGGTGACGCAGGTTCATGAATTCAACACCTTGCATGCTGACCGGCACCGGCCACGCGAAGCGGACCTGATAAAGTGGCTTTGGACGATTGTGACACGCTCTCCCAATCTATTAGGCGTCTACGTCAACACCGATTGATCCAGATTGCAGTCATATCGAGCACTTACTTGATTGCAATTGGCTGAGGTTATTGTTATCCGACCTTCAGAACACCGAATCAATCTCATCGGAGAAATTGGATGAAGCTTGTAAAGCACCTCGCGATCGCTGCCTCAGCCTTCGCTCTGACCGCCAATCCTGTGTTGGCTGCAGACGCCAAGACTGCCCCCGCACGCGCGGCCGCTCCGATGGAGCAGAGCGAGCAGCTGTTCAGCAATGACGGTGATGGCTGGATTCTTTGGGCCCTGCTCGGCATCGCTGTTGCGGTCGGTCTGGTTCTGGCTCTGGATGGTCCTGCCAGCCCCTGACCTCGAAATTCTTTTTACCCGGTCCGCGAGGATTGGGTGACAATGACAGGCTGCACTTCGGTGCGGCCTGTTTTCGTTCGAGCCTTCCGCTCGTGCTGCGGAAGCCGACAGGTGTCCGCGGCGAAGCCCTATGGCGCTTCAGATCGAGACGGGATCGCGGCGTTCGGTACGACTGGCGACGGGCGCATTGCCCCGAGATTCGGGCGCTCGGCACATCATGACGAAGCAGGCCGCGATCATACAGCTGATCGTGGCGGTGCGGGTCGGGTAATCGGCCAGACTGTGCGCGAGTGCGATCGCTACGGCGATCGACGCAGCGACGGCCACCGGATTTCCCTCACGGTGGCTGGTCAGTAAATCACGCAGCCGTGCGGCAAACCAGCGCAGGAACAGAGCGAGGACAGCGATCCCGAGCACACCGGTCTCGATCAGGAATTCCAGCCAATCGTTGTGGGCATGGTTGACGTAGGTGGTCCCCACGACTTGCAGCTTTTCAAACCAAGGATAGAGCTCGCGGAAGGTGCCCAGGCCAGAACCGAACGGAGCAAAGGTCTTGGCCATGGCTATGCCATTGGTCAGAAACTCGCCGCGGCTGATGCCGGCGGTGCCCGATTTAGCCATCAGGTCGTTCGACACCAGACCCGAAGCGAGCAGCCAGAGCATCGCCGCCGCCAGCACCGGCGCTGCCAAAACGACCACCGGCCAGCGAACCTTGATTAGCGGCCGGTAGAGCAGAAATATCGCGGCGGCGACGGGGAAAAACAGGATCGCGCCCGCGAGCGAGCCCGACAGGAAGACTCCCAGCGCGAAAGGCGCAAGGCGGACGATCAACACGCGGCCAGTGGCGAGCGCTGGGGTGATGCGATGCACTGCGGGCCGGTCGTGCAGCCATTGACCGCTGGTCAATGCCATCGCCACCAGCATGAAATCCGCAAAGTGGTTGCTGTTGGCAAAGAGCCCGACGCCGTTGCCCCGGTTGGTGATGGCATAGAAATAGCTGGAACCGCCGAAGACTTGCATGACTGCCAGGACGACCGAAAGATAGCCGACATAGGTGATCGCGGTGATGACCTGTCGGCTCGTTATCCCAGGCTGCGCGCGCATCATGGCGAACACCGCGAGCGCCGGGATCCACCAGACCAGACTTTGCAAGCTGGACCAGGGATCGAGCGACAGGCCCAGCCAGGGAAGTGGCATCTGCGCCAGGGCATAGCCGCTTGCCACTGCTTCACGGCCCGGTAGCAATGTCCAGATCGCCGGTGGCAGCGGGATGAATTGTAAAACTGCCAGTCCTGCCAATGCGAACAACACTGGCCGCAAGCCGGTGTGCATTACTGACGATGCCGGTTCATTCCAGAGCGACCAGCCAATCAATGCCGCGCCGACCAGTCCAAGCAAGGCATTGGGTATCAAACCGGCGGCGCTGGCTCCGCCAAGCAACAGCACGGCGACAAAATATCCGCGACCGATCAGGGATCTGCTATTTGCAGTCATCAGCTTGCTGCGCTCCGCATGATATCGATCCGTTGCAGGTCCACCTCGGTCTCGGATCTCTGCTCGGTTGCCACTCCGGCGATCGACAGCTCCTGCCCGGTACAGCCTTGTGCCGGAACCGTGAAGCTCAGCATCGCCTTGGTGCGTCCCGGCTTCGGCGCAAACAGCGGTAACTCAGCCAGCAGCGGCGAGGCACCAAAGCAGGAAACCTGCAGCCGGACATTATTCGCCGAACCACTGACCAGCGCAAAATCGACCGACAACAGATAGCGCCCCGGCGCGAGCGTTACAATTTGCCGCGCGAGGCGGCCGGGAATACGATCATAATAGACCACCGACAGGCCGCGCTCCTTCCCGAACGCCGCCGAACCGGAAGTGGTTTCGAGCATCTGCCAGTTGAATGGCGGAGCGGCGCGATGATCGGAAAAATCCGGAGAGAACACCGGGCCAGCAGATTGCACGGCACCGCCGCGCTGCCAGATCGAACGCGCCAATGCGAATTCCTGCACATCGATCAGTTGCCCGACCACGCTGCCCCGAATGTCAGGTTGCGCCAGAACATCGGCCGGCAGACCTTGACCCAGCCGCACAAGCACCTCGCGCGGGTGGTTCTTGCCGACCAGTGCGATAACAAACGGACCGTACAGGTTGCGATGCCCGGTAAGCGCGGCGAGTGCCTGATCCATGCGCTGCGGTGTGCTAATGTTCCCGCCCAGCGATGCCATTGCCTGATTGACCAAGCCAGGACTGAGTCGGGACAGCACATCGAGCTGATCGAACGCGCCGGGCAGATCGCCCTTTGCGGCCATATTGCGCAACAGCAATATTCGCGCGATGCGTGACCGCGGATCCCGGCGCAGCGCCTCACTTAGCAGTGCCGCTTCACGCCCGCTGCTGCCGCGCGGATTATCGGCAAGGTATCGCGCGGCCAGCAGCGCAAATGGCTCGCTCGCTAGCGGGACCGAAGCCAGCGCACGGCGCGCCGCGGCCTCGTCAAAATTCTTCTGGCCAAGCTGCAGCCCGATCAATTGGCTTCGTACTTCACCAAGCGCAGCCGGCCCAGGCCCCCCCGAGGCTTTCGCCGAGATGGGCGCTTCGGCCACCCTTGCCGCATTTGCGGCAATCACCGCCACGGCCATTGCCGCAGCGACGCCGACTGCGGAGAGCCGCCTTGCCAGAATTGGGTTCATTGAACTCTCTCGGTATTATCTGAAAGCTGCACCGATATGCCTAGACCGCGTCAATCGTGCGATAGGGGTCAGAGCTCTCTTCGCCACGCGGCTTGGCATAATCGTAGTAGGCGTAGCCGTACTGCGATCTGCTGCGCGCGACCTTGGTGAGGATGACGCCGCAAATCCGCGCTCCGGCGCCCTGCAGACGATGGATCATGTCATGCACGTCAGCGGTACGCGAGGCACCACTTTCAACCACCAGGACGGTCGCTTCAGCGATCGAGGCCAGCAGGGGCGCATCGGCCAGGCCGAGGATCGGCGGCCCGTCAATGACCACCAGGTCATAGTGCGCTGCCGCTTCTGCAACCAGACTGGGCATCCGGTTGGAGCTGAGCAATTCGACTTCCGCGCCGGAGAATCGACCCGCCGGTAGCAGACTGAGGTTATCGGTGCGGGTTTTCTCAACCGCCGACGAGAGCGCGGTCTCGCTCGCCAGCAAGTTTCCGAGGCCGAGCCCTTCCTTCTTCGATGAGGCAAAGGTCGGCTTGCGCAAATCGGCATCGATCAGCAGCACCTTGGTGCCGACGTTCGCCGCCGACTTCGCAATCGCGAAGGCTGAGGTCGACTTCCCTTCGCCAGGGCGGCTTGAGGTTATCAGAAGCGTCTTTGGCATCCCCGCCGGGCTTGAGAATCTGAGTGCGGTGCGCACCGCATGGTATGTTTCGGAAAGCGCGGACTTGCGGTCTTGCAGCGCCTCCATCGGCGCGAGGCCTTCCGGTTCGACCGGAACTGCCCCAAGCAGGGGGAGGTTCAGTTTCGACCGAACGTCGCGCGGATCCTTGACGGTATCGAACAGCAGGGTGCGGGCAATCGCCAAGCCAATCCCCAGTGCGAGACCGGCGAACAGGCCCGCCAGCGCATTGAAGATCGGCCGTGGGCGGAATGGCCCATCGGGGACCTTGGCTTCATCGACCATGGAGAGTTCACTCTGACCGATGCCAGCGGCAACCCCCACTTCCTTGTAACGCTGCAACAGCGCATCGTAGAGCGTACGGTTGGTATCGGCTTCGCGCTGGAGAATATTGTACTGGATCGAGCGGTTGCGATCGGTCACCACCTCGCCCTTCGCTTCGGCCACCGACTGGCGGAGTTCGGCTTCGATCCGGACCGCGGCTTTGTATTCGCCATAGAGTTCGGCCCGCTTGTTGCCGGTGAGGCGCTTTTCTTCGCCGGCAATTTCCGCATCGATCCGATCGATTCGGGCCTTGAGCTCGGTCATCGCCGGGTAATCGGCCTGATAGATGCGGCTCTTCTCGTTGTACTCGGCCCTCAGCGTAGCGCGCTGCTGCACCAAAGGACCGACGCTGCCGGATGCCTCACTCGCTGAAGCGACTTCGCTTTGCAGGTAGCGCTGCTGGGCCGAGATACGATCAATCTCGGCCTGCTTGAGCGCGCCGTTCAGCTTTTCCAGATTGGCCTGCTGCAACGACCCGCCTTGCGATTCCTTGCCCGATGCATCCTTGCCCGACTGCCGGAAAATCCCGGCGTTGATCGCGTAACCATTGAGTGACCGTTCAGAATCTTCCAGCGCAGTCTTCTGCCGGGCGATCTGGTCGGCGAGGAACTTGCGGGCATAATCCGATGCAGCGTATTTGCGCTCGATACTGCTGGCGATGTGCGCCTTGGCGTATCCGTTGGCGACCCGCGCGGCCATCGCCGCGTCACCAGAAACCGCGCTGACCCGGATCAGCAGGCTGGCCTTGACCGGCTCGGCTGCGACCATCCCATGGACAACTGCCGCCGCGCGGTCGGTCCGTTCGGCCAGGGTCCCGCCCTCGCCCCCGAACCCGGGATTCGAGGCGAGGTTCAAGTCCTGCGCCACCCGCCGAGCGAGCGAATCGCTGTAGAGCAGGCCGATCTGCGTCGCCATCTGCTCCTGGTTGGAGCGATAGCCGGAAAGCTTGCCGCCCTCCTTGCCCGGGCTCAGCGTATCGGTAGCGCCGGGATCGAACTGCAGCATGGAGCTTGCCATAAATTGTGGCGCAGTGATCAGCGCGAGGCCGATGCCGAGCGCCATCGTCGCAACCGCAATCCCCAGGATCAACTTGTAGTTGTCGATCAGGATCGCAAGCACGCGCGACAGTTCGAGCCCCGAATGGGCCTGTGTGGACGGGTCCGCTGGCGAACCGGAATTCGCGTCAGTTGGCAAGTCCGCTGTCCGTTGCATCTTGAACCTTTTCTCTATTCGTCCGGCGAGTGGGCGTGGAATTACAGCCGGGTGAAGATCGTAACGAGCGGCAGCGACTGGATCAGGTCGCGATAAAGCGGGCGCAGCTGCGAACTGTCGACCACGATCACATCGCCCGGATAGACCAGCGGATCCTCCATTTCACCGTGGCGAATCGAAATCAGATCGAATGCGGCGGCCATGGTCTGGCCGTTGCGCTTACGAAAGATCACGACTCGTTTTGGGTTGGCATCCTGCTGCGCGATGCCGCGCGCCAGAGCGACTGCACCGAGCAGGGTTGTGCGGCCGGGTAGCTGGTACACCCCCGGCACAGCCAGACCGCCTTCAAGCGTGACACTGTTGTTGATCGTCTGCGTGACCCGCACGCTGATCTGCGGATTGTTGAGATACTTGGCGCCGTAAAGCCGCTCCAGCTCGCGCGAGAATTCCTCTGGCGATTTGTTTCGCACGCTGGTCGGACCCAGCAGCGGCAGGTCAAGCATGCCCTTGGCATCGACCTGATATTCGCCGCTCAGCTCAGGCACGCGAAATACTTTGACTGCAAGGACGTCAAGTGGACCCAGCGGCAAATCATAAGCAACTTCCGAAGCCTGCTCTTTATCTGGCGGACCGAAATCAGCCGGTGCGTAAGGCACCGTACCGCCACGCCGGACGCAGCCGCCCAACGCCAGGGCGGCGGTGCCGATCAACACAAGACCGATCACCCGCGAATGGCGGCTGACAGAGTTAGGCAAAGAATTCAATGTCGCTCCCCTTACGAACGCAAGCCTGCGAGCCGAATGAGCCTAGACGAAGCCGTTGGCGATGCAAGTGACACTCGAACCATTAGGTATGGTCATTTGGCAATTGAACGCCTGCATCGCGCAGCGCGCTCAGATACAAAGCAATGACCCGTTCCGCCGAAAATTCGGTCACAACCCGGCACCGCGCAGCTTGCGCCATCACTTCCCAAGCCTGATCGTCAGTTTCCGCAGCGCGGGCGAAAGCATTAGCAAGATCGGCCGCGTCTTGCGGTTGGCACAGGAAGCCATTGACGCCGTCGCTGACGATATCCCGGCAGCCGGGAACATCGGTGGTGATCGCTGGTCTGCCCATTGCACCTGCCTCGACCAGAACGCGGGACAGTCCCTCACGGTACGACGGCAATACGATGAAGTCTGCGGTCGCGATGTGCGGCCTGACATCATCGACCGGCTCAAGGTGTTCGATGATCCCTTCCTCCACCCAGCCCGCCACTTCCTCCGCAGGAATCACAGTGCGATTGGGCGCGCCGATTTCACCCATCAGGGTGAAGCGCGCATCAGGCCACCTTGCCCGCGTTTTTCGCGCCGCTTCGACAAATTCGCGCACCCCTTTGTCAGCGACCACCCGCGAAAGCATCAAGAAATGCTGGCGATTGCTTCGTCCTCCATCCGGCGGAGAAAACCGCTCGGTATCGATCCCTGAGCCGGGCAGAAGCCGCGCCTGATCTGCAAAAACCAGCTTGCCATGGACAAATTCGTCGCGGTCATCGGCGTTCTGGAAGAACACGGTTGCTGCCTTGCGAAAGCCGGCCCGGTAAAGTGCCTTCGCTGCCTGGGTCAGCAGATTGCGGCGGATGAAAGCGGTGCCCAGACCTGACACGTTCGGGATAGCCGTTACACTATTAAGTTGCGCGGCCAGTGAGCCGTAAACATTGGGCTTGATCGTCCAGCTGAGCCAGGCCGCCGGACGCAATCGCTTGAGCAGTCGGTGGATCGAAAGGAATGTCGCAAAGTCACGGTGCGGCGCGAGGCCTTTTGCATCGATCGCCAGAGGCTCGAAACCCGCGCCAAGCTCGGCAAGACGGAGTTCCATTGCCGGATCGCGCGGGGCAACCGCAGTAACCCGGCAGCCAGCCGCAATCAGTGCGCGAATCAGATCGGAGCGGAAATTGACCAGGTTCCAGGCCTGATTGGCACAAACGATGATGAGCGGTCCCGAATTCGAAGAGCTCAAGACAAAGTCCCGCCTTCAAACAGCGAATGATAAGGCACCCAGAACGGCGCATTGGTGGCAAAGACCAGCCACACCACCTGCACGAACGCCGCCAGCAAAATCAGCGCCGAGCGATAGAGTAGCGGTGCGCGCTGCGACAGGTTGCTCAGCCTCCGAAACTCGCCATAGGCCGCCATTTGCACCGGCGAGAAAAACAGCGCCGCGCGATCGACCGCGGTCGTCGACGGGCTCACCGCCAGCGCAAACAGGGCGAAAAGCCCGGTCGCGGCCATCGAAATCCACACCGAGCGCGAACGCAAGCCAGGGGCAAAACTGCGCAGTCGGGCGAGCACCAGGGCCGCCGGTACTGCGCTCATCAGCACGCGCGGGACCGCACCGGTCGAATCGTATTCGGTTTGCAGGTACCCGGCGTCGAACTGGTCGATGCGCGGTATCACGACGGCGATATAAGTCACGACACTCAGGGCGACGAAGATTACCGCAAGGAACGGATAGCGCCGCGACAGTGCCCAGCCGAACAAGGGGAACACCATCACCGCGGTAGAGTGGAACCCGATCGCGATGAACAGCATGGCGATCGTACTGACGATCCGCCCGCGTTCATAGGCCGAGATCGCCAGCAGCAGCATCCCGATCGCCGCACCCTGGCGGACGTAGCCCAGGCCGACCACGATCAACAGGTAGGGCACCGCCATCGCGATCGCCAGCCACGGTTCGCTGAACTTGCTGCTCGCGCTGGTCACCCCCCAAACCAGGAGCAAGCCGCAGATCCCGTTGACCAGATAGATCTCGGCGCCCATTTGCGCCGAAATCCAGTTCAGCGCGCCGTAAAGCGGATCGGTCGAACTCAGCGCGTAAGAAAAGGTATCGAGCCGGATATCGTCGTAGATGATTTCGTAATTGATCCAGTCACCGCCGACATCCTGCCGCAGCGCTGCCAGCAGCGTGTAGAACACCACGAAACCGAATAGCGCCAAACGTTGACCCGCGCTGTCCGGCTTGCCGGTCTTTTGAACGGCGGGATAGGCCAACGCGAGGATCGCGGGATAGGCGAACAGGAGCCAGTAGATCAGCATGCGCGGCGTCCTGCCGGGCCGTGATCGCGGCCTGACGCTATTGCACCCTCTTCACGAAGGCAGGTCAATTCGGTTGCTTCCGGATGGGCCGGGCCGGAGCGCCGACATAGACCGCGCGATCCGGCAATGACTGCGTTACGACTGAATTTGCCCCGACAACCGCGTGCGGGGCAATCTCGACCCCCCGGGTCACGGTGACTTTCGCGCCAAGCCAGACATCGTGTCCGATACGAATCGCGGCACTATCGCGGCCCTTGCTTTCGAGCCTGCCCTCACCACCATGGCGATGATCCTGGTCGCGGATCGTAACGTGTTCCGCGATCAACGTCCCATCTCCGATCTCGATCGATTTAGTGCAGATGATGACGGCACCGCGGCCGACCAGGCAACCTTTACCGATTACGAGATGTCCGCCGGCATCGGCCTGCACTTGCGCATATTCCAGCACGACCGCGCCCTCTCCAATTTCGAGCCTGGCCCCGTCGAAGGCGCGCACCGATACACCTTTGCCGAAGATCACCGAGCGATGGCAGCGCACGCCGGGATAGGCAAGGTGCAGATAGGTGCGGATTGCCCAGCTGCGCAAGCGATAGCGCAGCAGCCGCACGCCTGCGAAAAACCGTCTGAGCAAAGTCATTCTGCCGCCCTCTTGAGCGCTTTGTTTATCATCCGCGCGACGTAATCAAAGCCGCCGAGCGGTTCCACCGAAAATCCCGCATCCCCAAGCAAGGCAAAAATGCGCGCATCGCGAGTGTTGCGCCTGGCCATCCGCTGGCGCAGGCTAACGGGCGACAGATCAGCTCTAGTCACCATGCCCCTGCCCCCCGTTCGCACCTCGAACCATGTCTCGCAGCGACCGCAGCGAATCCAACACGATTAGCGGCAGGGCCGGGTTGAACAGGGTGGTATTGTAACCGGTCCGCCGCCACAACCGCCACGCGCACCAGCCCGAACCCACGCTCGCCGACACAGCGGTAGCAACCGCCGCGCCGAACGCACCGAAGCGCGGGATCAGGACCAGACCCAGTATGAGGTTGATGGTCGCGGTCGCCAGAAACGATTGGGTCGTCAGCATGTGATGACCGCTCATGTTGGCGAGCGACTGCGCGAGGCCCATGCAATAGGTGACGAACAATCCCGCCGAGAGCACAATGAAAATCGGCGGTGAGGCGGCAAAATCGCGCCCGAACAAGGCTGGAAACAGCCAGTTGCCCGCAAGGCCAAGCGGCAGGGCGATGGCGAGCACCCCGCCGGCCATGACCAGCGCCGACAAGCCCAATATCCGTTCAAGGCCGTCGCGGTCGTCCTGCTTGATCAGCCGGGCGAACATCGGCGTGGCCGCCGTCGCCGCAACCGAGGCAGCGACCGTGGCGAGCTGCAGTACGGCGTCAGCGCCGCGATAGACCCCGGCCGCACTGGCGCCAGCCAGCCAGCCGGTCAGCAGCAGGGCGAGTTGCCCTTGCAGCAAGCGCAGTCCCTCGGTCACCCCCATCGGCAAGCTCGCGGCGAGCCACCCGCGGACATCGCTTTGCGGCTGTGCTTCGCTCAGCTCGCGCGGGCGCAGGCGGCGGAACAGCAGTGCGACTACCAGCAGTGAAATGGTCGCACCGCTAACCTGGGCAAGCATCGCTCCGGAAGGTGACAGCGAACCCTTCAAGCCCAGGACCGACAGACATACCACCAGGAATGCCATGGGTCGCAGGACCATCACCGCGAACTGGCCCGCCGCAACATGATCGAGCGCCAGCAGAACCGACGAGCGCAGCTTGGCGAGCCCGACCAGCGGCAACAGCGCGACTGCCCACAGCATGGTCTGAAGGTAATCGGACTGCGCGGCCCGGCCCGACAGCGCGAGCCACAGGTAAGTTGCGCTCACCAGCAGTACCGACAGTGCGAGGATGGCCCGGTCAGCCCAGCGCATCAGTCCGCGCAAGATACCCCATTCGCCATGCGCCCGAGCCGTTCCCGCCTCGCGCAAGGCCAGCACCGGCAGGCCGAATTCGGTGATCAGTCCGATCAGCGTCGCGCTGGTCAGTGCGAGCGAATAAATCCCGTAACCGTAAGCACCGAGCGAGCGGGTCAGGACCACACCTGCAGCGAAAGCCAGCACCATCGCGGCGCCGTAGAACGCCGCGATCAGCCCCGACGAGCGCGCGAACCGGCGCAGCGGCGACAAGGTGGTACCGCTCATCCGAACAGCACCCGCCAATAGGCATCGACCGCGCGGTCGAGCGAAAAATCATCGGCTCGCGCCGTCTGTTTGGTGGGGTCCGCAGGACTGGCCAGAGCAGCGCGCATTGCCGCGGTCAGGGCCGCGACGTCGCCAGTTGGGACCAGGGTTCCCCAGGAACCATCGCCCAGCACCTCGCGCGGTCCGTAGGGGCAATCGCTCGACACAACCGAGCAGCCGAAATGCATTGCTTCAACCAGCACGTTGCCGAAACCTTCGTACTGCGATGCCGAGACGAACAGGTCGGCGCCCTCGAGCCAGTCTCCTGGCGTCGCGGTGAACCCGGGAAGCATAACTTCGTTGGCAACGCCGAGCCGCTTGGCCGTATCGGTAATCTCGGCCCGGTTCGAACCCTCCCCTAAAATCGCCAGCACCGCGCCTTCAACTTCGCGCGCCAGCGGGGCAAAGGCTTCGACCAGCAGCGGATAGTTCTTGATCGGCTTGAGCCGTCCGGCCGAGACGATCCGCTTCTTCGGCCGCGCGGGCCAAAGGGCTGGCGCCGGTGTTTGCGCGGCTGGCTTGGGGATCGGGTTGTACACCGTCTCGACCCGATCACGCGGAACCGATGCAAGCAGTGCGATCTCATCCCCCAGGCCGTTGCAGACCGTCACGATGCGATCGGCAAAGCGGTAGCTGGCAAGAACCGACATTTTGAGCAGCAAGGTCTGGAATGCACTGGGGGAATATTGCGCGAGCAGCGGCGCATGATCGACCACGACTGTGCGGGGCCGCGCCTTGAGGCCCGCTGCGGCCAGAATTGCGACGGTCGTCAATGGCCACATCGCCGCGACTAGTGCCTGAGGCCGCGCTTCCTTCAGATAGGCGCGCAGCGGCAGGACTGCGCTGCGCAGGCGCGGCGCATCCAGCGAAACCACGCGGACGCCTTCGGGAACCTGCGCAAGAAACTCGCCGCTCTGCTCCATTAGCACCAGATCGACCTGGGCTCCGCGCGCGACAAACCCGCGAGCGAGGTCGAGCACGACCCGCTCGGCCCCACCCAGTCCAAGGTTGGGCAACAGGAACGCCGCGTGGCAGGTATTTGAGCAGGTGTCTGGCTGCAATTCGAAATCCTGCCCCGTCATCCCAGCTCGGCCAGCTTGACCCACGATCGTTTTCAAGGACCTAGGGCAAGCGCCGGGACGAGGCAAACAACTGATGCAACGACAATTAGATTGAAGGGCCCGGTTCGCTGCAATAGGCGGTGAACAAGCCTTGGCGGCGCAAGGAGCGACTTGATCAGATGTGCGGGATTGCGGGATTGATTGCCAGAAGCGGGCCGGTCGACCCGCGACTGATCACCGCGATGACCGATACCATCGTGCCGCGCGGACCCGATTCGTCGGGGTGCTGGATCGGCGCGGAGGGCGCTGTCGGCTTTGGCCATCGGCGGCTGGCAGTGATCGACCTTTCGGCGGCTGGCGCGCAGCCGATGCATTCGGCCTGCGGGCGCTACACCGTCACCTACAACGGCGAGATCTATAATTTCGAAGCGCTGCGCGCGCAGCTCGAAGCGGCAGGCAAGGCGCCAGCGTGGCGCGGGCATTCGGATACCGAAGTGATGCTGGCGGTGTTCTCGGCCTATGGTTTGAGCCAAGGCATCGCTCTGCTTTCAGGCATGTTCGCGCTCGCCGTGTGGGACAACCGCGAACGCACCCTGACGCTGGCGCGCGATCGGTTCGGGGAGAAGCCGCTGTACTATGGCTGGACCGCGGCAGGCTTCGCCTTTGGCTCCACGCTCGCGCCGATTGCCGCCACCCCGGGCTTCGCCAATCCGATTTCGCGCGCCGCGCTGGCCTGCCTGATGGCCCGGGCATACGTCCCTGCGCCGCAATCGATCTACGAGCGCATTTACAAGCTTGAACCCGGCTGCCTGCTCACCGTACCGCTCGCCGATGCGCAGGCAGCTTTCGTGCGCCAGCCGGTCGAAGGGGCCTCAGGTCCGATGCGGATCGAGCGCTATTTTGACTACGCCGATCAGGTGCTGGCAGGGGCAGCAAACCCGATTAACGACCGCGACGAGGCGCTCGCCGCGCTCGATCAGACGCTTGGTGCCGCAGTCTCGCGCCAGATGGTCGCCGACGTGCCGGTCGGCGCGTTTCTCTCAGGCGGCATAGACAGTTCGCTGATCACCGCGCTGGGCCAGAAGTGCGCCAGCCGCCCGCTCAAGACCTTCACCATCGGCTTCACCGAAAGCGGTTTCGACGAGGCGGTGTTTGCCGCCAAGGTCGCCCGCTCGCTCGGCACCGACCACACCGAACTTTACGTTACGCCGGATGACGCGCTGGCGGTCATCCCCGGACTAGCCTCGATCTATGACGAGCCCTTCGCCGATTCGTCGCAGATCCCCACCTATCTGGTGTCGAAACTGGCGCGGCAGCAGGTGACCGTTTCGCTTTCGGGCGATGCGGGCGACGAACTGTTCGGCGGCTATAACCGGCATATCCAGTTCCCCCGTCTGTGGCGCGCGCTGCGCCGCGTTCCCGTCCCACTGCGCCGTGCAGCACTTGGCGGCGCCGGGGCCGTTCCCGCCGGAGCGTGGAACGGCCTGTCCGACCTGGCCCGGCGCAAGCGGTCACCGTGGTTCGGAGCAAACGCGCAGCGCGCGCTGCGCCTGATGAACCGGGCAGACAGTTTTGACGGCCTGTTCGATTCGTTCATGGACGACTGGGCGTCCGCCGGGTCACCGCTGTCCGGTGGCCAGCGTTGCGCCGAAGCACTCTCGCTTGACCCGAAGCTCGCAAAGCTGCCGCTCGAGGCGCAGATGATGCACGCCGATGCGGTCAGCTACCTACCGGGCGATATCCTTGCCAAGGTTGACCGCGCGGGCATGGCGGTCAGCCTTGAATCGCGGATGCCGTTTCTCGATCCCGAAGTCACCGCGCTCGCCGCGCGTATCGCCCCCGAGCTCAAGTTCGCGCGCGGCGGGGGCAAGGCGATCCTCAAGGACCTGCTTTACCGCTATGTCCCGCGCGAACTGGTCGATCGTCCCAAGGCGGGCTTCGCCATCCCGGTGGGCGTCTGGCTCAAGGGGCCATTGCGCGACTGGGCCGAGGACCTGCTTTCGCCCGAGGCGCTGAGCCGCGACGGCTTGTTCGATCCCGCTGTCGTGCGTGCTCGCTGGCAGCGGCACCTTGAGGGCAAGGAGGAAGCTACCCAGCCGCTGTGGTCGGTGCTGATGTTCCAGGCCTGGCGCGGAGCCCAGTCATGACTGCACCCGCCACCTGTTTCCTCTGCGGGTCGGACCGGCTGTACCGCATCCCCTATCTCAATCTGCGTTCACTCGGCCCGGTGCGGTGGCTCGCATACAAGGTCCCGGCTTTCGCGGCCAATGCGGCGGCCGCCCTGAGCCCCCAGTTCGCGCGCGCCTATCGACCGGTCGAGATTAACCGGCGCTATTTCGATCTGACCCAATGCTATTGCGAGGCCTGCGGTACCAGCAGCGTCGAACCGCGGTTCGAGGAAGCGCGGCTTTCCCGGTATTACGAGGAATATTACTGGGGCAACCGCGACGAGGCCGAAGGCCGCCATGTCGCCGAGGCGGATCGGCCCAACGATTTGCAGCTTGGCTGGTCAGCGGAACGGATTGCGTGGCTCGAACGCCATGTCCCGACCTATGTCGACGCGATCGATTTTGGCGCCGGGGACTGCGCGGCAAGCTACCTGCTGCGCGAAAAAGCCCGGGTGGTCGCGGTCGATCCCTCGACCAAGGCACGCGATTTTGCCGCGCAATATGGCGTAGGCTGGGCGCGGACATTGGCTGAATGCGAACCCGCCGATCTGCTCTACGCCTCGCACTCGCTCGAACATGTGCATGACCTTTTGGCGGTGTTCGAACAGATGATCGAGCGGGTCCGTCCCGGCGGCCATCTCTTTTTCGAAGTCCCCAACGTTTCGTCGAAGGAGGTGCTGGTCAAGCTGTGCCACACCCCGCACACCTTCTCGCTCTCGAAGGGTTCGTTCGAGCAATTGGCGAAGCGATTTGGATGCCGCATTGTTGCGATGGAGGACGTGGGCGGGCCGTGGCGCATCGCGGGCAAGCAAGTCGCCGATCCTGCCAATGCCGATCTGCGAGTCGTGATCCAGCGGAGCTAGTTTCCGAGAAACCCCTCGATATCGCTCAGCCGGTTAAGCGATACCAGATCGAGTTCGGTGGCGACTGGCACCGCCTCCACCTTTGCCCCCTCAGCAACAAGGTGCTGGATCAGGTAGAGGAAACCGTGCTCGCCGGTGGACTTGCCGAACTTGCCCGGCAGATCCTGCTGCAACATCGCGCTGACGGGTTCGCGGCGGAAGATAAACAGGCCGATATCGCGCTCACCCGGCCCGGGTTCGACGATGCCCGCCTCGCGGCTTTCGGTCAGCGAAAGCACCTGCCCGGCCCGATCGCGCGAAACGAAGGTATAGGCGGAGTCTACAACCGCCGTGGCAAAGGTGAAGTCATTGCCATGCCGGTGATGCGCCTCGACCATGGCCGCAACGGTTGCGGGCTGAAAGAACGGGATGTCTCCCCAGGCCAGCAGGACGTGCTCGACAGAGGGCGCAGCCAGTCCGGCGAGCACGGCATTTCCCATGCCAAGCGGCTCCGATTGGATCGCAATGCGAGCATCGATGCCCGCTGCATTCAGTTGCTGTTCGATCGGACCGGCGCCTTCAGGACTGGCGACGACTACAAGTTCACTCACGTGCGGCGCCAAGGCATCGACTACCCGTAGCAGGATCGTCTGCCCCTGCACCTCGAACAAGGTCTTGGGGTAAGGCAGACCGGCACGGGTGCCGCGTCCGGCAGCGGCAATCAAGGCGCAGGTACTGGCCTTCGAACCGGTCATGGGGTGAAGTCCTTGCCCACCTGCCCTGCCAGGCCCCTGTGGATCGCCCGATAGAACATGCCCGCGTTCGGCCCGGCCAGATAGGACAAGGCGGCGAGCGGCCCGTTGCGGCGCGCGACCCGAAGCAGAACCACACCGACCGCGAGCAGGTTGCGCAGCCAGGCCTGGTCGAAATAGCGCCGATGGATGATCAGGCTGTTCTTGACGTAATAATAGACCTTCACCGGCGAATAGGCCCGCGAGCCGACGTCGGGATGGTAATGGAAGGCGTCGAGCACCGAGACGACATCGCCATCCTTGCGCAGGCGGCAGAAGAAATCGACCTCGTCACCGAACATGAAGTAGCCGGCATCGACATTGCCGATGCGCCGGATCTCCGGGATCGAGATCAGCGCACCGTTGAACAGATGCGCGAAGGGATAGATGCCATTTGGCGCGATTGCGGCAAGTTCGCGGAGCAAGTGCACCTTGCGCGGAAATCCGAAGATCACAGGAAATCCGTGGCGATTGAGCTTGGGGAACGGGAACACGAAGCGCTCTCGCGCATCCTCACACAACACCACCGAGGCCGCACAGGCACGGCCCGCAGACAGTTCGGCTTCCAGCTTCGCCAGCGCGGCGGGATCTGGAAAACCGTCATCGTCCATCAGCCAGATGGCATCGAAATCGTGCTCGACCGCGTAGGCATTCGCCCGGTGCCAGCCGCCAGCCGAACCCAGATTGTCCTGCCTGATGGTCAGAACCCCGCGGCGCTGCAGCATTTCGGGGGTCGCGTCGGTGCTGGCATTGTCGATGACCAGCACCTGATCACAGGCGCGGCTCTGCTGTGCCAGACCATCGAGGCAGCGCTCGAGCAGTTCGCACCGGTTGTGCGTCACCACCGCGGCGAGGATCTTCACGGCTGCTTGCTTCCTGCCGATCCGGGCGTGCGCCGGGCAAAGCGCTTGCCGCGCAAGGCGTAACGGCTGGTCCCGAGCCCCAGTCCCGCGACCGTAAAGGCATTGCGGGCGAGCCGGTGCGCCAAGCTGCGCTGCGGCAACAGTCGGCGGAGCCATTCGAACCGTGACGGCGTATGCGAAACCAGAACTTCGCTGCCCTCATTCCATGCCTGATCGTAGAACGGTTGGACCACGCGCAGCGAGGCAACTTCGCGCTGCTTGGTGGCGACGCTGAGCAGGATCACCGGTTCGAGCGAAACGAGTTCGGTCCGGGTGCCGGGCCGCGGCGGCGGGATCTCGCGCCACTCGTCCTGATTGATGCTGGAGGCGTACCACACCCGGGTGTCCGCAAAGCCGTTCGCTTCCGAATAGAGCGCATAGATGAGGTCCGAGGAGAACTGCCAGAAGCCGTGGCCGCTGAGGTTGTTGACCGGCAGGACATGGACGATCCGCCCGCCGATCGCGGTGAACTTGATCAGATTGCGAAACCCGGTGGCGACGTCGAACACATGTTCGAGCGAGCCAGCATCGATGATCGTGTCATAGCTGCGGGGCAGCGACATCGGCTCACCCAGATCGCCGATGTGAGTCGCGCCTTCATAGTCCGAAATGTCGAGCGAGGCTGCCTCGCTGCCGCCGAGCGCAAGCAGCACCCATTCGCAATACTGCGCCTCGGCAGGGTCGGCTGGCGGAGTGAACCCGGCAGGCACGGCGAAATCGACCGACTGCCGCCCGATCGTCAGTGCCGCACCCAGCGGCGCTTCGTCGGCCAGCCGCTGCAGCAACCGAAAGGTATGGATATCAATTCCCACGATTGCTGCCCTCGATCATCATCTCTCCCAACTTCGCCGCATCGACCACCTCGATCCCAGCGGCATGCGCAGCGGCGAAACCGGCCGCTGAATCTTCGAAAACCAATGCCTGCCCAGCCTCAACCTCTGCGATCTGCAGCGCACTGGTAAATCCCTCCGGATCGGGTTTGGCTCTGATGAAATCGTCTGCGGTCAGCAAGGGGTTGAACCAGTCGGTAAGCGCGAGCCGCTCCAGAGCAAGGTTGATCGTTGCGCGTGAACCCGACGTAACCAGCGCAAGCCGGTGCCATGGCCGCGCCCATTCCAGAAGTGCCATCGCCGCTGGAAAAGCAATGAGGCTCGATGCGATGAGTTCGCGTCCGCGCGACTGCTTCTGCTGCGCAAGTCCCGCAATGGTACCATCGTCAGGCACTTCTCGCCCGTTGCAGGCAAAGCAATCACGCACCGCGTCGGCAGTGCTGCGCCCGGCGAGCCGCGCATAGTCCACCGTAAGCCCAAGCGGCTCGAGCACCTCGCGAAACGCCTGCTCATGCAGCGGCGAACTGTCGGCGATGGTCCCGTCGAAGTCAAAAATCAGGAGTGCCCTGCCCGCAAGCAGCTGCGCCAACTCGGGTCCAGGGATCACCGGGCGAGGCCCGGGTTGGTCCGTTCGAACCGTTCGAGAATTGTCGCGACCAGCTTGTTACCGTCGTGCCGCCCTGGCGCTTCAGCGCTTTCGAAATCATCGAGCACGCGTTCGACCGGAACCCCCGCAAAGTTGCTCTCGTCGTAGGCGACGTAGGTCTCGTCCGCCTTGCGCCGCCCGGTGTTGATCAGCGCCATGTCGAACAGCTCGGGCATCGCATAGTCGCGCGCATCGGCGAGATTGAGATAGCGGTGCGCGCCGAGCAGATAGTCCGAGGCCTGGTAGCTCGGCGTTTCGTAGTCGGCGCCGATGTTGGTCACGAACACCTTGAGCGCATCGCGATTGTCGGCAATCGCCTGCGCCAGCCCGTCGGTCAGGTAGGTCGGGTAAAGCGACGAATGCTGCGTCCCCGCAGAATAGACGATCACGTCGGCTTGCTGCAAAGCCTGCCGCACATTCTGGGTGGCATCGACAAAGCAATGGTGCCGCTCGAGGAAATCGCGCTTTTCGTCGGTCGTAAGTGCCTCGAACTGCCCCCGATCAATCGCTTGATCGACAAGGTAAATGCGTTCGATCCTGGCGTTCGAGCGCAGCTCGACGATGTCGGCCTCGCAGTAGAGCATCTCGCCGTCTTCGCGTAGCGCGACCAACGTCTTGGCCTCGATCGAGTTGGGCAGCACCGTACCGCGCAGGCGGAAGAGGCGGCTGATAAACATCGTCGCGCGTTCGATGTTGCGGCGAAAATGGAGGAATGCGCCAGCGTAGATGCAGTTCATCACCGCACAATCGTCGAACGACAGCTGCTCCGATTTGACCTTCTCGATGACCGTCAGCCCATCGAGGAAGGCCCGCACAAAATCCTGCAGCGCCTGGCGAACGTGCACGGCGGTGATCTGCGCTCCGGCGAGATCGCTGCGCTTCCCGTCGGCAAAGGCACGCATTTCGGCAAGGACTGCGACGCGATCGACCCCCACCGGATAACGGAACCGGAAGAGGTGGCGGTTCGCTTCGAAGTCGCGATCCTCCGCGCTCAGCATCAGTTCCTGCACCTTGCGCAGGTCGGAAGGTCCCAGCATGCCAAAGAAGCGCCGGATCTGCCCGGTCGACTTGCCGTCGTCATAAGCGTTGACGATCGAGGTCACCCGCACCGCCGGATGCTCGATCAGCGCCGGGATCAGGGTCGCCGCGCCGCGCCCGCCGTTGATCACCACCAGGTTCAGCATTCAGGCGTTGTCCAATTCACGGTAAACCTTGGCATAGGCTGCGACCCCCTGTGGCAAATCGAATTCGGCGCTGCTGCGGCGAATGTCGATTTGGCCTTCTTCTCTCAATCCCAGTACTTTGACAATTGCATCACGCAGGCTGGCGGTCGC
The DNA here is from genome assembly GCA_046063275.1 of Novosphingobium sp. GTDB lineage: Bacteria > Pseudomonadota > Alphaproteobacteria > Sphingomonadales > Sphingomonadaceae > Novosphingobium. Next base: position 32,263 of record JBJTLY010000355.1, on the reverse strand, counting down.
GAATTCGGTTACCAGCGCCGATCCGTTGCGTTCTGGCGCGATGATCGAGTCCATATCCCCAACCCCGCAGTTCGCCACCACCGGCACGTTCATCGCAAACAGCTCGGCAAGCTTGGTCGGGGAGCACCCGGCCTTTGACAGGTCAGCCCGGATGAACACCACCGACAGCGTGGCCAGCGCTATGTGCGCCGGAACCTCGCTCCGCTCGGCCGAGGTAAAGATGATCCGCGCCGGATCGATGCCCTTGGTGGCGCACTGCGCTTCAACCAGTTCGCGCCCGTTGTTCGATACGAACAGGAACCGCGCATCGCTGCGCAGCTTGGTCAGTTCGCCGAACAAATCCATCATCTGCGGCAGCAGATAGTCCGGGCCAAGGCTGCCGAGATAAAGCAGCACGGTCTGACCGGGAGCAAGGCCCAGCTTCGCGCGAATCTGGTCAAGCGACTTTGCCTCGACCTTCGCGGGATCGAACAGCGCGAAATCGGCGCAGCACGGGATGATCTGGAATCGCTCGACCGGCGCAGGCTCGTCTGCCAGATACCAGTCGATCAGCAGGTCGCGCGCGCGTCTGGTCAGGCAGACGATCCGGTCCGCCTCGCGAATCATCGGCCCCTCAAGCTGCTTCATGCGCCGGTAGAGCGGGCGCAGCAGGAGCGAACCTTTGGTAAGGCCGCCGTCGGCATAAAAGTCCCGAAAATCGTAGAGATACTTGATCCGAAAACGGCGCTTCAGGCGCCGTCCGATCAAGGCTGCGGGATAGCTGCGGCAATGCACTGCGGTGATACCTTCCGCCGCAACGATCCGCCGCGCGGCTCGCTCCATCAGCCATTGCGTCCGCAGCGGGCCGATCACCTTGGGCGAGGAATGATACCGCACCCTGGTCCACGCGATCCCGCAGGCATCGAACAGCTTCTGGTAGCGGGCAATGACCTCATCGCGCCCGGCCTTCTCTGCGCTGAGCAAATGGATGCGGTGCCCCTGCCGCGCCAGGCCCATGATATAAGGCGCCACCTGCGACTGGCCGATGTGATCGGCAATGCCGTTCTGTGTGATATAGAGCACGCTCATGGCAGGATGTCCTCGATCAGCGCCTGCCAGTCCGAAGCCGCGCGCGCGGGCGAGAAACGTTCGGCCCTGACTAAAGCGGCACTGCGCCACTCAGCGAGTTGCGCATCGTCGGCCATCGCCTTGTGGAGCCAGGGCAGCCAAGCCGCCCGGCTCGCGGCGTCTCCAGGCAAGGGAATGGGCAACAGCGCGCCGCAGTCCGTGGTTGCCGCGCTTTCATCACAGAGAGCCGCCCGCACCCCGCCCGATGGGCAGTCGGCCGCGAGCACTGGCGCCCCCAGCGCCAGCGCTTCGAGCAGGACCATCGGCATGCCCTCAGCGAGCGAACTCATTATGAAGACTCGTCCCGAGGCCTGGAAGTCAGCCGGAGCACTGACATTGCCCATGAAGACAATTTGCGCCGCAGGATCAGCAGGGTCGCTCCCAAGGCGCAGGCCAAGTTCGGCGGCCTTGGCTTCAAGCTCCGCACGCAAGGGACCATCCCCCAGCACAACCAGTTGCACGCGGTCGCGTTGGTCGCACAAAGCGCGCCACACCTCGAGAAAACCGGCGAGGTTCTTTTCGCGGACCAGCCGGCCGCACCACACGGCCCGGCCCACCCCGTCTTGCGGCAGGCACGGATGGGCGAGCGGTACCGGCGCGAAGTTGTCGATCGCGAGGCACGTGCCCGGTTCGAGATGATAAAGCGCGCCAAGTTCGTCTGCCAGCGAACGGCTCACCGCCACCACCCGGTCGAACCGGCGGTAGATCCGGCCAACCAGTCCGCGCGCCTGGACCATCAGGCGATTGGTCGGATTGCCGACAACGTTGATGTGGGCGATCGCCACCTTGCGGTCGCCTCCTCCTGCGAGCACATTGGTAAAGTCAGCTCGCCACAGATTGCTGATCGTCAGATCGGGCCCGAAACGGCGCTTGAATCGGACGAGCTTGCGCACCTGCAACCAATATTCGAGCCAGCGCAAGGCCAGCGGCAGCCGCTTGGTGCTGCCCAGCGCAAAGCGCTCTCCCTCTCCCTTGAAATGCCATTCGGAGGCACTGTCATCGAAGCTGGCGATGGCCACCTGGTGCCCCAGACTTGCGAGGACCCCCGAAAGGTTGTGGACGACCTTCTCGCAGCCTCCGGCCAGCCGCATCGACGGCACAAGCAGCACGATGCGTTTGGCGGAAACAGTCAAAGCTGGACCTGCGGGACCCTGTTTGGCATGACGATCATCTCTTCTGATCGGCGCCTAAAACCATGTATACACTTGTCAACCTTGCTCCCCCTGCACGCCGCTCTACGGACTTCACCGCCGTATTGCCACCGCGCCGTTCAATACTGCACATTCGGGGTGACAACCCTGCAAGCTTCCTTTAGTCGCATCATTTCCAATGCGATCCAATAACTTGTTCTGGTAGTTGAGGGGCAGATGGCAACTCGGGGTTTGCGTCTGCGGCGCCAGACTGCATGGCTTAATCCGTTCGTGCAATTCGCTTTGGCGGCCGCGGTTTGCGTCGCCTTTCCCTATCTGTTGCTGAGCCTTACCTATCCGCTGGGCCTCAATGACTACGTGCTGCAGAACACGGTCTACGCCTGTATGGCGGGGCTCACCATCGGCTTCTGGCTGCACCGGTCGTTCAGCAAGCTGCCCGGTACATACGAGAGTTTTGCCATTCTTCCGGCCTACCTCGCCGCATTCGGCGTGGTGCTGATTGCCATCGTACTCTACCGCATCGAATATTCGCGAGCGCTGCTGGTGACCAGCTTCGTGGCCTGCGCGGCATGGTTCTTCGCGGTTTACCTGACGATCCAGCGCAAGACTGTGCTGCGGCTGGGCGTGATCAAGGGCGGCAAGACCGAGTGGTTCGGCGCGCTTGACGGCGTTGCTGCACGCAACCTTGCCCTCACCTCGTGGCCCGACGATATCGATGCCGTGACCGCCGACTTCCGCTTCGCGCATAGCGACCAGTGGGAGGCGCGCATCGCCGATTTCACGCTCGCGGGTATTTCGGTCTATCACTCAAAAGACCTGCTTGAATCGCTGACCGGGCGGACCGAGCTTGAAAGCCTTTCGGAAAACACTTTCGGTACACTCGAGCCGATCCAGTCTTGGCTGGTTATCAAGTCGGTGACTGATTGGTTTTCGGCATTGCTTCTGCTCATCGCGCTTGCCCCGGTGATGATGCTGGCGGCGCTGGCGATCAGGCTGGACAGCGCCGGACCGATCCTGTTCCGCCAGGTCAGGGTAGGCTACCGCGGCAAGGACTTCACCGTCTTCAAGTTCCGCACCATGCGCGACAGCAATGGAACCGCGCGGAAAGCCGGGATCGACGAGCTGATCACCACGGACAACGACCCGCGCATCACCGCGGTGGGGCGGTTCCTGCGCTTTTCACGGATCGACGAGCTCCCCCAGTTGATCAACATCCTGCGCGGGGAGATGAGCCTGATCGGCCCCCGGCCCGAAGCGGCCGAGCTTTCGAACTGGTACAAGAAGGAAGTCCCGTTCTATCGCTATCGGCATATCGTCAAGCCAGGCATCACCGGCTGGGCTCAGGTCAATCAGGGACACGTCGCCGATGTTGCCGATATCAAGCGCAAGCTCGAATACGACTTCTACTACATCCGCAATTTTTCGATCTGGCTCGATATCCTGATCGTGATGAAGACCTTGAAAACCGTACTCACCGGTTTCGGACACAAATAGGAACACAATGCAAAGCCAGTCCAATCGCGTTGCTGTCGTCGGCCTGGGCTATGTCGGACTGCCATTGGCCCTGGCCCTGGCCCGCCATTACCCGTGCCATGGTATCGACATTGATGCTTCGCGGATCGCCGAGCTGGCTGACGGCCATGACCGCACCGGTGAAATCGAATCCGCCGTGCTCAAAGAAAGCCAATTGCAGCTTTCCACCGCTCTCGCTCAATGCCCCCCGTGCGATTTCTACATCGTCACCGTGCCGACCCCGATCGACTGCGACAACCAACCGGATCTGGCACTGGTCAGGGCGGCAAGCCGCACCGTAGGCCAAGCCTTGCCTCGCGCCACCGCCGATGGCCGTAAACCGGTCGTGGTGTTCGAAAGCACGGTCTACCCGGGCGTGACCGAAGATATCTGCGGCCCGGAACTGGAAGCTGCATCGGGTCTCGTCTGCGGGCGCGATTTCTTCCTCGGCTACAGCCCGGAACGGATCAATCCCGGAGACCGCGAACACACGGTCGACAAGATTACCAAGGTGGTGTCAGGGCAGACCGATGAAGTGCTGGAGCGCGTTGCCCAGCTCTACGCCGCGGTCAACGGCGGGCGCATCTTCAAAGCCAGTTCGATCAAGGTTGCCGAGGCCGCGAAGGTGATCGAAAACGCCCAGCGTGACATCAACATCGCCTTCATGAACGAGATCGCGCAAATCTTTGCCCGCAGCGGGATTGCGACCAAAGATGTCCTCGCGGCGGCCAAGACCAAGTGGAACTTTCTCGACTTTCAGCCAGGTTTGGTCGGTGGCCACTGCATCGGGATCGATCCCTATTACCTTGCCTATTGCGCGCAGAAGCTCGGGATCGATCCGCAAGTGATCCTGGCAGGCCGCGGGATCAACGATGCCATGGCGGGGTGGATCGCGGGCGAACTGCATCGGGCCCGAGGCGGTGTGCCCGGTAGCGTGCTGGTCCTGGGGTTGACCTTCAAGGAAGACATTCCGGACCTCAGAAACAGCAAGGTTGCCGATCTTGTCGCCGGGCTCGGCGCATTGGGTCACGAGGTGACTGTTTACGATCCGCACGCCGATTCGGCGCATGCGCAGGAAGAGTTTGGCCTGACCCTCGATCCGTCGGCGCTTGAGCGGACTTACGACCTGGTTGTGCTGGCGGTCGCCCATCGGGAATTCCTGGCGATGGGCGAAGGCAGACTGCGTGCACTGTTGCAGCCGCAAGGAACGCTTGCCGACATAAAGCGTGTCCTCGGGGGAGCCGCCGACTGGTTGCTTTGACCTTCGTATTGTGCGGAAAACAGGCGCATCGGGGGCCTGCTGATGCAGTAAGAGCGGACGTCTGCTTACCGCGACGAGGGCCGATATCATTCTCTAGTCCACTCGCAGTGTTGCGTTTTCGCCACCAACATGTTTGCTTCGTACAAAGAGGCAATTTTGTCGGCTAACGAAGTGGGTTAACTTCTTGCCTTGGACTACATTTCGTGACAATTTGCGATGGTCTGCCCCGCCTTTCAGGGCTTTTCGGGCGAAACATGGGGTATAAAACGATGAAGAAAACTCTGGTTGCAGCCTTCTTGGCCAGCACAATGGTCGCCTCGCCCGCGCTGGCCCGCGATGATTCATGGTACGTCGAACTCGACGCTGGTGCGACCAAGATCGAAACCACGCGCTTCGACATCGGCGCTGTGGCTAATGCTGCCACTATTGAATGGGCCACCGGTCCCGATATTGGCGGCATTGTTGGGCACGACTTTGGCGCGTTCCGTCTCGAGGCCGAAGCCAGCTGGCGCAAGGCTGCCCCGAAGTCCCTGACGACCGCGGTCCGCATTCCGGGGAAAACTGGCATCAGCGGTCGCGACACGTTCATTGGCTTTGCCAACCAGTTCGTTGGTGATGGCACGGGCAAGCCCGAAAGTGGGGCCGAATCGCGCAGCCTGATGCTCAACGGCTTGCTTGACTTCGGTGCCGACGACGGCCTTCAGGGCTTCGTGGGGGGCGGTGCCGGCATCGCCGAATCGCGCTACCGCGTTTCGGTCGAATCGTCCGGCCCCGGCTGGCTCGATGACTCTCACACGGGATTTGCCTGGCAGGCGCTTGCCGGTGTCCGCGTCCCGGTAAACCATGTGGTCGACCTGGGTCTCAAGTATCGCTTCTTCAACGCCCCTGGTGTCAATCTGGTCGATACCGATAGCCGCGCTGTTCATACGCGCTGGCGCTCGCACTCGCTCCTGCTGACCTTCGGCTTCAACTTCGGTGGTCACGAGGCTGCACCGCCGCCGCCGCCCCCGCCGCCACCTCCTCCGCCGCCACCTCCCCCGCCGCCTCCCCCGGTCGTGATGTGCGAGAAGGGCCCGTACATCGTGTTCTTCGATTGGGACAAGTCGGACATCACGCCCGAAGCGGCAACGATCCTCGACAGCGCGGTTACCGCCTATGGCAATTGCGCCAACGTGCCGATCATGCTCGCCGGTTACACCGACCGTTCGGGTTCGACCCAGTACAACCAGGGTCTGTCGGACCGCCGCAACGCCTCGGTCACCGGCTATCTCACCAGCCACGGCGTCCCGGGCGCGGCGATCTCGAGCCAGGGCTTCGGCGAAAGCAACAACCGCGTGCCGACCGCCGACGGTGTCCGCGAACTCCAGAACCGCCGGGTGGAAATCACCTACGGTCCGGGTTCGGGCATGTAAGCCAAAGGCTCACGCCAAACACAATCAGGGGGCCGGAGAATTCCGGCCCCCTTTTTGTTGGAGATCGGCCTGACTTGGGAGGCCCCGTGAACCGAGCGGATTTCAAATAACCGCGAGTCGCGTCGCGCGGTCGAGCAGATTTGCGCTTCTAAACAACGGCAAAAGCGAATTCGATCTGATGGCAATAAGTCTGCCCCGGATCGAGGCGGATCGAAGCGAATTCGGGATGGTTCGGGCTATCCGGGAAGTCCTGTGGCTCGATCGCGACACCGTCCCCCGGGTGGTAAGGCCGCCCCGACTTGCCCGCCAAAAATCCGCCAAGAAAATTGCCCGAATAGAATTGCACGCCGGGTTTATCGGTACGCACTTCCAGTACCCGGCCCGACTTCGGATCATGAAGGCGCGCGGCGAGCCGCAGGCCGGAGGCCGGCTGCAGCACCCAGTTATGGTCATAGCCGTGCCCCACTTCGATTTGCGGATGCCGGGCGTTGATACCGTCCAAGATAGGCCGCGCCGATCTGAAGTCGAACGGACTGCCGCGAACCGGCACAAATTCACCGGTGGGGATCGAACCCGCATCGGTTGCAAGGAACGCTTTTGCGGGAATTTCAAGCAGGTGGCCAAGCGCATTACCGGGAGAGCCTTCGCCTTGAAGGTTCCAGTAGGCGTGGTTGGTCAGGTTGACCATCGTCACCCGGTCGGTCATCGCTTGGTAGTTGATTGTCAGGCGGTTGTCGGGCTCGAGCACAAATTCTGCGGTCACGGCCAAGGTTCCGGGATAGCCCTGATCCCCGTCCGGGCTGACCAGGCGCAGGGTAACCCCCGGCCGATCGCCCCCGCGCGTTTCGACCAACGACCAGCAGCGCTTGTCGAACCCTTCGCCACCGCCATGCAGCGAGTTTGCGCCGTCGTTGCACGAAACCTGGATCGCTTGCCCGTCAATCGCAAAGCGCCCTCCGGCAATGCGGTTCGCAACCCGGCCGATCGTCGCCCCGAAGTAGTGCGGGTCGGCGCAATAGCCTTCCGCAGTCGGATAGCCGAGGGTCACATCGGCCAGATTCCCTTCGCGATCAGGAACGATGACCGATTGGATCGTTGCGCCAAAAGTCAGGATGCGGACCAGCATGCCGGTCGCATTGGTCAGGACGACTGCGTCAACCGCTTCGCCGGCATCGGTCGTGCCGAAGGGTTCGATCCTTACCGCCGGGTCCAATTCTCGCTCCGCCTAAAGCAACCGGGCACCAGGCGCCGGGACCTCGATCATCATCTGCGGCACTTCGCCATCGGGGGTGCGATAGACGAGCGCGACTTCGTCACGTAGCGCCTCGATATCGTCCCGCCGGGCAATCGCGATCACCGCGCCGCCGAAGCCGCCCCCGGTCATCCGCGCTCCACCGCGCCTGCCGAGAAACCTCGCCATCTGCTCCGCCAGGGCATCTATCTCGGGCGTAGTGATTTCGAAGTCATCGCGCATCGAAGCATGCGAAGCGGCCATCAAGCGTCCGAGCGAGGCAAGGTCACCCGATGTCAGCGCTTCAGCCGCCGCAAGCGCGCGGGCGTTCTCGGTGATGACATGGCGAGCGCGCTTGAACACGACCGGGTCCATCGCCTTGCGCCCGGCAACAAGCATCTGGGTATCGGCATCGCGCAGCGCCGCCACCTGCATCGCCGCAGCAGCGGCCTCGCATTGCTGGCGGCGCAGATTGTATTCACCGTCGACCAGCCCGCGTTTGATCCCCGAATGGACGATCAGCACTGCGAGGTCCTTAGGCATCGGCACAGCCTGGACGCTCAGGTCCCGGCAATCGATCAGCACCGCATTGCCAGTCTCCGCGCGCGCAGAAACCAACTGGTCCATTATCCCGCATTGGCACCCGGCGTAGTTATGTTCGGCGCTTTGGCCGGCTAGCGCCAGGGCGGTGCGATCAAGATCGGGTTGCCCGGCCAGCGCAGCGAGTGCCAGCCCGGTCGCTACCTCGAGCGAGGCCGAAGACGACAGCCCGGCGCCTTGCGGAACGTTGCCGGCAATCGCGAGATCGGCGCCGGTCAACTGCACTCCGCTTGCGATCAGCGCGGCCGCCACCCCGCGGACATAGTTGCTCCAGTCACCGGCCGGGGCATGCGGGACCGGACCCGCCAGTGGAAACTCGCATGTCGCGCCCAGATCGAGCGCCGCGACCCGCACCACCGCGTCATTCCGCGCTCGGGCTGCGACCAGGGTGCCAGCGCCGATGCCCATCGGCATGACGAAACCATCGTTGTAATCGGTGTGTTCGCCGATCAGGTTGACCCGTCCCGGTGCCGCAGCGACCAGTTCGGGCGCCGTCCCGAAAGCGTTGTGGAAGCCGGCTTCGACCTTGTCCTTGAGAGAGATCATCGCGCCGCCTCACGCAGCCGTGCAGCGGCCTGTTCAGCGGTGATGTCGCGCTGGGCTTCCGCCAGCATCTCGTACCCGACCATGAACTTCTTGATCGTCGCCGAGCGCAGCAGGGGCGGATAGAAATGCGCGTGGAGCTGCCATTCGGGGTGATCTTCTCCATCGAACGGCGCGCCGTGCCAGCCCATCGAATAGGGGAAGCTGGTCTGGAACAGAGCGTCATAACAACGGGTCAATGCGCCGATCGCCGCTGCGAGATTACGGCGCTGCGGTGCGGTCAGGTCGGGCAGGCGCTGCACCGGAAAACGCGGCAGCAGCAGCGTTTCGAACGGCCACTTCGCCCAATAGGGTACGATCGCGGTCCAGCTTTCAGTCTCCACCACACTGCGCGGCCCGCCCGCTTCGCGTTCCGCCACTTCAAGCAACATCGCCCGGCGGTGCTCGTGCCACCAGCGCCCTTGCGTGCGGTGCTCGGTCGCCGGGAGCTGCGGCAGGGCATCAGTCGCCCAGACCTGCCCGTGCGGATGCGGGTTGGAGCAGCCCATGACGGCGCCCTTGTTTTCGAAAATCTGCACCCAAGCATAGCGGCTGCCCAGTTCTGCCGCCTGACCGCACCAGCAATCAACCACTGCCGCAATCTCGTCATCACTGAGGTCTGGAAGTGTGCGGGCATGATCGGGCGAAAAGCAGATCACCCGCGCCTCGCCCCGCGCGGGGGCGGAGCGCAGCAGCAGATCCTCGCTCACTCCCCCATCCGGCACTTCGGCCTGCAGCGCCGGGAAGTCATTCGCGAAGACGAAAGGCCCCGTGTAAGCCGGATTGGTGACGCCATTGGCCCGGGTATTCCCGGGACACAGGTAGCAGTCCGGATCGTAAGACGGCGCGGCGGCTGCTGTGCTGTCGTCCAGTTCACCCAGCCACGGCCGCTGGGTCCGCTGCGGCGAAACCAGAATCCATTCGTCGCCCAGCGGATCATAACGCCGGTGCGAATGCTGATCGGGGTCGAAAGTCATTGGCTGGTCCCGTGATAAATTGCGGCCCGCTCGGCGAGCATTGGCGGCACGGACAGGCCGTGCCGGGCAAGCCAGCTGCCCGACCAGGTTTGCTCCTCATCGACCCGGCCGGGGCCGATCCGCCGGACCGAATAGGTGCGGTCACTCGCGGCAAAGGGCAAGCGTGCCGGCGGAGCAAAGCGCAGACGCGAAGGCTGGGTGCGGTAGACGATGAGCAGCCACTCATCGGCGCTCCCCGCCGCGTGCCAGCACAGCCCATCCTCGAAGGTGCCGGTCCACACCTCGCCATGGAGCAAGTGACGCCATTCCTTGTAGCAGGCGATCCACTCGGTAACCCGTGCCGTCTCGTCGGCGTCGAGCTTGGTCAGGTCAAGTTCGATGCCGAGATGCCCCTGCATCGCCACGGCTGCGCGGAAGTCCAGAGTGTGGCGCCGCCCGGTGGTGTGCGCGGGCGAAGCGCCGATGTGCGAACCCATCACTTCGGGCGGCAGGAACTGCAGGAACCCGCGCTGGATTTCGATGCGGGACAGCGCGTCGATGTTGTCGCTGGGCCAGAAGCGCTGGACATAAGGCAGGACCCCCATGTCAATCCGCCCGCCGCCACCTGCGCAGCATTCGATCTCGACCGCCGGGAATGCCGCGCGCAGCCGCCCGATGAGGTCGTAATAGGCCAGAACCTGACGCCGGAACGCAGGTAGGCCGCTGGCATCCCCGGTGGCGACGAGATCGCGGTTGTGATCCCACTTGATGTACGACACCGGCACCTCGCGCAAAACCTTGGCGATTGCCTCGAACAAGTAATCGCGCACCTCGCTTCGGGTCAGATCGAGCACCAGCTGGTTGCGGCTAAGCTGCTGTGGGCGGCCGTCCACCTGCAGCGCCCAGTCCGGATGTGCGCGGTAAAGGTCGCTATCGGGATTGACCATTTCGGGCTCGAACCATAACCCGAACTCCATGCCGAGGCCGATCACATGATCGGCGAGTGGACGGAGACCGTTCGGGTACTTCGCTGCATCCGGCCACCAATCGCCGAGCGAACTGGTATCGTCATTGCGGCGGTGGAACCAGCCATCATCGAGCACGAAGCGTTCGATCCCCAGCGCAGCGGCGCCGTCCGCTAGCGCGCGCAAGGTGGCCTCATCGTGATCGAAATAGCAGCCTTCCCAGGTGTTGAAGTGCACCGGGCGCGGTAGCCGCTCACGGCCGGGCCAGACCATTTTCGCTCGGGCCGCGGCGTGAAAATTGCGCGCTGCGCCCTGCCAACCCTCGACCGAGCAGGTCGCCACAACCTGCGGCGCGTCAAGGGTCTCACCCGCGGCGAGCCGCAGTTCACCGGGGGCGAGCGCCAGGCCAAGCTGCCATTGCCGCCCGCCATCATCGCAGCGTTCGATTTCAAGAACGTGATTGCCCGACCAGGCAAGCTGCGCGGCATAGGCGGTACCGCCATGTTCCGTGGTGCCTGCTTCGACCACCACCGCGCCGGGAAAGGCGCTGTGCGAGGTCAGCCCGTGGCGGTTGGTGCGTGACCAGGTGGCGATGCCGAGTGCATCCTCGCACGGCTCGAATTCGCCCGCGTGGCGCCCGCCGTAGTAGCGTACAGCGCTTGCAGCCGGCGGCAGCGGCAGCACCGCGCTGGCGAGCCATTGCACGTCGAGCGGTGTGGAACCACGATTGGTAATCCGGGTGCTGCAGGTCAGGACATCGTTCACCGGATCAAGCGACAGGGTCAGCACCAGCTCGATCTGGGCGAGCGGATCGACCAGCACGATGGCGAGCGCGTTGTCCTTGCGCTCGACGCTGCAGGTCTCAAGCGCCAGGGTGAAATCACGCCCGTCACGGTGCGCTTCGAGCGCGCTGCGCCCGAACCAGCCCAGCCCGCCGCCGGGGAAGACCGACAGCCGTTCGGGTGGATCGAGATGAAAGCCCAGGTGCCATGCCTGTCCGGAAAGCGGCTGGCCCGTCACCACCGCATCTCCGAGACGCGGCCCCCAATAACGCCACAGCGGCGCACCGCCCTCGGCCAGTTCGAGGACAAGCGAGCTGCTGCGCCCGTGGAGGCAGTGATGTGTCGCCATCAGGCTCGGCAAACTCCCTTCCCTTGCCCGGCTCCAGAGCGACCCGGACCCGTTCGACTTTGAGCTCGGACGATCTGATCCAGCCCAGTCGAGGTTGACCGCGCCGCTACCGGTTCCGGAGCGTCATGCGCAAGTCAAATACGCGGCTTCGCAAGATCAGTTGTTTGAATTCGTATGAAATGGAAACAATTATTTCAATCATTTGTACGTTTCGCCAAGGCTTTCTCTGCGACGGGAAATTGACGCCTGCCTTCAAGCGCTATTCCGGCGAGATTCTGGCTTCTCGCCGACCAGCGCAGGCGCAGTTCGGGAATCGCCGCAGCCAGTTGCAAATAGGCCGCCCGCAGCTCGATTGCGCGGTCTCCCCGGCACTTGGCCTTGCCGTTTGCCTGCGCGATGACCCCCAATGAATCGCCGATCAGCTCGACAGGTCCCGCGCCCATTTGGCATGCCAGCTGTGCAGCCTTGATCAGCGCGTACCATTCGGCTTCGGTGTTGCTTCCGCTGCCGAGATCGTCGTGGAAATGCGCCTCTCCCTGCGCGACAACGGCCACCTCGATCGGGCCGGGATTGGGCCGGCATCCGCCATCGAAATAGATCTTGAGCCGCCGCTTCAAGCCGCCAACCGGTCCCCGCCGCGACGCACGAGCCGCCCGGGAAGCGCCCCGGTGTGTTCGCCGTTGCGATAGGTCACCACGCCGGAGACAATCGTGGCCAAGATCCCTTCCGCGCCCTGCTGCATGCGCTTGCCGCCAGCGGGGAGATCATAGGCAATCGTCGGCACCTTGACCTTGAGTGCGGCGAGATCGATCACGTTGAGATCGGCCTTCATGCCTACCGCAATGCGGCCGCGGTCGGTCATGCCAATCAGCGCAGCGGGCTTGCTGGTCAGCTCGGCTATGGCCTGCGCCAACGGGATGCGTTCGGCTTCGGAGGCATCGCGGACCCAGCGCTGCAGGTAAAAGGTCGGGAAGCTGGCGTCGCAGATCAGCCCGTAATGCGCACCGCCATCGGCCAGCGCCATCACCGTCGAGGGATGGCCGAGCATCTCGCGCACCGCATCAAGGTTGCCTTCGGTGTAATTCGCGGCAGGCAGGTAGAACAGCGCATGCCCATCGCGGACAAGCAGCGCATCGTAGGCATATTCGGCAATCGTCAGCCCGGCCACCTTGGCGCGCTCGTCAACGCGGTGCTCGCGGCTCGGCTCGTAATTGGGCTCGTCATCCCATTGATAGGCCCCGCGGAAAGCGTCGATCAACGCCAGCGTCGTCGGGTTAGTGTCTTCGGCGTTCTCGGAGAGCAGCTGCGCGCGGAATGCGGCATCGCGCATCTTTGCGACGCGCTCGGCGAGAGGCAGGTGAGCGATGGGCTTGTAACTGGGGTGGCTGCTGAAGGCGTGCAAGCTGACGTCGAGACCGAAGAACATGCCGACCGGCCGCGGCGCAACCTGACCGCGCATGGTCAGGCCATCGTTCGCCGCCTGCGTCAAACCCTCAAGGTGATGCCGCCACCCCGCCCCCGGCTGGCTGCCCACCTCGAGCAGGGTGAACGAGATCGGCCGACCACTGTGCTCGGCGATCTGGCGCAGGATCGGGAATTCAACCTCGGCGGGTTCGGCTGGCGCGGGGATGATCTGGAACACCCCGGCGTCGGCATCGCTGAGGCCGTCGGCGAGTGCGCAAAGCTCATCGACGTCCGAATAGAGGCTCGGCGCGATTTCGCCCGCGCGAGTGCGGTGCATCACGTTGCGCGAGGTGGTCACCCCGAATCCGCCAGCGCGGATTCCCTCGGCGACCAGACCGCGCATCTGAGCAAGATCATCGGCAGTCGGCGCTTCCTTGCGCACCGCGCGATCGCCCATCACGTAGACGCGCAGCGCCGAATGCGGGATCTGCGCAGCAATGTCGATGTCTAGGTGACGCTCAGCCAAAGCATCGAGAAATTCGGGAAAGGTCTCCCAGTTCCACGGCAGGCCTTCGGTCATCACCACTTCGGGGATGTCCTCCACCCCCTCCATCAGCTTGACCAGATCGCCGCGCTGCTCGGGACGGCAGGGCGCGAAACCCACGCCGCAGTTGCCCATTACGGCGGTGGTGACCCCATGACCCGAACTTGGCGCAAGGCGGCTGTCCCAGGTGACTTGGCCATCGAAATGGGTGTGGACATCGACGAACCCAGGGGTGACGAGCTTGCCCGGGGCTTCAATTACCTCATCCGCCTCGCCCAGATCGGAACCGATCGCGGCGATGCGCCCGTCTTTGACCGCAACATCGGCTACGCGGCCGTCGGCACCAGTCCCGTCGATCACTGTTCCGCCGCGGATAATCAGGTCATAATGTGCCACGGACGATCTCCTCGGGCGGATATGTATTGCGCCTGCTAGCATGGTTTCAGACCAAAGGTTGCACGGCAAGCTTCAAATTCCCCGCCGGACGTGCATAGCTGGCGCCATGACCCAGATTCCCTTCGAGCGCATCCCTTACCTCATCGTCTATGACGAGGAGAGCGCGTTCAAGGACACTTACGCGGGCCAGATTGGCAAGGTCGTGGTCGAGGCGATGCACCTCAAGCCCGCCACGCCATCGGACAGCGTGGTGATCTTCTCGCACCCGATCGGCGGCGGCGCGTGGTTGCCGCTGGTGACCGTGCTCGCCAAGATGGGCGTGCACACGATCTACTGCAACACGCGCTATCGCGGCAACGACACCGCGCTGATCATGGAGCGCGCGGTGATGGATTTCGGCGCATGCATCCGCCACGCCAAGGAGAAGCTGGACTACAAGAAGGTCTACCTTGGCGGCTGGTCGGGCGGCGGCGCGCAGAGCCTGTTTTATCAGGCCGAGGCGCAGGACCCGCAGGTGACGCATACTCCGGCGGGCGATCCCTATGACCTCACAGCGGCGGACTTCATCCCCGCAGATGGCGTACTGCTGCTCGCCGCGCACCTCTCACGCAATCTGACCCTGACCGAGTGGATGGACGCCTCGATCGAGGATGAAAGCCGTCCGTTCGAGCGCAACCCAAAGTGGAACCTCTATGCGGCGGACGGGCCCAAACCGCCCTACTCGGCCGACTTTGTGGCCGAATACCGCGCGCGGCAGATCGCGCGTAACCGGCGGATCACGGCTTGGGCCCAAGAGGAATTGGCGGCCTTGAAGGCGCAGGGGCTGGATCATCACGAACGCTGCTTCACCGTGCAGGGCACAATGGCCGACCCGCGCTGGCTCGATCCCTTGGTCGATCCCAACGACCGGCAGCCGAACCACTGCATGCTGGGCGATCCGTTTGTGGTGAATGATGGTCCTGTCGGCCTCGCGCGCTTCACCACGTTGCGCTCATGGTTGTCGCAATGGTCCTACGATCTTTCGAATGGCGATGGCCTGAAATGCGCTGCGCGAATTGCCAGCCCGATGCTGGTGATCGAGAACAGCGCCGACGATGCCTGCACCCCAAGCCACGCCGCGCGGCTGATGGCGGCGGCGGAGAAGTGCAGCATCGACCACCACGTCATCCAGGGCGCGAACCACTATTACTTCGGGCAAGCCCAGCAGGTGAACGAAGCCGCCACGCTGGTGCGCCACTGGATCGCGCGGCAGGGCTAAAGCGATGCAGCGCGCTATCGAAATGGTCGAGGTCGGCCCGCGCGACGGGCTGCAGAACGAGGCCAAGCTGGTCTTGACTGCGGACAAGGTCGAACTGATCCGCAAATGTATTGCCGCGGGCGTGACGCGGATCGAGGTCGCCAGTTTCGTCAACCCGCGCAAAGTGCCGCAGATGGCCGATGCCGAGGCGGTGGTGGAAATGCTCGGTCCGTTCCCGGGCGTGACGCGGATCGGGCTGGTGCTGAACTTGCGCGGGGCCGAGCGCGCGCTGGCAGCGAAGGTAGACCAGCTCGGCGCGGTCGCGGTTGCGTCGGATGGCTTCGGGGTACGCAACCAGGGACAGAATTCGGCCCAGTCGGTCACCGAGGCCAAGGCGATCATCGCCATGGCCAAAGCTGGCGGGCGTTCGGCGCAAGTGACCATCGCGACGGCGTTCGGCTGTCCGTTCGAAGGCGAGATCGACCCGGCGCATGTCGTCGCCATGGCGCGCGAACTCGCCGAGGCCGGACCCTGCGAAGTCGCGCTGGCTGACACGATCGGGGTTGCGGTCCCGGCGCAGGTTACGGCGCTTGTCACGGCAGTCCGCGAAGCCATCGCGCCGCTGCCGGTGCGGGTCCATTTCCACGATACCCGCAATACTGCCGTTGCCAATGTCTGGGCTGCGGTCGAGGCAGGCGCGGTGACGGTCGATGCCTCGCTTGGCGGGCTGGGTGGTTGCCCGTTCGCACCGGGTGCCTTGGGCAATGTCGCGACCGAAGATGTGGCATACCTGTTCGCCCGTTCAGGAATAGCGACCGGGCTTGATCCGGACAGGCTGCTTGAAGCTTCGCATTGGCTTGCCGAGATCATGGGCAAAGCGCTGCCGAGCAGTCTTGCCAGGGCCACCCCCTTCCCGCCACAGGGGCTGGCATGACAGACCCTGACAACACCGGCGCGCTGGCCGGGATCAAGGTGATCGAATTGGGCCAGCTGATCGCCGGGCCGTTCTGCGGCCAGTTGCTCGGCGATATGGGCGCCGATGTGATCAAGGTAGAGCCGCCCGGCAGCGGCGATCCGATGCGGACCTGGGGCAATGGGGAACACAAGCTGTGGTGGCAGGTGATCGCGCGCAACAAGCGCGGGGTCAGTGCCAACTTGCGCGTCCCCGAAGGTCAGGCCTTGCTGCGCCGCTTGCTCGAAGGTGCGGACATCCTGATCGAAAACTTCAAGCCCGGGACCATGGAGAAGTGGGGCCTTGGTCCTGCCGATCTGCACGCGCAGTTCCCGCGCCTGATCATCATCCGCATGTCGGGCTACGGCCAGACCGGGCCTTATTCGGACCGCGCTGGCTATGGCGGTATCGGCGAGGCGATGGGCGGCTGGCGTGCGATTGTCGGCGATCCTGACCGGCCGCCATCGCGGATGGGAGTTTCGATCGGCGATACCCTAGCCGCAACCTACGGTTGTATGGGCGCGCTCGCGGCGCTCCACGCGCGCGAGGCCAGCGACAAAGGCCAGGTGGTCGATTCCGCACTGTACGAGGCGGTGCTGCAGGTGATGGAATCGGTGGTGCCCGAATATGCCGCAATGGGGCTGGTGCGGCAACGTTCGGGTTCGATCCTGCCGGGCATCGCGCCGAGCAACGTCTATCAGGCGAAGGACGGCGAATACATGATCGGCGGCAACGGCGACACTGTCTTCGCGCGGCTGTGCGAGGCGATGGGCCGCACCGAACTGGCCGCCGACCCGCGCTTTGCGACCCATATCGCGCGCGGGGAACGACAGGGTGAACTTGATGCGCTGATCGGCGAATGGACCGCGCAGCACACAGTCGAAGAACTCGAAGCCTTGATGATCGCACATTCGGTCCCCGCAGGCCGGGTCTATACCGGGCGCGAGATGCTCAGCGATCCGCATTTCGCCGCTCGCGATGCGCTGGTGAGGGTCCCGCATCCCGAGTTTGGTGAAGTTACCATGCAGGCACCGATGCCCAGGCTTTCGGCAAACCCCAGCGCGATCCGCCGCCCGGCCCCGCAGACTGTGGGCGCCGACAATGCAGAAGTTTACGGCGCGCTCGGGTTCGATCAGGAAACATTGGCCGACATGGCCGCACGGGGAGTGATTTGATGGCGGAGAGGTTGATCGGGGCAATCGAAGCGGGCGGGACCAAGTTCGTCGCTGCGGTGGCGCGCGAGGATGGCACCGTGCTGGCCGAAACCCGCATTCCTACCGAAACGCCTGCGACGTGCTTCCCTGCTTTGGCGCAGTTCTTCCGTGATGCCGCCAAGGAGCATGGCAAGATCGGCGCGTTCGGCGTGGCGAGCTTCGGGCCGATCGATATCGACCCCGTCTCGCCCAACTACGGCACCTTTACCACCACCCCCAAGCCCGGCTGGCCGGGCGCGCGGTTTCAGGATGCACTGGGTGAATTCGGCGCGCCGATCGTGGTCGATACCGACGTCAACGGCGCGGCGCTGGGCGAATGGCAGCAGGGCGCCGGCCAGGGCTGCAAGACGCTCGCCTATACCACGATCGGCACCGGCGTTGGCACCGGGGTGCTGCGAGATGGCCAGTCGTTGATGGGCTTCTCGCACTATGAAGCGGGCCACATCGGCGTGGCGCATGACCATGCCGCCGATCCTTATCCCGGTTACTGCCCTTACCACGGCGATTGTCTGGAAGGCATGGCAGCAGGTCCTTCGATCAAGGCGCGCTGGGGGCAGAGCCTGTCCGACCTTGGCAGCCCTGCGGACAAGGTCGCGCTGATCGCGGACTACATTGCTCAGCTCGCTGCCAATCTGGTGCTGCTGCACATGCCCGACCGGCTGATCTTCGGCGGCGGGGTGATGAAGACCCCGGGGCTGGTCGAGGCTCTGCGCAGCGCAACCGAGAAGCGGATTGCCGGTTACGTGAAAGCGCCGCAGCTCGATCCTGGGCTAAAGACCTACATTGTCACTCCGGGCTTGGGGGACGAAGCCGGGATTACCGGCGCGGTCGCTCTGGGCAAACGCGCGCTCGGCTAGGCCGCAGGTCGGCGGATGTCGAAGGCGATGACCAGCCGTTCGCCCGCCTCGAACGGCACCGTGGCGTGCCACATGGTCGAGGGGAATACGACCAGCCGGCCCGGCTCCGGTGCGACCGTCCGATAGGGTTCAAGCGGCAGGCCCAGCTCCGCCGGTGGCTGGCCGAAAGCGATGTGCCCGGCAGGCGGCGGCCCCATCTCATCCGCTGCCGGGAGCGAAACGTAGAACGCGGTCGAAAGCCAACCCATCGCGTGGGTGTGCGGCACATTGTAACCCTGCCGCGCCAGCCGCACTGACCAGCTGCCCTCGATCAGCAGCGGCCCTCCGCGCGGCGCGCCGAGCAGTGGGTGCGCGGGATCGGGCGGCGGCAATGCATCGATGTAATCACGGATAATATCAAACAGCCGCACCTTGGCCTTTTGCAAGACCGGCTCGCGCCGCAGCAGCACCGAACGATCGGTCTGGGTTCCGCCGCGCACCGATTGTTCGATATATGGGGCGGCGGCGGTGTGCAGGCCGCGCAGCACCTCGGCAAGTTCGCCCAGTTCGGTTGCACTCCAGACGCAATCGAAACTGCGGATAGTCTGTTCGGGCCGGTCGAGCCATTCGGCGCGCGCGTCGCCCAGCAGCCGCGAGGCGAGCGACAGGTACGGCCAGTACAGCATGGCCGAGGGCCCGCCAGTCAGCGGCAGAGCTTCAGCCTCGGCGCGCTTTGGATCGCCGCGGCGCAGTGCGTGGCGGATGCGGCACAGGCTGGAGACGTCGCCGCGGAACTGCGCGGTCGCCGTGATCAGCGCGTCAGCATCAGCCGCGCCGCTTTCCACCGCGACGAACAGACGCGAGACAAGGATTGCCGGGGTCTCACCAAGGTGGCGAGCTGCCTGATCGAGCACTTCCCGCGCCCCCGGCCAATCGCGCGCCTGGGCCAGGTTGCCGAACCAGGCGAGCCACAAGGCGGCATTGCCAGGCTGTTTGCGGCAAGCCTCAGCGAGCGAATTGGCGAACCCGGCCTGGTTGCCGCTGGTCCACTCAAGTGTCGAAAGCGCCTTGTGCCCGTCAAGCCAGCCAGGATGCGCGGCAAGGGTGCCGGTCAGGAACTGGCGCGCTTCGTTAGTGCTGCCTTCGGATATGAGCGCGAGGGCAAGGTTTCGCGCAATATGCAAGTTGGCCGGATCGAGCCGCAGCGCGTGCTCGAACAGATCCGCCGCCGGATCGCCCAGTTCGTAGCGGGTCTGCGCCTGCAGGAATGCGAGTGCGGCATCAGCGGGAAACCGAGCGATCCCGCCGCTGAGCAGCGCGTCGGCTTCCATGTAGCGTTGCTGTTGGCGCAGCGCGAGCGCGCGGCTGCGCAGGTCTGCCTCGGTGTCAGCCACCGGCCTTGCAGTGCGCATCGATGAATTGCTGGTGGCTCGGCATCCGGCCCGCCTCCGCCGTCATCGCGGCGTGGAGCTTGCCCAGCCAGGCCGCGCTGTCTGCCGTGCGATAGGACAGCACAGGATCGGTCGCCTCGGGGATGTTGAACTGGCCGATATGCACCGCGGTCCACGAAGCCGGACCGAACAGGTCGGAAGTCTTGGCGATCAGGCGGCCGAAGCGGCGGAAATGGTCGATCTTGAACTGGAGGCTGTCAGGGATCTCCATCGCCGCGCAATACCGCCACAGCGGACTGTCGTCGCGCTGGGTGAGTTTGTAGTGGAGGATCAGGAAATCGCGGATTCGCTCGGTTTCGTTCGCGGCGACCTGGTTGAATTCCTCGGTCACCAGCGGATCGAAGTCGCGGTTCGGGAAGAAGGCCAGGATCTTGGCGATATTGGCCTGGATCAAGTGCAGGCTGGTCGATTCGAGCGGTTCCATGAACCCGCTCGACAGCCCGACCGCGATGACGTTCTTGTTCCAGCTCTGTTTGCGCCGCCCGGTGACGAAGCGCAGT
Organism: Novosphingobium sp.; assembly: GCA_046063275.1. Classification (GTDB taxonomy): domain Bacteria; phylum Pseudomonadota; class Alphaproteobacteria; order Sphingomonadales; family Sphingomonadaceae; genus Novosphingobium. Next base: position 11,821 of record JBJTLY010000355.1, on the reverse strand, counting down.
GGGCGCGGATCGCCGAGCGCCTCGCCATCGAGATTGGCGAGCAGGAATTCCGCCGCCGCCTGATCCTCGATCTGCTGCGAGGAATAGACATAACCATTGCCGGTGCGGTGCTGCAGCGGGATGCGCCATTGCCACCCGGCCTCGCGCGCCGTCGAGCGGGTGTAAGGCGTGAAATCGGGGGTCGAAGCGCAGGGCACCGCCATCGCCCGGTCGCAGGGCAGCCAGTGCGTCCATTCCTCATACCCGGTCTTGAGCGCACCTTCGATCAGCAGCCCGCGAAAGCCCGAGCAATCGATGAACAGGTCGGCATCGTAGGTCTGGCCATTTTCAAGCGTGACGCTTTCGACAAAGCCGGTCTCGCCATTTTGTTCGACCGAAGCGACCTTGCCTTCTACCCGCACCACTTTGCGAGCTTCGGAATATTTACGCAGGAACGCGGCATAGAGCCCGGCATCGAAATGGTAGGCGTAATCGAAGGTCGAGAGCACGCTGCGCGGATCTTGCGCGGGATAGTCGAACTTGCCCGCCGCCGCCGCCTGCCAGGCCATGCAGACGTCATCCATCGAGCCGGACCATCCGGCCTGACGCGCGGCCACCCAGTGCTGGTGGATATCTGAAATGTCGTAAGGTCGGCCAAAGCTGCCAAACGGGTGGAAATAGCGGTGGCCTAGCTTCGCCCAATCGACAAACTGGATGCCCAGCTTGAACGAGCCTTGCGTAGCCTTGACGAACTCGTTCTCGTCAATGCCCAGCGTGCGGTTGAACATCCGGATCGTCGGGATCGTGGCCTCGCCCACCCCGACAGTGCCAATCTCCTCGCTCTCAATCAGCGTGATCTCGCAGCCATGTTGCAGTGCGTTGGACAGCACCGCTGCGGTCATCCAGCCAGCCGAGCCACCGCCGACGATGACGATCTTGCGGATCTGACGGTCACCGGTGTTCACGTGCATCCTCTCCGCGCTGCATCATTCGGTTCATCCCTAGCCCAAGCCAAGGCGGGGCGGAAGTTGCCTTCCGCCCCGCCCAGCTTGCGACCCGGATAGATCCGGTGTGACGATCAGAACTTGTACTTGACCGAAGCGGTAAACGTGCGGCCCAGCACCGGCGCGCCGCCGATGATGGCAGGTGTTACGCCGGCATCGGTAACACCGCCCGCACCGCGCAGATCGAAGGTGTCGAACAGGTTGTAAATGTTCATGCCAAGTTCGAGGTTCTTGATCGGCATGATCTTGACGTTGGCACCGAAGGTGGTTCCGCCAGGATAGACATTTCCGCCATTCAGTTCGCTGGTGACGCCGGTCAGGTTCAGGCCCAGCGATGCGAAGTCTCCGACATCGTAGTTGGCCCCTGCCGTGTACGACAGATCGGGGATGTTGTCAGCGCGGCGATAAGCTGTTGCACCCGAATCGAGCTGCTTGGCCTTGGTGTAGGTGGCGTTCAGATAGAAGCTGAAGCCGCCGTTGCGATAGGTTGCATAAAGCTCGGCGCCACTGGTCTTGTACTTGGCATCGATGACGCAGCCGCCGCCGGTCGTTCCAGGGCACTTGGTTGCCGACAGCTCGAAGGTGCTCTGCTTGAAGTTGCCATTGAGCAGGGTCAGCTCCACCGAGTAGTGACCGCCAGCCAGATTACCGCGGTTCTTGAGACCCAGTTCATACTGGGTGACAAAGTCGACCGAAGGCGTGACGCCGTCCGCACCGCAACCGTTCGACGCTGCCTTAGCCTGAGCACCGGTGCAGAGCAGGCCCGCATTGGTGAACTTGCCGCCGAGGGTTTGACGATCTGAATTGAACCGGCCGCCGCGTGAAGCGCGGGCGAACACGGTCGTGTCCCTGTTGGCATGGATCAGGCCACCGATCGTCCACGATGTATAGCTGCGGGTATAGTTCAGCACTTCGGCCTTGTCATCGGCAAGGAAGGTCGGGATCGAAACGCCGCCGACCACAGTGTTGTAAGTCGTGCCGGAGCTTGCCCGTCCCGAGCCCGATGCCTTGACGCTGTCAAAGCGGACGCTGCCGTCGATGCCGAACAGCGGGGTATCGAGATCGAGCGACACGTTGGGCGCATTGTCGGTGTAGGACAGTTCATAATCGCGCGCGCAGCAATTGCCCCAGTTGTTGTTGAAACCGTACTGGCCGGCCACCGACAACTGGTTTGCGCCAGCGTAGATATCGAGCTGCGACGGGTTAGCGCCACTCAATTCGCGCAGCGACTTGTTGACGTGCCAGTCCATCGCGATCTTCTGGTTCATCACGAACCATCCGGCGTGGGCAGTCAATTTGGAATCGGTGCCCACATTGATCTTGGCTGAAACCCCGAAATCATCGGTAAAACTGCCAAGATCGCGGATGTTGGTGCGCACGTTGACGTTGTTGTCGAGGTACTTGCCAGTATAGGCATTTCCGGCATTGGGGCCGCTGGCATACTTGATCGCAGTAACGATCTGGCCGTTGACGCACGAACCGATCACACCGTTTGCACTGTAGGTCGAAGGTGCGGTGCAGGCAGTAAACCCGGCAGGCACAACCGCAGTGTTGTTGGTTTTCGAGACGTTGAGGAACGGCGAGGCGAAGCTGCCGCTCATCGTGGACCAGCGGACGTTGTTGTCGACCGTGACAACGGGCGAGAATTCATAGTGGAACTGCGCCCCGATCGAAGTGGCCTTGGTCGAGATGCCATCCATCTTGACCCGCTCGAGCACACCGTCGCGGTTCACGATCTGGAACGTCTGGTTATAGATCGAGTAGTTCGACTGGGTGCGGCCATCGAAGCCAGGATAAGGCTTGATATTGCTGATCTTGCCGCCGCTGACCGTGGCGAGCGCGGGCGAACCGGTATAGTTCGGTTCGTGCGTGTCCGCCACCTTGAACAGCAGTCGCAGGAAGCCGTTGCCGCCGTCGAATTCCTTGGTGAGGTTACCCTTTACCTGGAAACTGTCGCTGACATTGTAGCCGGCGTGCAGCGGGCCGCGGCCCGACTTGAAGTAGCCGCCGATATTGTAATAGGTCGAATCATTGATGTGGCTGCCATAGACCAGGTTAAACTTGTTTTCCTGGTAGTTGACGCCTTCCTGCAGCTCGACATAGCCGCCCTCGGTCTTGCCGGTCTTGCTGATGTAGTTGATGACCGCGCCCGGCGCCTGCGATGCATGCGTTGCCGCCGTGCCGCCGCGCAGGCTTTCCACCGAGGCGACCGTTGCATCATAGTGCGTCCAGTAATCGTTGTTGCCGAACTGGATATCGCCGAACAGCACGGTGGGCAGGCCGTCTTCCTGGATCTGCACGAACGGCGAACCGCCGGTTGCTACCGGAAGACCGCGGACTGCGATGTTCGAGTTACCGCCAGGGCCAGCCGTACCGGCAACCTGGATGCCCGGGATCAGGCGGAAGACTTCGGCTTCTGCACTGGGATGAAAATCGTTGATGATCTTGGCATCGACGGTGGTGACCGAAACCGAACTGTTGATCTTCGACTTGTCACCGAGCGACGCAGTGACAACGATCGCATCGAGCGCGTCAGCTTCCGTTGCGTTTTCGGCGGCAGCAGGCGCAGGCGCGCTTTGCGCAAAGGCCGGAACGGTAAACAGGCCAGCTGCGGCAACCGCAGCGGCAGAGACGCAATTGCGCAGCACTGACTTCTTCATATCCCGATCCCCTCCATGGATTCATGCTTGTTCGACGACAAGTCGAATTGCAGATGGCACAGACAACAATCGATTGCAACGGCTTTTGTCAATCGATTGCAAAAAATTGCGGCGGACTGCTTTGCGTTCGATTCTAAACGGAAAATTCTCCAGCAAAGATGTTTTGGTCCGGGCGGTTGACAGCACTGCCGTTTACCCCACATTGAGCGCGGGTAGTGGTGGTCCTTGGAAAAATGTCAGTTTATGCCCGATAACCCGTCCGCCCCACCCCGAATTCGCAACATTGCGGAGCTTGCGCGCCTGGCCGGCGTATCCACCGGCACCGTGTCGCGCGCGCTGGCGGACAAATCACTAGTAAACAAGGATACGCGCGAACGCATTCAGGCGCTGGCCCGCGAACACGGCTTTCGCCCCAACCAGATGGCGCGGCGCCTGCGGGTGCAGGAAACCAAGGTGATCGGCGTGGTCGTGCCGCTGGGCCACGAACAGCGCCAGCACCTGTCCGATCCATTCTTCATGGCGATCCTTGGCCATCTGGCTGATACGCTGACCGAGAACGGCTATGACATCATGCTCAGCCGCGTTATTCCCGATGCCGACGATTGGCTTGAACGGATCGTCGATTCGGGGATGCTCGACGGGGTTCTGCTGATCGGCCAGTCGAATCAGTTCGAAACGATCGAACGGGTGGCCGAATGGTACAAGCCGATGGTGGTCTGGGGCAGCCACCGGCCCGGCCAGATTCACTGCACCGTGGGGGTCGACAACCGCAAGGGCGGTCAGCTCGCCGGCGAATGCATGATCAAGGCCGGACGGCGGCGTCTCGCCTTTCTCGGCGAAGCGATCGCTCCCGAGCTCAAGGACCGCTTTGACGGCCTGTGCGATGCGGCGGCTGCAGCCGGTTTGCCGGCCCCGCTCAAGCTCGATACACACCTCGCCTCGGACGTGATGGCGGAAGACATCGCCGCGCACATCGAGCGGATCCATGCCGAGGTCGATGGGATCGCGGCGGCTTCTGACCTGATCGCGATGCACACGGTGCGCGCGCTGGCTGATCGCGGTATCCGTGTGCCGCAGGATATTTCGGTCACCGGGTTCGACGATCTGCCGCTGGCCGAACAGACGATCCCGCGCCTCACCACGATCAGCCAAAGTATCGCGATCGGTGCCCGTGCCATGGTCCAGACACTGTTCGAACGGATTGCCGGCAATGCTGGCGACTCGCTCGAAATGGAGCCCCGGCTGATCCGCCGCGATACCGCCTGAAATCAAGCTGCCGCAGGCTCGATCGCCCCGACGAGCATATAGCTTTCACCGCGCAAGCGATGCTGGACGGTCAGCGCGGCACAACCTCCATCAGCCAACAATTCAAGGCTGCCCACGTCAAGCCATAGGCCGATTGCATCGGTTGTGCGCAGCGCCAATGTCTGCACTGCATCCAGGCTGGGAACCGAAGGATCGCGGCGGGTGACAAGCAATTGTGATCCGCGCAATTCGATTTCGAGCGAGCGCCCGTCTGCATCAGCAATGGCAACACGGAAGTCGCAGTGTCCGGGAAGTTCGAGCTTTGCCGCGGCAGGAATGCTTTCGGCGAATGGATCGGCGAGCGGCACTGGCGATAGGGCGTCCTTGGCAAGCTCCTGACGCAGCAGCAAGGATTCTCCAGCAGGTGCCAACGACAGCCGCCGCGGCACGCTCATCGCGCCCCGCCAGCCCTGCAGGGGGAGCTGCCCCTGGTAGGCATGATTGCCCAGCCAGCCGATCCACAGCGGGCGGTCCTGGTCGTCGCGCGGTTCATGCCAGGCGATCGCGGCGTAGAAATCGGTGCCCATGTCGAGCGGCAGCCAGCCTTGCGGATCGGCTTCGAAGCACGTCCCGTCAAAGCTGCCGGTGCGATAGAGGGCGCCCGAACCCGGCGCGCCGCGCAAGACATCGACCTTGAACAGCCAGCACCGCCCGCCGCCTTCGACCGGCAGTTCGATCAGCAGCGGACATTCCCACACCTCACCCGGCGCATCTTCTCCGCCGATGTCGGACAAGTGTTCCCACTGCTTGAGATCGTTCGAGCCGTAGATCGCGGCACAGTTCCGGTCGGACAGCACCACGACCATGATCCAGCGCCCGCTTGGCTGATGCCAGAACACGTTGGGCTCGCGGAAGTCGGCAAGCCCCGCATCGAGCACCGGGTTGCCGGCATATTTGTGCCACGAGCGGCCATGGTCATTGCTCCAGGCGATGCTTTGCGACTGGCGCTGCGGGCCGTCGCTCGCGCTGGTGTAGATGGCAACCATTGCTTCGGCGCCAAACCCGGCGGTATTGGCATGGTCAATCACTGCCGAACCGGAGAAGATCATGCCGAGTTCGTCACCGGTCAGCGCCGGGGCAAGCTCGTCCCACTGCGCCAGGTCGCGGCTCACCGCGTGGCCCCAGCTCATGTTGCCCCAGTGCTCGCCATCGGGGTTGTATTGGTAGAACAGGTGCCATTCCCCGTTCCAGTGGACGAGGCCGTTGGGATCGCTCAGCCAGTTGGCTGCGGCGGCATAGTGATATTGCGGGCGCACGAATGCTCCTGAATCAGGCGACAAATGTATCAGGCGATGGTGACGCGGTCGCCGTCGAAATCGAGTGCGAAGACCGGCGCGGGAGTGCCGCCGAATTGCTGGCGCAGCAGTTCGGGGTGCTCGTCGAAAGTGCGCCCCTGCATGCCCCAATGATCGATGAAGCTCCACACCTGGCCTTCGCCGGTAACCCACCAGCTGTAGCCTTGGGTCGGTTCGCTGGCTGGATTGGCGGCGACCAGACCCGATCCGTTGACCGGGCGATAGGGCCCGCTGATGCTTTCCCCGACCATCGCGTAAAGTCCGTTGGGGCCGTTCGTGCCGCCGGGCGCAAAAGTCCGCCGCTGGGTCGACCAGAACAGGTAATAGCGCCCCCCGCGAACGATCAGGTGCGGGCGTTCGAGTTCGTTGTTGACCCCAACCGCTTCGACCAGCGGTTCCTGGAGTTGCCAATTGCCCAAATCGTCCAAGGTGGCGAGGCCGACCACGCCGTTGTATTCTTCGTCGCTCCACCCGGCGCTGCCGGTGAACAGCAAATGCTTGAGGCCTGTGGCTGGATCACGGAACCAGGCCGGATCGCGGAACGCCTTGATCATGCCCGGCTTGCCTTCGGCTTCGGCCGCGACGACGTAGCGCTGGCCATCGGCGCGAAGCACTTCGACGGGTTCACGCCAATCCTCCGGACCATCCGCGCCAAAGCTGCCTGTCGCGGCAAACAGCCGTTGTTCAAAGCTGGCCGCTGCACCCCTCCGGCCCGCAGCGGTGAACAACAGGATCACGGTCTTCAGATCATCGAGCAGCACTGCCGAGCCAGCCCACTCGCGGGTTCCCGGGCTGATTTCGCGGGGCAGCGCTTCGCCATGATCGCGCCAACCGTCGTCACCGAGCGAGGCGAGCCGGATGCGCGCGGCATCGTGGCGCTGGCCGGGATCGGGAAAGCACGGAGCGCTCAGGAAGAACCAGTATTCGCGCCCGTCGATCCGCGCGGTGTCGCCGTTTTCGTGCGCGAGCGGCCAGCTGTCCCACAGGTCGATCCCCGGGAAAATCGGGCGCGCGTCATCAGGCCCGATCAACGCGATTTCAGCGCCGGCAATCGCGGCGGGACGCCACGGCGTCACCTTGTTCGGCGCAAGATTGGCCGCTGCTTCACTCACCTGGAATTGCCCCTTTGATCTGTCATACCGGCCGCATTCAGGCAGCTGACGGTGCGGTTGGCTGGACGGGTTCTCCGGTCTTGACCCGCGACACCGCGAGCGCGGCGCAGAGCATCAAGACACCCGACAGTGTCAGTACGTGACGTGGATCGCCGCCGAGCAGGCTATCGAACATGAACGGCATCGTTGCAGCGTAGAGCAGCATCGGCGCGCAGATCATCACGTTGAACAGGCCCATGTAGACCCCGGTCCGCTCGGCCGGGATCGAACTTGCCAGCACGATGTACGGATTGCCCATGATGCTCGCCCAGCCGATCCCGAAACCCAGCGCTGTCGTAAAAATCAGCGCCTTGTCACCGATCAGCGGGAAGGCCAGGAACGATACCGCCATCGCGGTGAGGCACAGCGCATGGAGCCGCGCCGCGCCGATCCGCGCGGCGATCCGCGGCATCATGAACGCAGTCAGGAAGGCCACGAAATTGAACAGCGCCCCAACCTTGCCGTAAAGCAGCTGCGCATCCTGGAACAACACCGACTGCAGATCGGCATTGCCGAAGGCCGAGCGCGACAGCGAGTTGGTCGCATAGCCCCACAGCCCGCACATCGCGTACCACTGGAACAGACTCATCCAGCCCATTGTGCGCATCGCCTGCGGCATATCGCGCGCGGCTTCGAACACTTCGCGGAATGTCGCACCGACACTCTTCGGCAACTGATCGATCCGCGCCTGCTCGTCGGCCGACAGCGGCAGTTCGGGAACGCGCAACACCGACCAGACAATCGTCGACAGCGACAAAAGCGCGCCGATCCAGAACGAAATCTTGACGAACGGCGGGATGCCGCCGCCGGCATGCCCGGTCTGGCTGAGCCCGAACCCAACCAGCAGCGACGGCGCGAGGTAAGCCAGCGTCTGCGCCAGCCCGGTGAACGCGCTTTGCGACAGGAACCCCCAGCCGCGCTGATCGGGATTGAGCCGGTCATTCACATAGGCGCGGTACGGCTCCATCGTCACGTTGTTGCCGACATCGAGCAGGAACATCAGCGAGAAGGCCATGATCACCGCGCTGGACAGCGGCATCAGGAACAGCCCTGCCGCGCACATCACCGCGCCGACCAGAAAATAGGGGGTGCGCCGGCCCCAGCGGCCACCGGTGCGGTCACTCATCACACCGATGATCGGCTGGACGAGCAGCCCGGTGAGCGGCCCGGCAATACCCAGCCACGAAATGTCAGCCTCTTTCGCACCCAGATAGCCCCAGATCGGCCCATGTTCGCCTGCTGCAACCCGAAGCTGAACTGCAGCCCGAGGAACCCGAGATTCATCTCGAGAATGCGCAGCAATGACAGGCGTGGCCGCTGGTTTTCCATGCTCTCTCCCGGTGCCGCTTCCGGCCCTCCGAGCTCTACATCGCACACATTTTCCGTTCAGACAACAATCGATTGCATATATCAGATCGCCGCGTGCTCGGAACCTGCCTCGAGCGCCAGAACGGCGAAGGTCGCCAACCAGTGCTCGCCCATGTAATCGCCCGAAATATGCGGCAAAGCTGCGGCCAGGTGACCTTGGACGGCGCCTTCGGCGACGTTTTGCACCGGATGATCCGAACGCAAGGCTGCGGCCAATTCGCGCCAGCACCACGCCCGGCTCAGGTTCAGCCCGTCGAGATGCGCGATCTTGCCGTCGCTGCGGTCGGACACGGCGGCGGGGGTGAAGAGAGTTGCCGGCTCCCCGTTGGCGCAGCCCGGCAGGAAGGCATCGAACCATGCGGCGAAGTCTGGACCGAGCACCCGGCTCATCAGCAATGCTTCACACAGCGCGGGCGAGAGGAATTCGTCTCCGCCCGGCTCCCACGCCTGGCAGGCGCGGTCCTTGCCAAACCAGTCAGCTGCCCGCGCCTTTATCAAGTCCAAAAGCACAGCATCGTGACGCCGTGCCCAGGCGAGTGCCAGCACCATCGCGAAAGCCGAATTGAAGTGCGTGCCGGTGCGGATCGGGTAAGTCTGCAGCGGCAGGAATTCGCTAAAGCGCCGCGCAAATGCTGCAGCAAAGGCGCCACCATGCTGCGCCCATGCTGCATCATGCTGCACCATCTCGCCGTGCAGCATAAGCGCCCAGGCCCAGCCATAGTGGCGCTCAAATCCGCGCGCCGATGGCCGTGCAAGGTACGCGGTCTCAGCTGCAAAGTTTTCGGCAGTAAGCATCGCCGAGGCCCGATCACGAACTGCTAGCGCCTCAGGCAAATCCGGGAAGCACCGCGCGAGGTGCAGCACCTGCCACCAGCCGTGGACGCAGCTGTGCCAATCGAAGCTGCCGTGGAAGATCGGGTGGAGCGCGCTGGGGGTCTCCGCATCTTGCGGCCCATCGAGCACGTGGTCGAGCTTGTGCGGATATTCGCGGCCGAGGTGGCCGAGCGTCAGCGCCATGAATCGCGCGGCGGTGGCGGCATCGAGCGCACTCACCGGAACGCCGCCCAATAGATCAGTGCGATGTTGAACGCGAGCAGCGGCAGCGCGGTCGGGACCTGCATCTTGACCACCGCGTTGCGGTCCTTGAGCTCAAGCAGCGCCGCGGGGACGATGTTGAAGTTCGCCGCCATCGGGGTCATCAGCGTGCCGCAGAACCCCGCAAGCATGCCGACCGCCGCGACCACCGCAGGATCGCCGTGGTACTGCTGGATGAGCAACGGAAAGCCGATCGCCGCAGCCATCACCGGAAAGGCGGCGAAGGCGTTGCCCATGATCATGGTGAACAGCGCCATACCCAGCCCATAGGCCAGCACCGCAGCGAACAGCGATCCTTCCGGGATGACCTCGCCCGCCAGCCCGCCAACCACCTTGCCGACGCCGGACAGCGCGAAAATCAGGCCCAGGCTCGCCAGCATCTGTGGCAGGATCGCCGCCCAGCCGAGCGCATCGAGCAGGCGCCGCCCCTCGTTCAGCCCTGCGACGGGCCGCTCGCGCAGCCAGATCAGCCCGACCGCGAAGGCAATCAACGCGCCTAGCGCGAGGCTGACCAGCGTAACCTGCTTGGGATCGACCAGACTGGGCACTGCGCGGAACAGCAGTGTGCCGACCAGCGCGGTCAGCGGAATGATCAGTGCGAGCGCGAACAGCCGGTTGCCGTGCCGCGCCGCGCGTTCCTGTCGCTCCGCCGCAGGAGCGCCTTCCGCTGGTCCGCCCAGCCGGCCGATCGCAGCAGCGCCGACCAAGGCGATCACCAGTACGCCGTTGCCCAAGTCACCCAGTCGGTCGCCCGCGAGCATCGACAGCGCGAGCAACGCCCAGAACAAAGCGTTGACCCAGTGCCGCGGCTTGGCGGTGTTGAACGCGGACAACACCGCACTGGCGGCGAAAACAGCACCGGCGACCAGATAGACGAAGGGCAGCGCGATCATTTGCGCCGCCACTTGAAGCGCCGCAGCCGCAGCGCATGGATCGCGAAAGCGGCGAAAGCGGTAGGGATCGCCCAGACCGATAGCTCGAACGGGGTGAGCTCGATCCCCTGTTGCTCGAGATAGCCCTTCATCAGCAGGATCGACCCGATCGCGAGGAAGATGTCCTCACCGAAGAACAGCCCGACATTGTCGGTCGCTGCGGCCATCGCCTTGACCCGGTCGGCCTCCACCTCGTCCGCAGGATCGGCCGCCGCGAGCGCCATCGGGGCGAGCAGTGGGCGGACCGTCTGCGCTTGCCCGGCAATCGTGGTCAGCCCCAGCGCCGAGATGACCTGGCGCAGCAGCAGATATCCAGTGAGCAGTCTTGGCAGCGTCGCGCCCTTCATCCCTGCAATCAGCGCCCGCGCGCGTTCCTGCAGGCCGTGGCGCTCGAGTAGCCCGATCACCGGCAGCACCAGCCAGATCGCGCTGACATAGCGGGTGTCGTTGAACGCTTTGCCAAACGCGGCGATCAGCGCGATCGGATCAAGCCCGGCGGCCAGCCCGCTCGACGCCGCAGCGAGCAGCACCACCAGCAGCGGGTTCACTTTGAGCGCAAATCCCGCGACCATCACCGCGATGCCGGACAGCACCCACAGGTTCATGGGCATCCGTATCCTCCCCCGCCCGGCGTTTCGATGACCATGACATCGCCTGCTTCGACAGTCACGCTGGCGGTCGCGGGGAGAACCTCAACCTCGCCTGAGCTCCGCTCAACGCGGTTGATTCCGTGCAAGGCATCGCCGCCGCCGGCCAGTCCGAACGGCGCGGTCCGGCGGCGATTGGCGAGTATCCCCGCTTGCATCGGTTCAAGGAAACGCAAGCGCCGGACTGCGCCGTCGCCGCCGCGCCATTTGCCGCTTCCGCCCGAACCGCGGCGAATGTGAAAATCCTCAAGCAGCACGGGAAACCGCGTCTCCAATATCTCAGGGTCGGTCAGGCGGCTGTTGGTCATGTGGGTTTGCACCGCAGAGGCCCCGGCAAAGCCCGGCCCCGCCCCGGCCCCGCCGGCGATGGTTTCGTAATATTGAT
>JBJTLY010000354.1:0-8916 GCA_046063275.1 Novosphingobium sp. | reverse complement strand
GCTGGGCGGCCTGCTCGGCGCGCATCGCGGCAGCATTGGCGGCGGAAATCTGTTCGGACCTCTGAGCATCGCGGCTGTTGCAGCCGCCGAGCAGCGCAGGTGCCAGCAGAACCACTGCGAAAGTGGCCCTGGAGGCGAGGTTTAGGGGCAGGGCAAAGGACACAGGCATACTCCCGGACACACATGCGATCGTGCCGCTGCAGTCGGCTATAGGGGCAAATGATTACCTGAAACTAACCAACAGCGGCATTTTTGGAGGGCATCGCGGAGGCTCTCGCTATTGGTCGGATCCGGCGATCTTGCCCCATTGCCGTGCTGCGGTGTAGCCAAGGTAGCCAGTGCCGAACAGCGCGTAGAGCGGCTCGGGCAAGCCGGAGAGGTAGGCGTTCATGCCCGCCGCGATGGCCGACGCGCGGCCCGGGCTGAACATCGCCAGCACCCCCATTGGCAGCGCGGTGAGCAGCAACACATACATGACATAAAGAAAGCTTGGCCGCGCCCGGCTGGTCCAAGGGTCGCGCGAATTGGCCTCGGCGACGATCGCGGAAAGCCGCGAGTTGATTTCAGCGAGGTCCTGCGAGCCCTGCAGTTGCAGCAGCTCCAGCTTGGCCTTGTCGCGCTGGGCCTTGTCGGGAATGACTTTGTCAATGATCGAGACAACAGGTCCGATCAGGGCGTCGAGAAGTGCCATTTTTCTTGCTCCGTGGTTCAAAGAAGCGATTCAAATAACCAAAATGGCACGTGTAGGAAACGGCTTTGCCGCGCTTTGCTTAAGCAAAAGGTTGGAAAATTGGTCGGGACGAGAGGATTCGAACCTCCGACCCCCACACCCCCAGTGTGATGCGCTACCAGGCTGCGCTACGTCCCGACCGGTTTCGTGCCTGCAGCCGAAGCTGCTGCACAGGGCCGCGCCTATAGGCAGGGCGGGGCCGCGTGGCAAGCCGCTGGCGCACAATGTTGCGTCAAGCCCTTGAAGGCGCGCGATCAGGCGCCAAATGAACCCGGCGTCCAGGGGGCGGCGCGTTGCAACGTCAGGGCTTAGCTGCTAGGCGCGCGCAATTCCGCCCGCTGCCTGCGGGCGCACGATTTGACAGGTGTCCGAAGCAAGCCATGAACAGCGCAATCCTCACCCTTTCCGCCGCCGCAGCCGGTGCGGGCAAACAGCCGCCGGAGTGGCTGGTAACGTTGCCTTATCTGCTGATACCACTTGTCGTTTTTTGGTTCCTCATGATCCGTCCGCAGATGAAGCGTCAGCGCGAACAGCAGGACAAGATCAGCAGCATCAAGAAGGGCGATCAGGTGCTTACCGCAGGCGGCTTTCTCGGCAAGGTGACCAAGGTTGACGAGACCTATGCCGAGGTCGAACTGGCCCCCAATGTGCGGGTCAAGGCCTTGAAGTCGACCATTGCCGACATCGTGCCGCCAGCCGGTTCCAAACCCGCCAACGATTGATCCGGCGCCAGCCGCAGCGAAAGTTCCGAAATGCTCGAATTCTCCCGCTTGAAGCAGGCCTGGCTGTGGTTTCTGACCCTCGCCTGCGCGGTTGCGACCCTGCCGACGATCGTCAATGCGGCGGGCTATGTCTGGCCTGCCGCGCTGCCCGCGCCGATGATCAACCTTGGCCTGGACCTTGCGGGTGGAAGCCACCTTCTGCTCGAGGCAGACACCAACCAGATCCGCCAGCTCCGGCTTGAGCAGATGGAAGAAAGCGTCCGCGGGCGCATGGCCAAGACCGAGCCGCGCATCGGTATCGGCGATATCTCGACCAAGGACGGCAAGGTCGCCTTCATGCTCAACGATCCGAGCAAGGCCGATGCCGCGCGGGAAGCGCTGCAGACGCTGACCAGCGGCGCGGGCACCACCGGTTCGCGCGACTGGGACCTGGCCGTCAATGGCGGGCTGATCGAACTGACCCCGACCGAGGCAGGGCTCAAGCAGAGCGCCGATCAGGCGATGGGCGCGGCAACCGAAGTGATCCGCAAGCGCATCGACTCGATGGGTACCCGCGAGCCGACCATCATCCGCGAAGGGCGCAACCGCATCGTGGTGCAGGTTCCCGGCTTGAGCGATCCCAAGAAGCTCAAGGAGAGCATCGGGCAGACCGCCAAGCTCGAATTCAAGCTGGTCGATACCACCGCGTCGCCCAATGACCGGACACAGGGCATTGCCCAGCCGGGGACCCAGCTGGTGCCTTACGCCAATCCCGAAAAAGACGGCCTGGTTCCGCTCGCGGTCTTCCGCCTCGGCGGGATCAGCGGCGACCAGTTGACCCAGGCGACTGCAGGGAACGACCAGAAGACCAACGAATCGATTGTCGAGATTTCGTTCAACCAGCAGGGCGGGCAGAAGTTCGCCAAGCTTACGAGCGAGAACGTCGGCAAGCCCTTCGCGATCATCCTCGACGGCAAGGTCATCTCGGCGCCCAATATCAACGAGCCGATCCTTGGCGGTCAGGCGCGTATCTCGGGGAGCTTTACCCCGGCCACCGCACAGGCCTTGGCGATCAACCTCGCTTCGGGCGCGCTGCCGGTTGACCTCAAAGTGGTCGAAGAACGCACCGTCGGGCCGGACCTCGGCAAGGATTCGATTCAGAAGGGGATCCTCGCGATCCTCGTCGGCACCGGCGCAATCATGCTGCTGATCGCGGTCACCTATGGCCGCTTCGGAATCTATGCCAATATCGCGCTGGTCATTAACGTGCTGATGATCCTCGGCATCATGGCGGTTCTCGGCGGCACGCTGACGCTGCCCGGCATCGCCGGTTTCGTGCTGACCATCGGCGCTGCGGTCGACGCCAACGTGCTGATCAATGAACGTATCCGCGAAGAGCGACACCGTGGGCGCAAGGTGATGCAGGCGGTCGAAGTCGGCTATACCGAAGCCAGCCGCACGATCTTCGACGCCAACATCACTCACTTCATCGCCGCCGCCTTGATGTTCGTGTTCGGCTCGGGCCCGATCAAGGGCTTCGCGGTGGTGCTGATCATCGGCATCGTCACCTCGGTGTTCACCGCCGTTTACCTGACCCGCATGTGGGTTGCCTTGTGGCTGCGTCGGACGCGCCCGAGCGAACTCCACATTTAGAGGCTGAAACCCATGCGCCTGCTCAAGCTCATCCCCGACGATACCAACATCCACTTTTTGAAGTGGCAGTGGCCCACCACGATCCTCTCGGTCGTGCTGATGATCGGCAGCCTTGTCCTGCTGTTCACGCAAGGACTCAACCAGGGCGTCGATTTCGTCGGCGGCCAGATGATCCGCGTGACCTTCACCCAGAGCAAGGACGCGCCGGTGGCGCAGTTGCGCGGCGAGATCGAGAAGCTGGGCTATGGCGAGCCGATTATCCAGACCTTCGGCGCGCCCAACGCAGTATCGATCCGCCTGCGTCTGCCCGATGGTTCGGACAGCAATCCGGGCCTCGCCGATGCCATGTCGAAGCGGATTTCAGACACCGTCAAGACCGATCACGGCGACGCGCGGATCGACGGGGTTGATTCGGTTTCGGGCAAGGTTTCCAAGGAGCTCGGCTGGACCGCATTCAAGGCACTCGGCTTCGCGGCGATCGCGATCTCGATCTACATCTGGATCCGCTTCGAGTGGCAGTTCGGGGTCGGGACGCTGATCTCACTGGTCCACGACGTTATCCTGACCATCGGCCTGTTCGCGCTGACCCAGATGGAGTTCGACCTGACCGCGGTGGCGGCGATCCTGACAGTGATCGGCTATTCGCTCAACGATACGATCGTGGTCTATGACCGAATACGCGAGAACCTGAAAAAATACCGCCGGATGCCGACCGAGCAATTGCTCGACCTGTCGATCAACGAGACGCTGCACCGCACGGTGATGACCTCGGTCACCATCCTGCTCGCGCTGGCCTCGCTGCTGTTCCTTGGCCCCAAGGTGATCTTCGCCTTCTCGGCGGCGATGATCCTCGGGATCGTAGTTGCGACTTACAGCTCGATCTACGCCGCGGCGCCGATGCTGTTGTGGCTCAAGGTTACCTCGAACAGCTTCGTGCCGACCGAGACCGAGATGGACCGCCAGGAGCGCCTGACCCGCGAGCGCGCTTCGTCAGCCAGCTGAGGCCAAAGTTCCTCTCCGTTTTTGGCGTCTGCCACAAACGGGGAGGTGGCTGGCTCGCAAAGCCAGTCGGGGGGGGGCGACGCTGGCGTTCAGGCCCCCTCCGTCAGTGCTTCGCACTGCCACTTCCCCATTTGGCTTCGCAAAATGGAGAGGACCTACTTTTTCGTCAGCCGCCGCCAATGCGCCACCAGTGCTTCGGCGTTGGCTTCCCAGCTGAAGGCGGCTGCCCCCGCAAGCACCGCCTCGCGCTGCGGCGGGGCGGCGAGCACGTCACCAATCGCTTGCGCAAATGCTCCCGCATTGCGCTCGACCATCCGGCCATAGGCGGCGTCGGTCAGCAGTTCCTGCGCCCCGGGGATCGGCGTGGTGACAACCGGTGTGCCGCAGGCCAGCGCCTCAACCCATGCGTTGGCGAGGCCTTCACTGCGGGTTGGTAGCACGAAGACATCGGCCGCGCTCAGCACCACCGGCAGTTCGCCGTGCGGCACCGGGCCGAGGAAGCGCACCCGGTCGGACACTCCGTGGCGCGCAGCCGTGAGCCGGAGCTCGCCTTCGTCGGGACCGCTACCGGCCAGTAACAGCAGGACGCCGGGGAGCCGGGCGAGGGCCTCGATGGCATAAGTCTGGCCCTTGCGCTCGATCAGTGCGCCGACACAGGCGAGAACTGTAGCATCGGCCGGCAGACCAAGCTTTGTGCGGCATTCACGCCGGTCGAGCGGGCGGAAGGTGCTGCGATCGAGACCGGTGCGGTGCAGCATGATGCGCTCGCGCGAGGCACCGAGGGCGACAAGCTCATCGGCCAGACCGCCCGATACCGCCAGCAAGCCATCCGCATTGCGGGCTGCGTCGCGCACCTGCTGAGCGGTGCCCGAAGCATGACCCCAGAAATGCACATCCGCCCCGCGCGCTTTGATCGTGCAGGGGATGCCCAGCGCGCGCGCGATCCGCATGGCAGCCGGTCCATCGGGGTAGAAGAACTGCGCGTCGATCAGATCGAACGGTGCCTCGGCGTGAAGCTTGCGGGCCAAGGGCAGAACGCCGCCTGCTTCGAACCGTGCGCTGAAGCGGCCTCCGGTTCCGGGCAGCAGCGTGAAGCGCGGCCGGATCACGTTTACACCGTGCCGTTGCTCGGTCTGCGCCAAGCCGCGCAACTGCCAGTAACGCGGGTGCAGCGAGAGCGGGAAGGGCGGCAAGCCGATGGGGTTGACCATAACCAGATCGACATCACCGCGCGCAGCGACCGCGGCCATCTGTCGTTCGACAAACACCCCGAAATTGGGGGTCAGATCGTTGGGATAGAGCGTGGAAAGCGACAGGACGCGCAGTTTGGTCACAGCGGGCGCACCAGCATTTCGGTGACTGCAATCCAGGCCGGACCATCGACCACGACCTGACGCGATCCGGCACCGGGCGGCAGGATTGCAACCCGGCTGGCATCGCGGTCGATCATCCGTCCGAACACGAAGCGGCCCCCGGCACGCGGCACCAGGACATCGCGGTTGACCAGGCGGGGGTAAGCGTCGGGACCGAGTTGGCGCAGCCAGACCTGATCGCCGGCGCGATATTCGCCGCCGCTGTCTTCGACTTCCATCGCCACCAGCACGCCGTCGCCGCCCAGCGCGCTGGGCAGGATCGCTTCGCGAGGGGCGGGCAGGCCTTCAGCGCCGTCAGCTGTGAGCCGCGCGACGAAGCTGGGTGCTTCGGCTTCTTCCCCGCGGACCAGCAATTCGGGATCGACCTGCAGCGCGGCTGCAATCCGGTTCATCCAGGTGAGCGACAGTTGCCGCATCCCGGTTTCAAGCCGGCCGATCGTCTGCGCGGTGGTTGGCGGGGAGCAGCGTTCTGCAACATCGGCCAGAGTCAGGCTTTTCTGCCGGCGAATGTCGCGGATTCGGTTGATCATGCGCGCTGTCCTGTAACCAAATTGGTTTCCTGCTTTCCTACATATGGCCGAATTTGGCAAGCCATTCGCGAATCGATGAAAGGGAAGAGCGATGCAGCGCGAATTGGTCGAATGCGAACTCACCGACGAAGGTCCGGTGCGGCGGGGGCGCAAGGGAACGGCGCGCAAGGGCGGACGCAGCGTGACGGTGAACATGGCGGAAAGTCCGCTCGCCTGGCTGCATTCGCGCGGCCATCTCAGCGATGTGCAGTTCGCTGCGGGCGAAGCACTGCGCCGCGATTGGGAGCGGGCCCAGCTTGCGCCGGGAATTACGATGCGCTGGGATCCGGTGCGGGTCCGCGGCACGGGCGATGGCGGGCTTACCGGCGGCGAGCGTCAACTCGCTGCGCGCGCGCGATTCGAAGGAGCAGTGGCCGAGGCCGGACCGGGCCTGTCCGACGTGCTGTGGCGGGTGGTTTGCGCGGGTGAAACGCTGCCCGACGCCGAACGCGCGATGGCCTGGCCGGTGCGCAGCGGCAAACTGGTGCTGCGGCTGGCGCTTGACCGGGTCGCGGCGTTCTACCGGCTGGGATGATCGTTGGAGTCACCTTTTGTAACCTTTCGCGCTTTCGTCGGCCAAAACCAGCGGTTTATCGAAGGCCTTGTCGCACTGGCGATTTCGGGTCCAGACAGGTGCCGACAAGAACACTCGGGGAGAGTTTACATGGACCGTCGTCAATTCATCGCCGCCGCTGGCGCCACCGCCACCGCCTTTGCCGCCGAGCCGATCTGGGCGAAGGTCGCCGCGCAATCGGGCGACAAGGCGCTGCTCGCGCTGTTCGATGCGGTGTTCAACGACGGGATTGCCAATTCGCCCGAATTCGCGACCTATCTCGGGCTCGACAAGGGCAAGCTCGCCCCGCTGCGTGCGCAGCTTTCGCCCTATACCAAGGCCGAACGCTTGCGCGATCTCGCGCGCAACCAGCGCTGGCTGGGCAAGGTTAAGGCAATCCGCACGGCAAGCCTCAGCGAAACCGGCCAGCGCTATCAGGCGCGCGTGATCTACATGCTCGAACAGAGCGGAATTGGAGAGAAGAAGTTCGGGATCGGCGGGGTGCAGACCCCCTATCCGATTTACCAGCAGGGTGGGGCCTACTTCGAGGTCCCCGATTTCCTCAATTCGGCCCATCCGATAAGCAATGTGCACGATTGCGAGGCGTACCTGTCGCGTCTTTCGGCCTTCGCCAGGGTGCTTGACGAAGACAGCCAGGGCCAGCGCGAAGATGCCGCGCGCGGGCTGGTCGCGCCAGGATGGTCGATCGACCTGACACTTGGGCAGATGCGCAAATTGCGCGAACCGGCTGCACTACAGAGCACCATGACCACATCGATCGCCGGCCGCGCCAAGGCCAAGGGCATCGCCGGTGACTGGGCCGCGCGCGCCGCGAAGATCATCGATAGCGCGGTCTATCCAGCGCTCGATCGCCAGATCGCGCTGATGACCCAGCTGCGCAGCAAGACTGCAGCAGGCGACGGCGCCTGGCGGATCAAGCGCGGCGATGAAATCTACGCCACCGCCCTGGCGCAAGCGACGACGACCAGCCTTACCCCCGATGAGGTTCACGCGATGGGTCTTGAGCAGGTTGCCGACATCACCGCCCAGATCGACGCCATCCTCAAGGCCGCCGGGATGACGCAAGGCACGGTCAGCGAGCGCCTGACCGCGCTCAACCATCAGCCCGATCAGCTTTACGCCGATAGCGATGCAGGCCGCGCTGAGCTGATCACCAGCCTTAACGCCGGTATTGCCGATATGCGCGCCCGGCTGCCGCGCGCGTTTACTGGCATCCCCCAGCAGCCGCTGGAAATTCGCCGCGTGCCGGTGGAGATTCAGGACGGTGCATCGAATGGCTATTACAATTCCGCCGCGCTCGATGGGAGCCGTCCGGCGATTTACTGGATCAATCTCAAATCGGTGGCCGACTGGCCGAAATATTCGCTGCCCGCGCTGACCTATCACGAAGGGGTGCCCGGGCATCACTTGCAGGGCGGTTATGCGCAGGAATCGGGTGAATTGCCGATGCTGCTGCGCAACAACTTCATCTCGAGCTACGGTGAGGGCTGGGCGCTTTATGCCGAGCAGCTCGCCGATGAACTCGGAGCTTACAATGGCCTCGAACGCGCGGGTTACCTGCAGAGCTTCCTGTTCCGCGCGGCGCGGCTGGTGGTCGATACCGGGATCCACCACAAGCGCTGGACCCGCGAGCAGGCGACCGACTACATGGTTGCCACCACCGGCTTCGCCCGCCCGCGCAGCCAGCGTGAGGTTGAACGGTACTGCACGATGATCGGGCAGGCCTGCAGCTACAAAATCGGCCACACCGCCTGGGTCAAGAACCGCGCCAAGGCGCAGGCCGCGCTGGGCGACAAGTTCAGCCTGCAGTGGTTCCACGAAGTGCTGAAGGACGGGGTGATGCCACTCTCGATGCTGGAAGCGCGGATCGACCAGCGGGTGAAGGAGCGGTTGGCGAAGGGTTAGGGTCTACCCTTCGGCCAATTCCGCCAGTTCGAGCCAGCGCTCCTCAGCGGCGTCCTTCTCTGCGCGGGCGGCATCGATTGCCTTGGTCAGCGCGGCGAACTTCGCCGGATTGCTGGTATACAGTGCAGGATCATGCAGCTCCGCCTCGTCGCGGGCGATCTGGGCGAGCAGTTCCTCGATCCGCGTGGGGAGCAGCTCGTAATCGCGCTGGTCCTTGTAGGTGAGCTTGGCCTTGCGCGGTGGCGGGGGCGGGGCGGTGGCTGCGGCAGGATCGGCGTCGCGGCGCACGGCTTTGGCTGCGGCATTGCGCTGGCTGCGCTGCTTCTCCCAGTCCTCGTAACCGCCCGCCACGACATCGACCTTGCCCGAACCATCAAGGCCAAGCGTCACCGTCACGGTCCGGTCGAGA
>JBJTLY010000353.1:0-10687 GCA_046063275.1 Novosphingobium sp. | reverse complement strand
AGCGGATTGACCGGCTGGCCCTGCCGCCGAAGCTCGAGCGTGAGCAGTGGCCGATCCGGTCCGGCGCGGCCTAGCGACCCGCCCGCGACAAGCTGGTCGCCGACCCGGCAATCGAGCTGGGCGAGCCCGGTGACGAGCGAAGTCCAGCCGCCGCCGTGTTCAATGATCACGATCAGGCCATAGCCGCGATAGGGCCCGGCAAAAGCGATACGGCCTGCGCCGGGGGCCACGACCTGCGCGCCACTTGAAGCGAGGATCGAAATGCCGCGCGATTGCGCCTGCCCGGGGGCGGTGGTCCCGAAGCCCGCCACCAGCCGGCCCGCCACGGGCAGCAGATAGCGGGGCGGGGCATTGCTCGGCGCGGGAACTGCCTCAAAAGCACTGGGCGCGGCGGCCGATTGCGGCTGCGCGGGGCGCAGGATCGGCCCGGGCAGCGCCGCCAGCTGATCGCGCAGTGCCCCGGCCTTGGCAAGATCGCCCACCAGACTCGAAAGATCGCGGGCCTGTTCGGCCAGTGCAAGCGCGCGCTCGCTTTCGCGATTGGCGGCACCGCTGGCCTGAACCGAGGCGAGCCGCTGACGTTCCTCGATCACCCCCAGTTCAGCGCGGCGGCGGGTCAATTCTGCCTCGCCCGCGCGCAAGTCATCGCTGGCCTTGCGCGCCTTCGCGGCCAGCGACTTACCACGCTCGATCGCTTCGCGCAGGCCTGCGGTGCGGTGTGCGACTTCGGGGAGCAGCGTCTCGAGCACCGCGCGAAGGTAAACCGCGTCGCGCAGCGATCCCGGGCGCAGTAGCGACAGTAAGGGCGGGCGGCGGGTCAGTTGCTGCAGCGCTGCCGTGAGTTCGACCAGCGGCTGCTGCTTCTGGGCCAGTTCAGCGCGCCAGCGGGTCTGGTCCTGCGCGATCATCCTGAGCTGCGCTGCGTTGACGGTAATCTGTGCCTCGCTCTCCTGGACCCGCGCGGCAAGTGCGGCGGCTTCCTGCGCGGTCTTGTCAGCGGCGGCGGTGGCAGTGGCGGCGCCGGCTTCGAGTATCTCGGCCCGCTTGCGCGCTTCGCCGCCCTGCTGTTGCGCGCGGCTCAATGCGGCCGCGGCATCCTCGGCGCTGTCGATGCCCGGCGGCGGGGTCTGCGCCATGCTGCCGCCAAGCAAGGCCAGCGCGGCGAGCGGCACGAGAAACAATGGGGCGCGAAGTCGAAGGCGCGGCGTCATGGCGGCCTTATCCCGAACGATGGTAGGGATGGCCAGCAAGAATGCTGGTCGCGCGCCACAATTGTTCGGCGAGCATCGACCGGGCGAGCATATGCGGCCAGGTCATCGCGCCGAATGACAGCAGCAGGTCGGCTTCGGCCCGTGCGGCTTCATCATGCCCGTCGGCAGCACCGATCAGGAAGCGTACCTCGCGCACGCCATCGTCGCGCCAACGGCCGAGCAGCGCGGCGAATTCCTCGGATGACAGGACCTTGCCGCGTTCGTCGAGCAATACCTCGCGCGCGGGTTTCAACGAGGGAGGCAGCGTGCCGCCCACATCGGGCAGTTCGGTCAGCCGATGCGGCCAGGGAAGCCGCTTGGCGTAGCGCTCAAAAAGTTCGGCTTCGGGCGATCGACTGATCTTTCCGCGAGCGATTACATGCAGTTGCATGGAGGTATCCCCTTACCTCCAGCGAATTCAAGCCGAACCGCTGTCGCCAAATGCCCACATCCGTTCAAGGTTGTAAAAGCTGCGAACCTCGGGACGGAACAGGTGCACGACCACGTCTCCGGCATCGACCAGCACCCAATCGGCGGCGGGCAGGCCTTCGATCCGGACATGGCCGAAGCCGCCGTGCTTGATCCGCTCGGCCAGCTTCTGCGCCATCGCTGCGACCTGACGCGTCGAGCGTCCCGAGGCGATCACCATGTGATCGGCAATCGAGCTCTTGCCTTCGAGCGGGATGGAAACAAGTTCCTGGGCCTGATCGTCGTCCAGCGACTGGATGATCAGGGCGTGGAGCGAGCCGGGTTCCGTCTGCGGCAGCGGGAAGGCGGCGGCGGTCGGGGCAAGCTCTGAAGAATTGGGGGTCATTTAAGCGGGAACGGCTCCTCTGTGCGGGCAAAGCCAGCGATCAATCGATGTCTGGTGGAAGGGGATGGTGCGTCAGCGGATCGCGCGGGCGGCGGCCGGAAAAGCGGCTCGCCCAATGTGGATCGGCGGCCCGCAGAACGGTGGCCGAGCGCGAATCGGGATCAAAACGCAAATAAATCAGCGCAGGCGCGCTCCATCCAGCCCGGGTTCTGAGACTGGCGGGCGGGCGACGAAATCGACCGAGCCAGGCCCCCGCGGGGCTCGCGAAGGCGGTACCCTCATAGCCCGGACGCGCGATAACCGCAATCGGCATGGTGCGGGCAATCTCGCGCCAGGCCTTCCAGCGATGAAACTGGGCGAGATTATCGCTGCCCATCAGCCAGATGAACTGCACTTTGGGATAGCGGCGCCGCAGCGCGCGCAAGGTGTCGAGCGTGTAGCGGGTACCCAATTCGCGTTCGATTGCGGTCGGTCTGATCGGGGCTCGGCGTGCCTGCGCCGCTGCAGAGGCAAGTCGCGCGACGAGCGGGGCCATCCCGGTCTTGGGCTTGAGCGGATTGCCCGGCGAGACCAGCCACCACACCTCGTCCAGGCCTAAGGCATCCAGCGCAAACAGGCTGATCCGGCGATGTCCGCCATGCGCCGGGTTGAACGATCCGCCGAGCAGGCCGACGCGCATCAGGGCCGGACTTGGCCTGTGCCGCGCACCACCCATTTGTAGGTGGTCAGTCCTTCAAGCGCGACCGGCCCGCGGGCGTGGAGCCGCCCTGTGGCAATGCCGATTTCCGCGCCAAGCCCGAATTCGCCGCCATCGGCAAACTGGGTGCTGGCATTGGCCATGACGATCGCGCTGTCGACTTCGCCCAGGAACCGTTCGCACGCCCCGTCATCCTCGCTGACGATCGCGTCGGTATGGCCCGAAGAATGCCGTTCGATATGCGCCAGCGCCGCGTCGAGGCCATCGACAACTGCAACCGACAGGACCGCATCGAGGTATTCGGTGTCCCAGTCATTGGCGCTGGCGAGGAGGATGCGCGGATCGAGCGCGCGGGCGCGGGCATCGCCGCGCAGTTCGCAGCCGTGATCGAGCAAGGCGCCGACCACCGCCTGCGCGGCCGGGAACTGGGCGTCGATCAGCAAGGTCTCCATCGACCCGCAGACCCCCGTGCGGCGCAGCTTGGCGTTGACTGCGATGGCTTGAGCCTTGGCCGGATCGGCGGCGGAATGGAGGTAGGTGTGGCAAATGCCGTCAAGGTGCGCGAGTACCGGCACCCGGGCATCGGTCTGGACCCGCGCGACCAGGCTCTTGCCGCCGCGCGGGACGATCAGATCAATCTGCCCCGCCGCAGCGAGCATTGCGCCGACCGCCGCACGGTCCTGCGTGGGGACAAGCTGCACGACCTCTGACGGCACACCCGCTTCAGCGAGGCCTGAGACGAGCGCGGCATGGATCGCCCGGTTCGAGTGAACCGCCTCGCTCCCCCCGCGCAGCAGCACCGCATTGCCCGAGGCCAGACACAGCGCGGCAGCATCGGCGGTGACGTTAGGACGGCTCTCGTAAATGATCCCGATCACCCCGATCGGCACGCGCACCCGCGACATGCGCAAACCGTTGGGGCGGTCGGTCGTATCGATCACCTGGCCGACGGGATCGGGCAACCCGGCGATCTGCTCCAATGCCCCGGCTATCGCTTCGAGTCGCGGCCCATCGAGCCGCAGCCGGTCGAGCATCGCGGCGGACAGCCCCGACGCTTCGCCAGCAGCCATATCCCGCGCATTTGCTTCGAGAATCCGGGCTTCTCTGGTCCGCAGTGCAGCGGCGGCAGAGCGCAGCGCGGCAGCCTTCAACGCCGGACCCAGCCGCGCCAGTGCCTGCTGCGCGCGGCGCGCATCAGCCGCCATGCGCTGGATGAGGCCTTGCGGGGTTTCGGATGGGTTGGCCACTGCACTCATGCGGGGCGCGTAACACCCGGGGCGAGCCTTGTCACCGGCGCTAAACGACTCATCGCGCGAGTCTTTCGACTCGGCGAGTCCGGACTGCAATCGATTCGCTTACACTGATGCAAGCTGCTAGCGGGCCAGCGCAAAGTTCATACGAGGGACTGGGGTCGTCTTGAAAAGCACAGCCGCTGGCCGGTTAACGAACCGGCTGCGGGCATTGTTCCCGGATCGCGAATTCTTCATGCGATCTCAGGGGCAGGTCCGTTTCATCAAGGTTACGTCGCGCACGCAGATGCTTGCGGCAGGCGCAGTTGCGCTCTTGCTGCTGGTCTGGGCGCTGACCATGGGTGCGATGGCGCTGTCGGGCTACATTTCCAGCCGCGACCGCAATTCGCTGCTCGAGCGTGAGGCCAAAGTGGCGAGCTCGGAAAGCCGCCTCAACGCTTACGGTGACAACATCAACAAGGTCGCCGACGACCTCAAGCGCCGCCAGGACTTCATCGACAAGACCACCCAGCAACTGGTCGGCGACCTACCCAAGGACGCCAAGGCCGGCGAAACGGTTTCGAACAGCGCCAGCGAAGCCCAGCAGACCGTCAAGAAGGTCAGCCTCGAGATCCCGCAGGCGGCTGCCCTCGCTGAAATCGAAGCGCGCCAGCTGGCTTACATCGAAGGCATGACCCGCCTCGCCGATCGCCGTGCAGCGGTGGCCGAAGCCAAGCTCGCCAGCCTTGGCCTCAACCCGCAGGCCGCTCTGGCTTCGCTTAACGACCGCTCGGCACAGGGTGGCCCCATGATCGCGCTGGCGACTTCGGCCGACGGATCGATTGACCCGCGTTTCCTGCGCTTCGGCATGAGTATCGCGCGGATGGACGCGCTCGAACGCTCGGTCGACGCACTGCCACAGGCGATGCCGGCGAACTTCGAATACATTCCCTCATGCTTCGGCTTCCGCGCCGATCCGTTTACCGGCGGCGGCGGCGAATTCCACCCCGGGCTCGATTTCAAGGGCCCATATGGCGCCCCGATCTATGCCGCAGCACGCGGGACGGTCAGCTTCGTCGGCCAGCGTTCGGGCTATGGCAACTGCGTCGAGATCGACCACGGCAATGGCCTCGTTACCCGCTACGCCCACATTTCGGCGTTCCGCACCCAGCTCGGCAAGCAGGTCGTCCCCGGCGAACAGATTGGCCAGATCGGCAGCACCGGCCGCTCTACGGGTCCGCACCTGCACTTCGAAGTCCGCATAAACGACCGCCCGGTCAATCCCCGCCCCTTCCTTGAGGCAGCCACCAATGTTCTCCAGAAACCAGGCGCAAGCAGCGCCGCGCACGCAGGTTAAAGCCATGGCCAATTCGACCTTTTCGGTGTTCGGCGCTGACATCAAGATCAAGGGCGATGTCACGGCATCGGCCGATCTGCACATCGATGGCCGGGTCGAAGGCGATGTCGCCTGCACTTCGCTGGTCCAAGGCGAAAGCGGCGAGATCGTCGGCGGGGTGACCGCCGAAAGCGCCCGGCTATCGGGCACGGTGCGCGGCACGATCAACGCACGCGAACTGGTCGTGCTCAAGACCGCCCGGATCCACGGCGATGTCCACTACGATACGCTGACGATCGAACAGGGCGCGCAAGTCGATGGCCGCTTTGCCCCGCGCAGTGTTGCCGATGACAGCGCTTCGGTAGTGTCGCTCGCCGCGAGCTAAAGCCCCAGCTCTTCGCGAAGTGCCTTGCGGTCGAGCTTGCCGATCATCGTCTTGGGCAGGCTTTCACGCACAACCACCTGATCTACCCGCTCGTGCTTGCCGACCCGGGCGTCGAGCCAGGTTCTGAGTTCCTCGCCGCTCGCTTCGCCGTTTAACGTCACGTATGCGCGCGGGATTTCGCCGCGGTAGGCATCGGGCACCCCGATCACCAGCGCTTCCTTCACCGCCGGATGGGTCAGCAACACGGCCTCGACCTGGCTGGGAAAGACCTTGAAGCCGCCCACCGCGATCATGTCCTTGATCCGGTCGACAATCCGGATGTAGCCGGCTTCATCAATCGTCGCGACATCGCCGGTGCGCAGCCACCGGCCGTCGGGCCGGTCGGCGAATGCGGCCGCCGCTGCTTCGGGTCGCTGCCAGTAGCCCTGCATCACTTGCGGCCCCTGGATGGCGAGCTCGCCCGGCTCCCCTGCTGAAGCGTCGCTGGCCGGATCGTCGCGGCCCAGCAAGCGGACATGGGTACCGGGGAGCGGCTGGCCGATCGTTCCGACCCGCTCCTCACCCTCGTAGGGGTTGGTCGAGACGACCCCAGAGGTTTCGGTGAGGCCATACCCTTCAACCAGTCGCGAATGGCTCGCCGCTTCCCATTTAGCCTTGAGCGGCAAGGGCAGCGGTGCGCCGCCCGAGATGCAGATCCTGAGACTTGAGAAATCGGTGCGCGGCATGTCGGGATGGTCGAGCAGCGCCTGGAACATGGTTGGCACTCCCGGCATGGCAGTCGCTTTCACCCGCTGCAGGGTCTTGAGCGCCTGCTTGGCCTCGAACCGCGGCAGCATCGCGATGCACCCGCCGTTCGCCACGGTGCGATTAAGCACGCAGACGTTCGCGAAGACGTGGAACAGCGGCAGGACCCCCATGATCATGTCGCGCTGCCCGGCATCCGGATCGATTCCCGCGACCTGGCGGGCGTTGGCCGACAGATTCTGGTGAGTGAGCATCGCGCCCTTGGGGGTACCGGTGGTGCCGCCGGTGTACTGCAGCAGCGCAAGGTCGTGCAGAGGGTCAAGCTCAACCGGTTCGGGCTGGCTCTTGCCGAGAAGGGACGACCACAGGCTGACATCGCCACGTTCGGGAATGGGCGAAAGCGACTTGCGCCCAAGCAGCGCCAGCGCCAGTCGCTTTAGCGGCGACAACATGGTACCGAGTGGGGCCACGACCAAGCGTTCAAGTGCGCTGCCGTCGAGCACCTTGAGCGCGGTCGGCAGTAGGGCGATCGAATCGATCGTAACCAGCAGCCGGGTGCCCGAATCGGCGACCTGCGCGCCCAATTCCTCGGCGGTGTAGAGTGGGCTGAAGTTGACCACCGTCAGCCCGGCCAGCATCGCCCCGTAATAGGCCGCAACATACAGCGGCACATTGGGCAGATAGAGCCCGACCCGGTCGCCTTTGGTCAGCCCAAGCGCTTGCAGGCCCGCAGCAAAGGCGCGTGCCTCGGCGTGAAGCTCGGCGTAAGTGAAGCGCCGACCGAGGAAGTCGACCAGAGGCTGGGAAGCATGCCGCTCGGCCGATGCCGCGAACATTTCGGGTAGAGACAGCGGCGGCAGCGGCAGGTCCCAGGCGCAGGCATGCGCGTAGTGCGCCAGCCAGGGCTCGCTCGCAGGATTATTGACAGCCATGTAAGCGGCTTAGCCGGAAACCGGTCCCGCGTCAGCGAAATGTTGCGCCGATTATTCCGCTTCGCCGGCCGTTTCGCCCGCCGCTTCGGCAGCGCGTTTGGATCGAGCCAGGCCGCCGCTTCTGCTTCCTGTGCCGCTTCGGCTGCTTCCTTGACGTGGGCTTCGCGCTCGGCGCGCAGCTCCTCGATCAGCGTGGCGCGGTCATCGCCCAGCCGCGCATCGTCGCCCGCCTGATCGATCAGCCCGGCCTTCTTAGCCGCCTTGGCCACGATCGCGTCGAGTTCGCGCTGCGAGCACAGGCCCAGCGTGACCGGATCCTTGGGCTGGATGTTGGCGATGTTCCAGTGGCTGCGATCGCGGATCGCAGCGATGGTGTTGCGGGTGGTGCCGATCAGCTTGCCGATCTGTGCGTCCGAAATTTCCGGATGGCTGCGCAGGATCCAGGCGATACCATCGGGCTTGTCCTGGCGTTTCGACACCGGGGTGTAGCGCGGGCCCTTGGTGCGGCTGACCTGCGCCGGAGCTTTCTGCATGACCAGCGAATAGTTGGGATCGGCCTGGCCCTTTTCGATCTCGGCCATGGTCAGTTCACCCGAACGCACCGGATCGCGGCCGGTGTACTTCGAGCTGGCCAGATCGTCGGCCATCGCCTGCACTTCGAGGATGTGCAGCCCGCAGAATTCGGCGATCTGTTCAAAGCTCAGCGCGGTGGTGTCGACGAGCCACGAGGCGGTTGCATGCGGCATGAGCGGGGTGGGCTGGGTCACGGCCAAAAACTCCGACAGGGAGAACTGCGTCTCCGTCCAAAATAGATAGGGCCGCCCCTTGCGGAGCGGCCAGTCGGGCACGCATCTAGGCGCAAAGGCGCGGCGGGGCAAGCTGCAAACCCAATGTTAAATGGTCGGCGCTAATTGATCGAGCCGGATTGAGACCTTTGGCTTGGGGGCGAATGTCATGTTGCGAGGGATCTTGGCGGCACTGCTGGCGCTGCTGCTCCTGAGTGGTTGCGGAAGCGGCAGCGAGGACTTCTCGGTGCAAATCGCACGCCCGACTGACCGGGTGAAGGATGTGCTGGGCCGCGCCGCGATCGATACCAAGTTCTCCGGTCTGTTCCCCGGCCTGAGGATCGAACGCTCGGCGCCGAGCAAGGACGAGGTACTTTACACGGTCCCCGGCGATGGCAGCTTTCCCGCCACGATCCGCCTGACCTTCGAAGCTCTCGACGGCGGCAAGGCGACCGTGGTCCATGCCGCAGTCGATGTGCCGCCGCTCAAGCTCCAGCTCGAAGGCAAGGCGCAGCAGATCAGCGAATTCAAGGTTGAGCGCGCCTTGCGCAAGATTGTCGAGGACATGCGCAGCAAGCTGGAAGAGGGGGGCGATGTTGCTCAGCCGAGCAAGGATTTTTCCGAACTGCTCAGCGCACTGGCGCTGGTGACCGATTCGAAACAGCTCAAGCTCGCGCTGGACATGGAACGCAATCCGGACTGGTACATGGGCCGTCTCGGATCAATCTACGGCGGAGATGACGGAAACGACAACCGGGCTGGCGAACCTGCACCAGCCTATGGCAACCCAGCCTTCGGCGAAGACCCCAATGCCCCTGCGCGCCGCCAGCAATACGCCGAAAAGGCACGGGCCGAAGAGGCATCGCGGCCGATGAACGACGCACAGGGTGTGGACCCCGGCGGCGACAACGGCTCAGGTGAAGATTAACCCGCCGCCAGTACGATCTTGCCGATGTGACTCCCCGCTTCCATCCGGGCATGCGCGCCCGCTGCATCCGCTAGCGGGAAGGTCCGATCCATCACTGGGCGGATCACGCCGCCGATGATCAGTGGCCAGGCGAGCTGCCGGATTTCCTGGGCGAGCAGCGCCTTGAACTGGTTCGACCGTGGACGCAGCGTCGATCCGGTCAGGGTCAGTCGGTGGCGCATCACTTCGGCCATGTTTATGGTGGCCTGAAGGCCGCCCTGCACCGCGATCGTCACGTGGCGGCCATCGTCGGCGAGGCACTTGAGATTGCGCGCCACATATTCGCCGGCGACCATATCGAGCACCAGCTGCACGCCCTTGCCATCGGTGATCCGGGCCACTTCCTCGACAAAGTCACTCGCCTTGTAGTCGATCGCATGATCGGCCCCGATCTCCAGCGCTGCCGCGCATTTGTCCGCGCCGCCGCAGGTGACGATCACCGTCAGCCCGAACGCCTTGGCGAGCATGATCGCCATGGTCCCGATCCCGCTGGTCCCGCCGTGAACCAGCAGTGTCTCACGCTCCTTGGCCCAGCCGCGCTCGAACACGTTATGCCAGACGGTGAACAGCGTCTCGGGCAGCGCAGCCGCCTGGTCGAGCGGCAGATCGACAGGAACATCGAGACAATGATCGGCGACCGCAAGGCAATATTGCGCATAGCCGCCGCCCGAAACGAGCGCGCAGACCTTCCGCCCCAACAGCGCCGCTTCGACGCCTTCGCCCAGCGCCACGACCTCTCCCGAAATCTCCAGCCCGGGGATCGGCGAAGCGCCCGGTGGCGGCGGATAGAAGCCCTGGCGCTGGATCACGTCGGGTCGGTTGACTCCGGCGAAGGCAACCTTGATCAGGACCTGACCCGCACCCGGCTGCGGCACCGGCGCATCGACAAGCCGCAGCACCTCGGGTCCACCCGGCGCATCAAAGTTCGCCACCTTCATGGATTGCGGAACAATATCAGTCACTTGACAACCCCTGTTGCAGCGAAGCCACTCGACTGCCGCTCTAGCTTGCTGCCGTGTTGACAGCAAGGCCGCAGCGTCCGATTCTCAGCCACGATGGACGACGATCTGCCCCGGCCCAAAGGCGATGCTGCCACCGCACTGGCGAAGGAAAGCCTTGATCCTTATTCGCTGGCCGAACTCGACGAGCGGGTTGCTTTGCTCGAGGCGGAGATTGCCCGGATCAAGGCACACCGTGACAAGTCTGCCGCGCACCGCGCCGCTGCTGACGCGCTTTTCGGCAAATCGACTTGATGGGCATGCCCCGGCCTTTTCGCCGCAGCAGGGCGTTCCCATATAGATCTGGCCATATAGGTTTGGTTAACCACAAGCCTTCATATTCTCCGCAAGTGCCAAATTCACCTTGCGGGGTGTCTATCCCTGAGCGGAGACCCACTTAGATGCCCAGTTTCGCCCAAAGCCTTGAGAAGACGCTGCACGCCGCGCTCGCCAACGCGTCGGAGCGCAGCCACGAATACGCGACGCTGGAGCACTTGCTGCTGGCGCTGATCGACGATCCCGATGCATCCCAGGTGATGACCGCGTGTGG
>JBJTLY010000352.1:0-18599 GCA_046063275.1 Novosphingobium sp. | reverse complement strand
CACCGCGACCAGCCGTGCCAATCCGACCCCGGCGCCGATGAAGCGGCTGACCATCCCCGCGATCCGCAAGCGCAAGGTCGATGGCGTGACCGCCGAGCCGGTGGTGATGCTCACCGCTTACACCGCGCGGCAGGCGCAGTTGCTCGATGCGCATTGCGACCTGCTGCTGGTTGGGGATTCACTTGGGCAGGTGATCTACGGCCTGCCCTCTTCGGTCCCGGTCACGCTCGAGATGATGGCGGCGCATGGCGCGGCGGTGGTGCGCGGCAGCTACCATGCGGCGGTGGTGGTCGATATGCCGTTTGGGGCCTACGAGGCCTCACCCCAGCAGGCCTTCGAGAGTGCCGCGCGGCTGCTCAAGGAAACCGGCTGTGCTGCGGTCAAGCTGGAAGGTGGCGCGGCGATGGCCGAGACAGTCGCCTTCCTCACCGCGCGCGGCATCCCGGTGATGGGCCATGTCGGGCTCACCCCGCAGGCTGTCAACGTACTCGGTGGCTACACCGCCCGCGGGCGCAGCCAGGCCGAGGCGGACAAGATCGTTGCCGATGCGGTTGCGCTCGATCAGGCCGGGGCATTCGCGATCGTGGTCGAAGGGGTGGTCGAACCGATCGGAATCGCGGCGACCAAGGCCGTTTCATGCCTGACCATCGGCATCGGTGCATCGGCGCAGTGCGATGGTCAGGTGCTGGTCACCGAAGACATGATGGGCATGTTCGAACGGGTGCCCCGCTTCGTGAAGCGCTATGGCACGATGGCCGAGACGATCTCGGCCGCCGCTGCCCAGTATGCCGCCGAAGTGCGTTCGCGCAGCTTCCCCGGCATCGACCAGACCTACCAGCCGAAGTAAGCAGAACCGCCATGCTCAAGCATTTCCGGATTTCGATCCTGTTTACATTGGCGTGCCTGGCCTTGGGCACTTGGTACGGCTGGTCCGAAAGTGGCACGCTGTTCGGCGCGCTCAAGGTCCTGTGGATCGTGACCGTGCTGGCAGTGCTGGAAATATCGCTCAGCTTCGACAACGCAGTGGTCAATGCCAGCGTGCTTGAAGGCATGGACGAGCTGTGGCGCAAGCGCTTCCTGACCTGGGGCATGATCTTCGCGGTTTACGGGATGTACGTATTCTTTCCGCTCGCGATCGTGGCCGTCGCTGCAGGGATCGGGCCGGTCGAAGCGCTCAAGCTCTCGCTGTCGCATCCTGTCCAATACGAAGCGATCATGCACGATGCGCATCCCGGAATTGCCGGGTTCGGCGGCGCCTTCCTGCTGCTTGTCGGGCTTAAATTCTTCTTCGATTCCGACAAGGAAGTGCACTGGATCCACGTGGTCGAGCAGCAACTGACCCGGCTGGGCGTGGTCCCGATGATCGAGACGGTGGTGGTGCTGCTGACACTGTGGCTGGTCGGGAGTTACCTGCCGCCAGAGCAGAAGTGGACATACCTGATCGCCGGCATCCTCGGCATCGCGACCTTCCTGGCGGTCCATGCGCTGGGCAAGGCGCTCGAATTGCGCGAGGAACGGCTCAAGGCGGCGGGCGCAATGGTCCGTTCGGGCCTTGGTGCCTTCCTCTATCTCAACGTGCTCGACGCAACCTTCAGCTTCGACGGGGCGATCGGGGCCTTCGCCCTGTCAAACAACATGATCGTGATCGCGCTGGGCCTGTCGATCGGGGCGATGTTCGTGCGTTCACTGACCCTGCTGATGGTGCAGCAAGGGACGCTTTCCGAATATCGCTATCTCGAACACGGCGCGTTCTGGGCGATCATCGCGCTGGGCGTGATCATGCTGGTATCAGCGCGCTGGGAAGTGCCGGATGCGGTGACCGGCCTGATCGGCGCGGTGCTGATCGTGGCCTCGGTCAGCTGGTCTATCCGGCACCGGAAGCGGCATCCCGAGCATTATTGAGCCGCGCAGCCAGCGGCGCCGCCAGCACCAACTGGACTAGGTGGTACAGCAGGATCGGAAGTAGAACCACGCCAGCCACCGCAGGTGGAAACAGTACCGAGGCCAGCGGCGCGCCCATTGCGATGCTCTTTTGCGCCCCGGCAAACAGCATGGTGATGCGATTGGGGCGATCGAGCCGCAACGCGCCGCCAAGCAGCCAGGCCCCGCCATGGGCAAAGATCAGCAGCAGCGCCGTCCCGCCAGCCAGCCATAACCAGCCCGGGCCATCCACCCGGCTCCAGAAGCGCTGCTCGACCGCGCCCGAAAAGGCGACGTAGACCGCAATCGCGATCGAGGCGCGATCGAACCAGGTGGCGAGTTGGCGATGGTCCTTGACCCAGCCGCCCAGCCAGCCCTGCGCGATCTGCCCAAGCATAAAGGGCAGCAGCAGGATTGTCGCGACCTTGAGCAAGCCGTCGGCATGGAGCCCGCCGCCCTGACTGCCCGCGAGCGCGGCGAACAACGGCGCGGTAACGAAAACACCGACGATATTGAGCAATGCGGCGGCGACCACCGAACTTGCGACATTGCCGCCGCCGAGCGACGAATATGCAGTTGCTGATTGCACAGTCGAAGGCAGGCAACCGAGGTAGAGGAAACCCAGCGCCAGCAATGGCGGCATCCAGCCGCTGCCAAGCTGCCACACAGCCCACCCTGCCAGGGCCATCGCGCCAAAGCACCAGGCAACCAGCGGGTAGAGCAGGCGGTGATTGGTCAGCCCCGCTATGACTTCATGCCGCGGCAAGCGCAGGCCGTTGAGGAAGAACAGCAGGAACACCGCTGCATTCGACACGAACTGCGCCAGATCACGCCACCCCGCAGTCACCGGCAGCACAAACGCCAGCGCAATCGCGACCGCCAGCAGTCGCACCATCGGATCGATCCGGGCGAGCACTAGCGTCCGCTGAGTGAGACCGGCGGCGCGGGAGTGGCCGAGAAGCGCGGCGCGGGTGCGGGCTGGACCATGCCGCCGTCCTCGACGAAGGTGCTGCGCGCCACATTGTGCGGATGCTGCGGCGCCTCGCGCAGGCTCAGCACCGGGGCGAAGCAGATGTCGGTCTGGTCCATGATGGCGCACCATTCGTCGCGGGTCTTGGTCAGGATCAGCGCGGTCATCCGGTCCTTGAGCGGGCCCCACTGCGCCGGGTTCATCTGCTGGGCGAAATCGGGATCGCCGGTGAGGCCGGTCTTCTCGATCAGCAAGGCGTAGAACTGCGGCTCGATCGATCCCAATGAGATCCACTTGCCGTCGCTGGTCTCATAGGTGTCGTAGAAATGCGTGCCGCTATCGAGCAGGTTGACCCCGCGCTCATCGCGCCACTGGCCGTTGCCGAGGAAGGTGTAAGTCATCGCCGAAAGGATCGCCGCGCCATCAACCATCGCGGCATCAACCACCTGCCCTTGCCCGCCGCCACGCGCATGCAGGATGCCTGCGACCACGCCGAAAGCCAGCAGCATCCCGCCGCCGCCGAAATCGCCGACAGCGTTGACCGGGAAGGTCGGCTTCTGACCCGCGCGGCCATAGGAATGGAGCGCGCCCGACAAGGCGATGTAATTGATGTCGTGCCCGGCAAGCGGCGCCATCGGCCCCTCCTGTCCCCACCCGGTCATGCGCCCGATCACCAGTTTTGGGTTGATGCCGAGCAAAACATCGGGACCGATCCCCATTCGCTCGATCACCCCCGGCCGATACCCCTCGATCAGTGCATCGGCACCCGCAATCAAGTCCTTCATTGACGCGATTGCGGACGGATCCTTGAGGTCGAGCTCGATCCGCTCGCGGTTACGGTTGAGGATGTCGCGGTTGCCGCCATCGCCGAACCGGCCACTGGTTCCCGGCCGCTCGACCCGGATCACCCGGGCACCGTGGTCAGCAAGCATCATGCCGCAGAACGGCCCGGGTCCGATCCCCGCCAACTCGATTACAGTAACCCCGTCAAGCACCCCGGCCATTGCACGTCCCTCACCAATTTCATCGATCGATTAAATTGGCTTTTGGGCAAGGTGCCGCCGCTTGTCGAGAGCTTAGTGCAGCTTGGCCAGCGCCGCCTGGATCAGGGGGTTGTCGCCAGTCATGCGCTGCGCCTGAAGCAGCAGTTGGCGCACGCCGGGTGCGTCGCTGCCCGCTTCGGCCAGCGCCATGCCCAACGCCTGGGCAGCGATCGCACTGCTTGGCTGCAAAGCATAGGCGCGCTGGGCGGTTTCGACCGCCGCGGCGGCATCCCCGCTCTTCAACTGCGCGAAACTCAGGTCGGCCAGCAGCCGCACATCGCGGTTGCCGCCCCGCTGGCGCAGGCTTTCGAGCAGTATCACGGCGCTGTCCCAGTCACCCGATTGCGCTGCGAATTGGGCCGAGATTCGGGCCGCCAACCAACTTTGCGGAAAAGCCGCGAGATAGCGAGCGGCGATCGGCTGCATCGACTGCGGTTCGCCTAACGCCAAGAACGCGATTTTCATCCGCAAGAGCAGTGGCTCGGGAAAGCGAACCTTGCTCGCCTGATCGTAATGGCCAAGCGCCGCAGCAGGTGCCCCATTCGCCAATTCGGCATCGCCCATCAGGGCCAAGGCATCGTCTGAATTCGGCCGGGCCTCAAGGAAAGCGCCCGCTGCCCGCACGGCTCCCGCGCTATCATGCGCCACCAGCAGGCTGCGGACATAAGGCACCGCCACGCCCAGCGCTGCGTGATCAGACGCAAAACGCGCGCCCAGTTCAGCCGGGCTGGCCCCTTCCACCGCGGGGAGCACCGCCGGGCCAGCGGCCGCACTGGCTCGGTCGAGTAGCGGCGCGGCTGCGGCGTAATTACCCTGGTCTTCATAGGCGCGCCCAAGCAGGGTGAGCAGATAGGGTGAGGCATCGCCGCGCTGCGCCAGCGCGTCGAAGCGTGCGAAAAGCTGGTTGAAATCCCCCGATTCGTAAAGGGCGCGCGCCAACAGCAGCAGAACGCGCTCGTTCACAGGCTGACGATTGGCCAGTGCGGAAAGCTCGTCTGCGGCAAGGTTGGCGTTGCCAGCCTCGAGATCGAGCAGGCCCTGCATCAGCATCCCGGCGGGGACGTTCGCCAGCTTGCCCTTGGTGCGGTTGAACAGCGAGCGGGCTAGATCGATCTGACCAGCGCGCGCAGCAAGCACTGCCTGCAGATAGAACGCGCGCGGGCTGTGGGGTGCGATCGCGAGCATGCGGCGGGTTGCCTCCAGCATCTCGGTCGCATGCCCGGCATCACCCAGGGCACCGGCATAGCCGCTCAGCAGGCCGAGATCGTCAGGCTTGGCCTCAAGCGCCTGCTCATAGAGCGGGATGGCGGCTTCATAGCCCAGCGCGTCGCGCAGCAGTTCAGCCTTGAATTCCAGCGCGCGCGGATCCGCAGGCCCGGCGGCAACAGCGCGCTCGGCGGCGTCAATCGCCAGCAACTGCTCGCCGCCGCTGTAACGCATTCGCCCGATTTCGACCCACAGCAGCGGGTCCTTGGGCGAGACTTTCAGCGCTTGGTCAAACGCCTTGCCGGCTTCCCCCAGATTGCCCGAAACACGTTCAAGGTGGCCGAGCATGCGCCAGCCGTGTCCGGCTTCGGCAGGGGCGAATTGCCCCGGCCCCAGCCATCCCCGCGCCTTGTCGAAAGCGCCCTGATCGATCAGCGCTTCGCCCATCGCGGCGGCTACCGCTGGACGGGTCGCACCAGCTTGAAGCGCGCGCTGCAGCTCGGCTTCTGCGCCGATTCCGTCACCGCGGGCGAGCGCCTTGTTCGCTTTGACCATGCTGTCTTGCGCCGCGCCGGGCATGGCCTGACCGGGTCCGGAGAGCCCGACCAAGGTCGCCAAGGTGGCAGCAAGGATCAAGCGGCGCATCATCGCGTTAAGCCTGCATGTCGTATTGCTTGAGGAGATCGTAGAGCGTCGGCCGGCTGATCCCGAGCAGTTTGGCAGTGCTTGAGATATTGCCCTCGCTACGCGCAAGCGCGTGGCGGATCACGTGCCGATCGGCGATTTCGCGGGCCGATTTCAGGTTGAGCACCTGCGCTCCGCCCTCATTGGGAGCAACCAGATCAAGGTCGGCGGCGCTGACCAGCTTGCCCTCGGTCATGATCACCGCGCGCTTCACGCGGTTCTCCAGCTCGCGGACGTTGCCCGGCCAGCCCCAGCCGTCGATCGCGGCAAGCGCATCGGGGGCGAAGCCCTTGACCGCCGGGTTCATCTCCTTGGCAAAGCGCGCGAGGAAGGCCTTGGCGAGCAGCACCGGGTCGCCTGCGCGCTCGGCTAGACCGGGAATTCGCACCACGATCTCAGCCAGACGGTAGAACAGGTCCTCACGGAACCGGCCATCGGCGATCATCGCCTCCAGATCCTGATGCGTCGCGCAGACGATCCGCGTGTCGACGGCGATCGATTTGCGCGAACCGATCCGCTCGATCACCCGTTCCTGCAGGAAGCGCAGCAGCTTGACCTGCAGCGGCAGCGGGATGTCGCCGACCTCATCGAGGAAAAGCGTGCCGCCATTGGCCATCTCGATCTTGCCCTCGGTGGTCTTGACCGCCCCGGTGAAGGCACCCTTTTCGTGACCAAACAGCTCGCTTTCGAGCAAATTCTCGGGGATCGCCGCGCAGTTGATCGCGACGAAGGCACCGCCTGCGCGGTCGCTCGCATCGTGGAGGCCGCGGGCGAGCAATTCCTTGCCGGTCCCGCTCGCGCCGAGCAGCATCACCGAGACGTTGGTGTTGGCCACCCGCTCGATCGTGCGCGCGACCTTGATCATCTCGGGCGCGGCGGTAATCATCCGGCCAAGCACGCGGTTGTCATCGCTGCCCCGCGCGGCAAGCTGGCGGTTCTCGTTCTCGATCTGATGGAGCTGCAGCGCGCGGCGCACAATCAGGCCCAGCGCCTCGATATCGACCGGCTTCTGGTAGAAATCGTAAGCACCCTTGGCGATGGCTTGCAGCGCGGATTCGCGCGCGCCGTGGCCCGAGGCGACGATCACCTTGGTGTCTGGCTTCAAGGCCATGATTGCATCGAGCACGGCAAAGCCCTCGCTGGTCCCATCGGGGTCTGGCGGCAGCCCGAGGTCAAGCGTCACCACCGCCGGTTCCTCGCTGCGCAACGCGGCGATGGCACTGGCCCGGTCGCCGGCGATGATCACCTCGAAATCTGGCCAGGCCCATTTGAGCTGCGCCTGCAGGCCCGGATCGTCTTCTACGATGAGCAGCTTGGGTTTGTTATCGGCCATCAGGCGACCCTCTTTTCGTCACCGCCAGCGGCGGCGAGCTTGGTAATCATTTGGGCTGTATCGGCCCGCGGCAGGCGCACGGTGAAGCGCGTACCCAGCCCTTCGCGGCTTTCGACATCGAGCCGCCCGCGCATCGCCCGGACCAGCTCGCGTGCTTCGTAGGCACCGATCCCGAACCCGCCCTGCTTGGTTGAATCGAACGGCTTGAACAGGCGGCTGCGGACGAATTCGGGGCTCATCCCGGAGCCGGAATCGGTCACTTCGATCAATCCGTAGAGCTGCTCTGCAGCAACCCGGACAAAGACGGTTGCATCAGGTCCGCTGGCATCGATCGCGTTCTGCACCAGGTGAAGCAGGACCTGTTCGAGCGAGCCACGTTCGGCGGAGATTTTGACATGCTCGCGCTCGACCAGCACCACCGGGTGGCGGGTTTTGAGCTGATCGACCACCGTAGCGGCCACTTCGTCGGCCCGCATCGGCTCAAGCGCAGCGATTGCAGGCGAGCCATAGCGCGAAAGCCGCGCAAGTAGCGCATTGAGCTTGTCCGCAGAATTGCGCAACGTCACCAGCATGTCGGCGCGGAAATCGGGATTCTCGGCATGCTGCTCGGCATTGCGCGCCAGCAACGCCATCTGGCTCGCCAGGTTCTTGATGTCGTGCATTACGAAGGCGATCCGGCGGTGGAAGTCATCGAACCGGGCGGCCTCGGCCAGCGCGGCTTGTCCGGAATGTTCGGCGAGGTAGCTAGCGAGCTGCTGTCCGGCGACACGCAGCAGATCGAAGTCTTCCCAGTCGAGCAGGCGCGCGTGCGCAGGGCGCGCCAGCACAACCGCGCCGACCATGCGCTCGAAGTGAAGCAGCGGCACCAGGGCCCAGGCACGCGGTTCGCCGAGCAGCCATTCGGGCAGCGGCGGCAGGGTTGCCGGATCGGCCCGCCCGGCCCGCAGCGCGTCGAGATCGGCGACATAGGCGCGCGCCTCGATCGCGCGTACCGCCGCCGAATGCAGTGCTTCGGCCGGCACCTGCGCCATCGGCCATTGCCAGCTGGCCGCCAGCTCGAACGGACCAGCGTCCGACGGCGTCAGCAGCAGGCCGGCCGGGCTGTCGGTGATATCTGCAATTGCGCGAATCACGCGCTCCTCAAGGCTCGCATGGTCGCCGGTATTTTCGGCAATCGTGCGGGTAAAGCGCAGCCATTCCGAGCGATAGTCATAGCGGTGCTGAAACAGGTGTTTGGCGAGGGTGACCTGGAGCCAGCCGCGAATCCGGCGCGAGGGCAGGACCACCACGGTTGCGCCGATTGCAGCCGCGACCAGTGCCAGTTGCAGCAGCGACACAAAATCGCCGCCGCTCCGAGCAAGCCATTGCGAGACTGCGACCAGAGCAGCAAGATAGCCGCCGATCAGCAGCAGCGAAGCGGAACGAAACGCCACCGTTCGCGACGGCCGAAAGCGTGCATTCCCCGCCGCGCCCATACCGCCTAGCACCAGCAGCGCTGCCACCGGCAAGCCGATCAGACCGCGCAGCGCGGCGAGCATCGTCGGCGTGGTCCCGGCAATGTAGCCGATTGCGTAGACGTTGAGATCGATCATCCAGATCAGTGCCATCGCGGCGCAGGGACCCAGCAGCACGCGGCGGGCCAAACTTGAGGCGCCGCCATAAAGGTTGTGCAACATGACCAGCGCACCGATCGCTACCAGCAGGTGGAACATCGTCAAAGTGCGGAACATGACCCCTTCCGGCTCTAATCCGCGCGCCACGAGCCAGGCCCAGATCATTGACTGGGTCAGTTCGACGAAGACCAGCGCTGCAACCAGCGGTCGCACCGGGCCCATCGACGCATGACGGCCATCGACGGCAAACAGCCGGTAGAGTGCGAACAGCCAGGCAAGGTTGCGCAAGGATTCGGCGAGCGAGGTTACCGAGGCAGCGATCCCTGCCAGCGCTCCGGTGATCGCCGATAATCCGGTCACCCCGGCGGCCACGATCACGGCCTGCTGGGCAGGCCCGAAGGTCTGGCGCCGGCGCTGCAACCACAGCGCCGCGATCAGGCAGCCGGCAGCTCCCGCCGACCAGAGCGCGGCGATGATCGCCCCCCAAAGGCCGTGAGCGAATTCCACCTCAGCGCGCTCCCTCGTGCCACAGCACAACGCGCAGCGTCTGGAGCAGGATCAGCAGATCAAGGAACGGGGTGTAATTCTTGGCATAGTAGAGATCGTACTCGAGCTTGTTGCGCGAATCCTCAACCGAAGCGCCGTAGGGGTAGTTGATCTGCGCCCAGCCGGTGATGCCCGGCTTCACCATGTGGCGTTCGGCATAATAAGGCAGATGTTCTTCGAGATCGGCGACAAATTCGGGCCGTTCGGGGCGCGGGCCGACAAAGCTCATCTCGCCCTTCAGCACCGACCAGGTTTGCGGCAGTTCGTCGATCCGGGTCTTGCGGATGAAGCGGCCAAGCCGGGTGACACGCGGATCGTCCAGGACAGCCCACTGCGCGCCATTGGCTTCGGCATCGGTGCGCATCGAACGCAGCTTGATCACGTCGAAATCCTGCCCGAACAGCCCGACCCGGGTCTGTCGGAAGAAGGCCGGTCCCTTGCTGTCGAGCTTCACCAGCAGCGCGAAGAGCGCGATGACCGGCGCGGTCAGCGCCAGCAGCAGCGCGCTGGCCGACACATCGAACACCCGCTTTGCGAAGCTGGAAATGGCGCGGCCCGAGGAAAAGCCGTCCGAAAAGATCAGCCACGATGGATTGACAGAATCGAGGTCGACCCGGCCCGTCTCGCGCTCGATGAAGCTGGAGAAGTCGTTGACGTGAACGCCTGTGGTCTTGATCCGCAGCAGGTCGGACAAAGGCAGCGAATTGCGCCGTTCTTCCAGCGCTAACACTACCTCGCTCACGCCCAGGTTTTCGACATGGCGGGTGAAGTTGTTGATCGCGCCGCGCGGGATCGCCTCGGCTACAACCGGCACGCTTTCGGTCATCAGCACGTAACCGACGATCACAAATCCGCTCTCGGGCTTTTCCGACAATTGCCTGAGCCGGTCAGCCCGATTTCCCGCACCGAGCACCAACACCCTGCGGCGAAAGGCCGAGGCGCCGAGGATGCCGCCGACGATCAGCCTGTTGAGGACCAAAGCGGGGACCGACCCCGCCATCGCGTAAGCCAGCGTCGAGCGCCAGAAGGTGTGCCCGCCGACCAGGAAATCGAGGAAAGCAATCGCGATTACGCCGAGCGACACCGCCACCAAAAGCCGGGCGGTGGCGAAGCGCATCGAGCGCAGTGCATCCCCACCATATACGCCCACTGCAATCATCGCGGTCCAGACCACTCCGGCATAGCCGACCAGTGACCAGAAACGTTCGGCCAGAGGTGTCAGGTCCATGCCGATCTGGCTGGCGCGGAGCCGCCATGCCCCCTCGCCCACGGCGAGCAGCAGGACGATATCGATCAGCCCCAGCAGGATCACCGCATGCGGGATATAGTGTTTGAAAAGGCGGATCATTGTCCGGTCGCGGCCCTTTAAGCAGTGTCTCGCCAGACTGCCTAAGCCCCGAAGGTGAAATGTCGGTAAATTTTACAGCGCTTGGTTAACGCAGTCTGCGAAAATCACCCGGCGAACTGGAAGGGGGTCAGCCCGCGACTGCGTTCGTCAAATTGCAGGGTTGTGCCGCGCGGTGGGAGCGAGCGTTGCTGGCAATCGGGGCGATGGCACAGTGCGCATCCGGGCCCGGTCCGCTCGGCATCGCTGCGACCGAGCGTCGCCCCGCGTGCTTGGGCGAGTTGGCCCGCCATCGCGGCGTCGAGACCGAGGACGACGACGAATTGTGCCCCCTCACTCCCCAAGGTGCCGCTGCCCTGCACAGTTCGCGCGAGCGTGAACCATTGCGAGGATTGACCCGCGCTGTCGGTAAACTCGATGTTCTGGACGCAGATCCGCCCGGCACGCTCGAACGCTTGGTGCACGTTCCACAGCGGGCAACTGACCCCGGTTTCGAGCATCACGGTGCCGCTCGCCCCGGCATAGCGCTTCGAGAACTGCCCCGCCCGGTCGAGCCGAGCCATGAAGAACGGCAGGCCCCGCTGCCCGACGCGCTGCAAGGTCGTCAGCCGGTGGGCCAGTTGCTCGAACCCGACATTGAAGCGGCGCTGGAGTACGGCGAGGTCATACCCGGTATCCTCGCAGGCGCGCATGAATCGGCCATAGGGCATGACCAGCGCCGCAGCGAAATAGCCCGTCAGGTGGCGGCGAAACATCCGCCAGGCGGCGCGATCGGCAAAGCCCGCGCCATCCGCCAGCGCGCCGATCTCTTCGCGCTGTTCGAGCATGGCGAGCTGCACTGCGATCTGGAAATTGCGCGATGATTGGTCGAGCAGTTCGGACAGTTGAAGTTGCCGGGCGTGGAGATCTAGCCGCCGCAAAGCATCGGGCATGACATCGGCCGGCAGGACCCGAACCGAGAGTTGATGCCGCTGCCGGAGCCGCTCGGTCAGTGCGGCGCCGATATCGGCGTTGGACAGCCGCAGTTCATCCGACAATGATTCCGCCGCTTGGTCGAGATCGGCGAAATGGTTGCGCCAACGCTCAATCTCGCGCCGCACCAAGTCCGCGGGATCGCTCTCCTGCGTTCCTCCGGACGTGCCACCGCTCGCGTCGAACAGCCGCGCAAAGGCCAGCGCCGCCTGCGGTGCGGCTGAAAGCCATTCGGCAATCTCGTCGCGGTCGATCGCAAGATCGGCAAAGCGTTCATCGGCCAGGCGGCGGCGCAGACCGTCGACCCCGCCAACCGCCTCATCCTGGCGCAGACTGCGCGGATCGAAATCGAACTGTTCGGCCAGCTGGACCAGCAGCCTTGCTGAAAGCGGGCGCTGGTTACGCTCGACCAGGTTGAGATAGCTGGGCGAGATGCCCAGCCGCGCGGCCATCGCCGCCTGAGTCAGACCCTCGCGGCGGCGCAGGCGGCGAATGCTTGGTCCGGCAAGGATGCTGGGTTCGGCCATACCCGCTTTTGTCATAACCTTTACAACATTGCAAACATGACTGCGCGTACCGGGCTAACAGGACAACAAATCTTGTAATTTCTCTTACCGGAATTGCGGCACTGCGGCCTATCGACTGGACAACCGCTCCCTCGGAGACAAGCCATGACTTACACCGATACCATCGCCCAGACCCAGACGATGATCGCCAGCCAGCCCAGCTGGGACGGGATCAACGCCGAATCGATCGCCCGGATGCGCGCGCAGAACCGCTTCCGCACCGGGCTCGATATCGCCAAGTATACTGCGGACATCATGCGCCGCGACATGGCCGCCTATGACGCCGATCCGGCCAACTACACCCAGTCGCTCGGCTGCTGGCACGGCTTCATCGGGCAGCAGAAGCTGATCTCGATCAAGAAGCATTTCGGCACCACCAAGGGCCGTTACCTCTACCTCTCGGGCTGGATGATCGCGGCGCTGCGCAGCGAATTCGGCCCCCTGCC
Source organism: Novosphingobium sp. (assembly GCA_046063275.1). Taxonomy (GTDB): domain Bacteria; phylum Pseudomonadota; class Alphaproteobacteria; order Sphingomonadales; family Sphingomonadaceae; genus Novosphingobium. Next base: position 5,955 of record JBJTLY010000352.1, on the reverse strand, counting down.
CGATCAGTCGATGCACGAGAAAACCAGCGTTCCCGCGCTGATCGAGGAACTCTACACCTTCCTGCGGCAGGCCGACGCGCGCGAACTGGGCATGATGTTCCGCGATCTTGATGCGGCGCGCGCGGCGGGTGACGCGGTCAAGGCCAAGGCGATCGAACACGCGATCGACAATCACGAAACCCACGTCGTGCCGATCATCGCAGACATTGACGCCGGGTTCGGCAATGCTGAAGCGACCTACCTGCTCGCCAAGAAGATGATCGAAGCCGGCGCCTGCGCACTGCAGATCGAAAACCAGGTCTCGGACGAGAAGCAATGCGGCCATCAGGACGGCAAAGTCACCGTGCCGCACGAAGACTTCCTCGCGAAGATCCGCGCGATCCGTTACGCCTTCATGGAACTGGGCGTCGAAAACGGGATCATCGTTGCCCGCACCGATTCTCTTGGTGCCGGCCTGACCAAGCAGATCGCCTTCACCCGCGAAGCCGGCGACATCGGTGACCAGTACAACAGCTTCCTCGATTGCGAGGAAGTGACCGAAGTTGGTCACGGCGACGTGCTGATCAGCCGCGACGGCAAGTTGCTGCGCCCCAAGCGCCTGCCTTCAAACCTCTACCAGTTCCGCACCGGTACTGGTGAAGATCGCTGCGTGCTCGATTGCATCAACTCGCTGCAGAACGGCGCCGACCTGCTCTGGATCGAAACCGAAAAGCCGCACATCGCGCAGATTGCAGGCATGGTTGATCGCATCCGCGAAGTCGTTCCCAGTGCCAAGTTGGTCTACAACAACTCTCCCAGCTTCAACTGGACGCTGAACTTCCGCCAGCAAGTGTTTGATGCATGGAGCGAAGCGGGCAGGGATCTCTCAGCCTATGACCGCGCCAAGCTGATGAGTGTCGATTACGACACTTCGGAACTGGCCGCCGAAGCAGACGAACGGATCCGCACCTTCCAGCGCGATGCTGCGGCGCGCGCCGGGATCTTCCACCACCTGATCACGCTGCCGACCTATCACACCGCGGCGCTCAGCACCGACAACCTGGCCCGCGAATACTTCGGCGAGCAGGGCATGCTGGGCTACGTCAAGAACGTCCAACGCCAGGAAATCCGTCAGGGTATCGCCTGCGTGAAGCACCAGAACATGTCGGGTTCGGACATCGGCGACGATCACAAGGAAATGTTCGCCGGTGAAGCCGCGCTCAAGGCTGGCGGCAAGGACAACACGATGAACCAGTTCGCGGCCTAAACCACCGCACACCTCTCCTGGGGAGGAGAAACGACGGCCGTCGGAGCGCCCCTTTCGCTCCGGCGGCCGTCAATCGTTTCGTAACCATAGAGCTCGACGCGGCGGTTAACCTTCGCGCGTAAAAGCCAAGGCCATGGCTCGCCGAACCACCACCTCTGCGCTTTCACCCAAGATGCTCAAGCACTTTGCGGTGGCGACCGTCGTGCTGACCGGAATACTCGCAGTTTTCGCCAGCGGGGAAGACTGGGGCGCGCGGGCGGAGGTCCAGGCGGTTGAGGCCAAGAACCAACTCGCCGCCACCGAGGCCGAGAAGCTTGGTACCAGGAAAGTGGCGACGACGCTGAAGATCGCCAACAATGTCGGCGCCGCAAGATTCGGGAATGACGAAGGGGGCAACTTCGGCGGCGGTGGCGGTGGTGGTGGCGGCTATGCGCCGCCGGTTCAACCGCAGCACGCGGTCGCTCCAGATCGTCTCGGCCAGCGCAAGGCGAAATCTCGGTGGAGTTCGGACCCGCTTGATCCGACGAAGCCGCCTCAGCCTCCGGGGAACGAACAGGAACCGGCCGAGATCCATCCTTCTGCCCCGCCGACGCCGACCGCGCAGGACATCGCAAGAATTACCGCCAGTTCAGCGCACCGCTCAGGCGGTTCGGGCAGCGGCGACTGACGGTCAAAAACATTCGCGCGCCAAAAATGCGCGTGTGTCCGCCCCGATCACGACAGCGTGACCGTAGTTCGGGTGGTCGCAAACCAGCATCGCGGTCCCTTCACCACTGCGCCAGGCCGCCATCGCCGCCGGTGAAAAGTCGAAGTGCAGGAAGTGGACGGCACTTGCCTTGTTGTCACTCGCACGCGTCCGCTCGGTATCGCCTTCGGGGCGTGCGGGGATAGTTTCCCCGCTCACCTGGATCGACAGGTGCCGCTCGATCCCGCCGAGGGTGCGCAGGAAAGCGTCGCGACGCACTTCGTCCGCCACTTCGAACAGCAACGTGCAGGTCAGCTCGGCGCCCTTGGGCACCATAGGATCGTAAGCCGCCAACTCGTCGGCCAGCTGTTCCGCTCCGCCCTTCTCGATCCGCAGCATCTCCTGAATCTGCAGCCACATCGAATCCCAGTTTTCGAACAGCACGGTGGCATTGGGCCCCAGGCTGAGCCGGGTCAGCGCTTTGCGGGCGATCGCCTCGCTCTTCTTGTCGGCGCGGATCAGTTCGTACTGGTCGAGCGGCATGATATCCTGAGCGGTGATGGTGCGCTGGTCGCGGGGCATTCGTTTACAGTCCATAAGCCTTGGCCAGAACTTCGATCGGGTGTCCGATCCGTTCCGGCGGGGTGGTGCCGCTGCTGGCGATCACCTGTTTGAGGTGCGGGCCGGCAAGCGGGCATTCGGAAACGATCAGGTCGGGCTGGTCCTTGCTAAGGTTGCGCGCTGCCGGGCGACCTACCTTCACCGCGCGATCGAAGTTCTCCTTGAAGATGCCCCACTTGCCGCCATGGCCCGAGCAGCGCTCGGTCAGCGCAGGCTTGGCCCCGGGGATCAGGCGCAGCATCTCCATCGCCTTGGGCCCCATGTTCTGTGCGCGGGCGTGGCAGGCGAAGTGTACGCCGATGGAAGCGGGCATCGCCGGGATCGGCGCGAGCCCGGTCTGCTTGTTCAGGGCCACGACGTATTCGGCAACATCGAAAGTGTGCTTGCTGAGCAGTTCGACCGCGGCATTGCCGGGTTCGATCAAGGGCCATTCGAACTTGAGCATCAGCGCGCAACTGGTGGTCAGCGGAACAATGTCCCAGCCCTCTTCGATCAAGGGCGCGAAATGCGCCGAGATGCGCTGCGCAGCGCTCGACACAGCCGCAAGATCACCATTTTCCAGCTTGGGCATGGCGCAGCAATCGGGATGCTCGATCCGTACCTGCACCCCGTTGTGCGCCAGCACCTTGATCGTGGCGAGGCCTGGCGCGCCATCGTTGAACTGATCGTGGCATCCGGCGTAGATCGCGACTTTGCGACCGAAGGCGGGGCCATCGGGATTGGGCTGCGGAACGATCCCGGCGGCCTGGTTGGTCAGCGGAATATCCATGAATTTGGGCAGGTGAGCGCGAACGTCGATCCCCAGCGTCTTTTCCATCACCGGCCGGGTCAGGCCGTTGCCTTCCTTGGTCGCCCAGTTGGCCAGACCGGAAGCGATCGTACCCAGCCGGCCGTTGCGGTCCATCTCCGCCAGTTGGCGATCGGCGAACGAGGTTTGCCCCTTGCGATGCTCGACCGCACGGGCGCGAAGCATCAGGTGCGGGAAATCGAGATCGAAACTGTGCGGCGGTACGTAGGGACACTTCGTCATGAAGCACATGTCACACAGCGTGCAGGCATCGACGACGCTCGCCATCTGCGCCGGCGTCAGGTCTTCCACTTCCTCGTTCGCGCTCTCGTCGATCGCGTCGAAAAGGATCGGGAAGCTGTCACACAAGTTGAAGCAGCGGCGGCAGCCGTGGCAGATGTCGAACACCCGGCGCAGCTCGGTATCGAGCGCCACCTCGTCGTACCACGCCTCATCCTGCCACGGAATGACGTGGCGCGTGGGCGCATCAAGGCTGCCTTCCATGTGGGCCCCCAAATTACGTGCCGCCCCCGGAGATTACTCCGGAGGCGGCGGTAGGATCACGCGTCGGCGAGCAGCGCGTCGAGCGTCTTCTGGAACTTGCCGGCGTGGCTTTTCTCGGCTTTGGCGAGGGTTTCGAACCAGTCGGCGATTTCGTCGAAGCCTTCGTCGCGCGCGGTCTTGGCCATGCCCGGATACATGTCGGTGTATTCGTGGGTTTCGCCGGCGATCGAGGCCTTGAGATTCAGCACGGTGTCGCCGATCGGCTCGCCGGTCGCGGGATCGCCGCATTCCTCGAGATATTCGAGGTGGCCGTGGGCGTGTCCGGTTTCTCCTTCGGCAGTCGAACGAAACACCGCAGCGACATCGTTGTGGCCTTCGATATCAGCCTTCTGCGCGAAGTAGAGGTAACGGCGGTTGGCCTGGCTTTCACCGGCAAACGCGGCCTTGAGGTTGCCCTCGGTCTGTGAACCCTTGAGTTGCATGATCATTCCCCTCGATCGATGTTGAACTGCTGCAATCGATTAGCGTCAGAAGGCGGCCGCGCGCCACCCTAAATTTCCGTCGGCATTGATCGGATAATCCGATTGCGGGATCATTGATCAACCGCAATCCGGTTCGACAAGCGCATGGTGCCCCTGGCCCGACTCGAACGGGCACGTCTCTCGACAAACGATTTTGAGTCGTTCGCGTCTACCATTCCGCCACAGGGGCACTGCAGCAAGCGGCGCTTAGCCGCCCTTCAGAACTCCCGCAATCGCCTTGTGCATGCGCGAATGCAGAACGTCATTTCCGGCGAGCACCTGCTTGTCGCAGATCGGCTGCGAATTGCCGCGCCAGTCGGTGACGAAGCCGCCGGCTTCACGCACCAGCAGACATCCCGCCGCCGTATCCCAAGACTGAAGGTCGCTTTCCCAGAACCCGTCGAACCGGCCCGAGGCGACCCAGGCGAGATCGAGCGAAGCCGCGCCGAAGCGGCGGATGCCTGCAACTTGCGGCGCAAGCGCGTTGTAGATTCGGGTCCATTCGGGCGCATCGCCGCGGCCCGCAAACGGGATGCCGGTGGCGATCAGGCTTTCATCGAGATGCCGCCGCGATGACACGCGCAGGCGGCGGTCCTGGAGCCACGCACCGCGGCTGCGCTCGGCCCAGTAGCTTTCATCGGTGAGCGGCTGATAGACCAGCGCCGCGACCACATCGCCCCAGCCGCTGCCATCGAGCTTGGGCTCCTGCGCGGCGATCGAGATCGCGAAGTGCGGGATGCCGTGAAGGAAGTTGCTGGTCCCGTCGAGCGGGTCGATGATCCAGCGCGGGCTGGTCGGGCTGCCCTCGATCACGCCGCCTTCTTCTAGCACAAAGCCCCAATCAGGGCGCGCCAAAAGCAGCTCATCGTACAGCGTGCGTTCGGCGCGCTGATCGGCTTTGGAGACGAAGTCGGCCGGTCCCTTGCGGCTGACCTGGAGGTGCTCAACCTCGCCAAAGTCGCGGCGCAGGCGCTGGCCGGCCTTGCGCGCGGCCTTTTCCATGACGCGGATGATCGCGGAGATAACGGCCATGGTACTGCCTAGTCAGCCTTGCCGACGTAAGTGCGCTCATACACGTCGACCACGATCCGGGTGCCGCTGGCAATGTGCGGCGGAACCATCACGCGCACGCCGTTGTCGAGCATCGCGGGCTTGAAGCTGGATGAGGCAGTCTGCCCCTTCACCACCGCATCAGCCTCGACGATCGTGGCTTCGATCTGCGCGGGCAGCTCGACGCTGACCGGACGTTCGTCCCACAGTTCGAGCACCACATCCATCCCGTCCTGAAGGAAATCTGCGGCATCGCCGAGCAGGTCCTTGGCGAGATTGATCTGCTCGTAATTATCCTTGTCCATGAACACCAGACTGTCGCCATCGGCGTAAAGGTACTGGAAATCCTTGGTATCGAGCCGGACTTTCTCGATCGTGTCCTGGCTGCGGAAACGGACGTTGGTCTTGCGGCCGTCGATCAGGTTCTTCATCTCGACCTGCATGAAGGCCCCGCCCTTGCCGGGCTGGGTGTGCTGGGTCTTGGCAACTTTCCAGATGCCTTTTTCGTATTCGAGAATGTTGCCGGGACGGATGTCCACGC
>JBJTLY010000351.1:0-4428 GCA_046063275.1 Novosphingobium sp. | reverse complement strand
GGGTTGCTGGAGTAAGGGTGAAAGGGTGCGGTAAGAGCGCACCGGGTGGCTGGTAACAGGCACCGCACGGCAAACCCCACCCGGAGCAAGACCGAATAGGGGCGGCGCGCTGGTCCGCGAGGATCAGCAGGTGTGTTTCGCATCGACCGCCCGGGTTGGTTGCTTGAGCCATGCGGCAACGCATGGCCTAGAGGAATGGCTGCCAGCACGTGCCGCGTCTTCGGATACGGGTGCGCGCTACAGAACCCGGCTTACAGGCCCCCTGGCATTTTCCTCCGGAACGCAATCGCCGCTGGTGCGTTTGGCTCCGAAGCCACGACAATTGTGGCTGTGGGGGAAGCGAATGTCACCTGGCTTTGAGCCTTTCGCGCATGCCGACAGCCTCACCGCAATTTCGCCCAATCCCTATGTGGTGTTCGATTCCCGCTTCGACATCGTCTGGTTGAACGAAGCCTACGCTCGCGTGACCATGCGTGAAAAAGACGAATTGATCGGGCGCAACCTGTTCGAAGCTTTTCCGGCCGATCCCGAATCGGACAGCTACCGCCAGCTGGCCGCCTCGCTCCATCGCGTCCTCGACAGCGGCGAACGCGACGAGATCGCACTCATCCACTATCCGATCCACAAGCCTGATGGCACGATGGAATCGCGCTATTGGAGCGCAACGCACAGTCCGCTGCGCGATGAAGGCGGCGCGGTCGCCCATATCCTCCAGCACACCGTCGATGTGACCGAGCTGCATGAATTGCGCACCCTGCGCGACAATGCCGGGCTGGTCAGCCGCGCCCGCGCGGTCGAGCGAAACCATGCCGAAGCGCGCGAACAGGTCTCGCGGATGCGCAAGATGGTCGAACAGGCACCGGGCTTCGTCGCGCTGGTGGTGGGCGAACATCACCGCTTCGAGCTTGCCAATGCGGCATATCGGCGGCTGGTCGGCGGGCGCGAACTGCTGGGCAAGACCGTGGCAGAAGCCTTGCCCGAGGTTATCGACCAGGGGTTCATCGAAGTGCTCGACGGGGTTTATCACAGCGGCGAGCCCTTTGTAGGCAAGGCCGTGCAAGTGCGGCTGCACAACGATGACGGTGATCCAGTCGAAGATCGCCATCTCGATTTTGTCTACCAGCCGATCACCGGACCCGAAGGCAACGTCGCCGCGATCTTCGTTCAGGGCTATGACGTTACCGACCAGGTCCGCGCCGATGAACAGCAGCGCGTTCTGATCAATGAGCTCAATCACCGGGTCAAGAACACGCTGGCGATCGTCCAGAGCCTGGCAATGCAGAGCTTCAAGTCCGTTGCAGGAGGCCAGGCGGCCTACAAGGTGTTCAACCGGCGGCTCGATGCACTATCGGCCGCGCATTCGCTGCTGACCGAGCGCAAGTGGGAGGCTGCCCGACTGTACGAGGTGATGAACAGCGCCATGGATGCAACTGTCGGCCCGCAGTCTGAGCGTTGGACCATCTCCGGCTCCGATAGCGACCTGGGGCCGCAAACCGCCGTGGCACTGGCCATGCTCATTCACGAACTGGCCACCAACGCGATCAAGTATGGGGCCCTCGCAACCGATATGGGCACGGTCGATATTATGACGGACATCGACACGTCCGGCGCGGAACCGATGATGCGGCTGGAGTGGCGCGAGCAGGGCGGGCCGCCAGTGGTCCCGCCGACACGCACCGGATTTGGGACCAAGCTCATCCGCCGCGGCATCGCCAACCACCGGCTGGCCGATGCCACGCTTGAATTCGCTGCTGGCGGAGTGGTCTGCACCATTGTAGCGGCGGTGCGGTGAGTGAAGTGATTTTCCAGGAACAGCGCGTGCTGGTGCTCGAAGACGAGCCGATCATTGCCATGCTGCTCGAACAGATGCTCGAAGACGCGGGCGCCGAAGTGGACGGGCACGCGACCCTTGCTTCGGCTGAGGCAGCGCTGAATGGGACGCGCCCCGATATGGCGATCCTCGACATCAACATTCATAACGATACCAGCTATGCGCTGGCGGGCCGGCTGGTGACGATGGGTGTGCCGCTGATCTTTGCCAGTGGCTATGGCGCCGGGGCGCACCCTGAAGGCTTTGCCTCGATTCCGACGGTGACCAAGCCTTACGATATCACCGACATCGCCGCCGCGCTGCAGCAAGCGATGTCTGTCGGCGAAGCGTGACCGGTACCCCAAGCGTGAACCCCAAGGTCGATTTCGTCATCGACCAGATCGATCCGGTGACGATGCATGGTAATGCTGCGGTATCGCAGCGCGATCTCATGAGCCCCTACTTCTGGCAGCCGGACGAAGGCCGGTTCGCGACGCTGGTCCGCGCCGTGCCTCGGCTTGGCGAGCAGGGCGATACCGGCACGATCTGGTTGGCGACCAGCGATGACGGGCTGGCGTTCAGCGCAACCGATGCGCCAGTTCTCTCGCCCGGGCCGGGGCCGTCCGACATCGGCGGCTGCGAAGATCCGACGCCAGTCTTCGCGCCCGATGGCCGGGTGGTGGTCTATTACACCGGGGTCGATGCAACGCGCAGCCATGGCGAGATGCTCTACGCAGTCGGCCCGTCGATCGACCGGCTCGAAAAGCGCGGCATCGCGATGCCCAGCGCACCGTCGGAAGGCAACCTCAAGGAAGCCACGGTCGATCGCACGGCGTCGGGCGGCTGGCGGATGTTCTATGAATATGCCCGCGACGAAGCCTCGCTGATCGGGCTTGCGGTGAGCGATGATGTGGCCGGGCCGTGGCGCCATTTGCCCGAGCCCTTCACCCCGCGTCCCGATGCGTGGGATGCCTGGCACCTCTCAACTGGACCGCTGCTCACCACCGACAAGGATTGCCCGGTGATGTTCTACAACGGCGCGACGCACGATGCCCGCTGGCGGATCGGCTGGATCGCCTTCGACGCCGAATACACCCGCGTGGTCGACCGCTGCATCGAGCCCCTGATCGTGCCCCCGCCGCGCGACCAGCGCACCGACACCGACATCGCTTTCGCCGCATCGGTGGTGGTCGTGAACGGCGAGATCTGGCTCTACTATTCGATCGAGGACAAGGAACTGTACCGAGCCATCGTTCGCCGGGTCTAGGCCTTGCTGCAGGCAGTCAGAATGGTGTTCAGATTGCCGATGCGATGCCCCGCCTTGAGCCAAGCCGATCCAATGGCAGTCGATCCGGGACGGAGTTTGAAACCATGTTTCACCAACGCTTTTTCCGACAGGATCGACGTTGTATGGGATATGACCACTTGGGCTGCCGCGTAGGTGGCGGGCGCCCTTCCATTCCGCGCCATGCCGCTGAGCATGGCTCCCGCCATCGCGCATATCCCCGCACGATCAAACTGCGAGACTGGCAAGGCAACGGGATAGCTGCGCTGACTGAACGGCCAGCGCTGCGCGCATAACGGGGCAAGGGTTTCGATTGACTCAAGAATCCGAGGTAAATCGGGACTTGCGAGGTCGCTGCGCAGGCGCTCCTTCACTGAAGCCATGAAGGCTTCCACTGATGTGTCCTTCTCCTGCTCCATGATGAACCAGGTCGCATCTGCCGTCAGCGCGACCCTTTCTTCAGGATCGGCAGTTTCAATTCTGCTTAGTGGCAGCAACCCGCAAACCCGCAAGGCGTCGTTGTCGGCAACTGGAAGTGAAGCAAGGGAATCCGAAGCCTGGGCCGTCAAGCGGTCTGCGCTGGCCAGAGCCAGTGCTGCAGCCATGAAATGCAGCGTAGCGATGCCCCCACCAGCCCACCGCATTTCAAACCCGCCCGACGCTCGAATAGGCAAAGCCCCGGCTGCGCACTTCCGCCGGGTTGTAGACGTTGCGCAGGTCGACCAGCACCGGAGCATTGGCGATCCGCTTGATCCGGTCGAAATCGAGTGCACGGAAGGCGTCCCATTCGGTCACGATGACCACCGCGTCGCTGCCTTCGATCGCGGCATAGGTGTTTGCCGCCATCGTCACGTCGGGCATCAGCGGCGCGGCGAGTTCCATGCCTTCGGGATCGTAGGCGGAAACCGCCACGCCCGCGTCGGCCAGCGCCAGCGCGATCGCGATTGCGGGGCTGTCGCGCATGTCGTCGGTGTTGGGCTTGAAGGTCAGGCCGAGCATGGCGACCTTCTTGCCGCGTGCTGCGTCTGCACCGCCGAGCGCTTCGATCACCTTGCGGCCCATCGCGCGTTTGCGGCTGTCGTTGACCGCGACCACTGCCTCAACGATGCGGGTCGGGGCCTCGTAATCCTCGGCGGTTTTGAGTAGCGCCAGCGTGTCCTTGGGGAAGCACGAGCCGCCGTAACCCGGCCCGGCGTGGAGGAATTTCGCCCCGATCCGCCCGTCCATCCCGATTCCGCGGCTGACATCCTGCACATCGGCACCGACTTTTTCGCACAGATCGGCCATCTCGTTGATGAAAGTGATCTTGGTGGCGAGAAAAGCATTGGCGGCA
>JBJTLY010000350.1:0-7594 GCA_046063275.1 Novosphingobium sp. | reverse complement strand
TGCGCAGCATGGTGGAGGGGCACCCGCCTTGACCGCTGAGGAAGCAGAGGCGGGGATGGCCGAGATGAGCAAGGTCTACGACGAGACCGGGCGGGAACTGTACATGGGGGCTGGGGAGCGGGAGCGAGATTGAGCGTGAGGAGCACCTATAGAGATTTCATCGACGCCATGGCCGACCTCGCACGCAGTTCGGTCATCGCCAACCGCATCCGGGCCAACGGCCACGCCGAGCGCACCAATGATCGTGACCTTGCTTTGAATGCCGATGAGGCCGAGCGAAAACGCCTGCTCCTGTCGATGACTGGAGAACAGCGAGATGTCGTGGCAAGATTACTTCAGGAAGAGCGTCTCGGCGGCATTCATGATGTAATTGCAAACCTCGATTCCTTCGATGTCCGGCTGGATGGCAAGTCGCTGTTTGAACAAGCCGACGAGGAACCCAAGTTCGATCTGATGGGGCGGATCGAGGGTGAGCCCTGGTACGAGGATTGAGGCACGATTGAACCGGATCGGAGCCATCCCCGATTGCAAAGTCTCGTGGCAAAGCCTACGTTACATGTAACGGAGCCATGCCATGAACATGCACCAGAACCTCACCGGAGCGCAGCGCGCCGCCCGCTACCGCGCCGCCAAGCGCGCGCAAGGGCTGCGGCTCAAGCAGATCTGGGTGCCCGATCTGCGTGATCCCAAGGTGCTTGCGGGGATCAAGCGCGAAGTCGCCGCAATCAATGCCAGCAAGGAAGAGGCGGAATACAATCGCTGGCTGGAGCAGAACTACGACGAACTGATGGCGGATGAGCCGGACTACGACTGGGGGCCAAACGGTCCGCCGGGCGGCGCTTCACGCGCTTGACCAAACGCGGCGAAATCTGGACCGTTTCAGGCGCGCCCGGCTATGGCAGCAAGCCACGCCCCGCGCTGATCCTCCAGTCCGATGTGCTGGCCGATACCGAGTCCGTCATAACCTGCGGCTTCACCGCGCAGCCCGACGCAGAACGCCACTTCCGCCCCTTGGTGGAGGCTTCGCCCGAAAATGGCCTGGACTGTGCCTCACATGTCATGACCGAGAAACTCACCGCCATCCCGCGCAGCAAGCTCGGAACACGGGTTGGCGTCTTGGATGACGCGGATATGGATGCGGTGCAGACCGCGTTGCAATTGGTGCTGGGGCTTGCGGGGTGAGTTTGGGGGTTGAGCAAATTGGCACCGTAATCTCGCCAAGCTCCGCGACGACGCGCTGAGCCGGGCAAGGTTCGAATTCCGCTGGCGCGACCAGTTCAACCTCTCGCTCGATCCGGACACGGCGGAGCAATACCACGACCAGACCCTCCCCGCAGAAGGCGCCAAGACCGCGCACTTCTGCTCTATGTGCGGGCCGAAGTTCTGCTCGATGCAGATTTCGCAGGAGGTGCGCGCCTTCGCCAAGCAGCAGAACCAGGACAGCGACGCATTCATCGCGGCGGACGAGGCGGAGAAGGGCATGGCCGAGATGAGCCGGGTCTACAACGAAGGCGGGCGCGAATTGTACATCGGCGCGGGGGACCGCGAGCATGACTAGGGCCGCCGCACTCGCCGGCTTGGTGCTTTTGGCTATGGCGAGCGGCGCGGGCGCGGACAATGTCGCCCCCGCGCTCACCGCCGCGCAGGCCCGCGCCAGCTTGGCGGGCGAGTGGAATGCCGAGCTGCAATACCGCGACTACCAGTCGGGCAAGTGGCAAGGCATCCCGTTCAAGACCAGCATCGCGATGGTCGGCGACGGGGTCACCCAGATCCGCACCAGCGCTTACGACGATGGCCCCAAGACGGGCACCGTGTGGATCACCACCGTCTCGCTGCTCGCCAAGGACGGGGTGACCGAGGACAGCGGCACTTACCGCGCCGGCCGCCCCGCCGAACACGAGACCGCGAAGCTGCGGATCGAGGCGGGCAGCGACGCCACGCACTGGGTGCTGGTCACCGAGCTCGACGGCGAGGATGACAACCGCCCCGCGCACATCCGCGAAGTCACCACCCGCGACGGGAACCGGGTGACCACCGAAAAGCAGGTCGACTTCACCGACGATGCCAAGGACGAATGGCTGGTGCGCAACCGCACAGTACTGACCCGCGCGGCGGCGGGCTGATTGCACTGGTCGCGCATCGCCGCTGGCGATGGGGCAAAAGGCGTGGCACACCTGCGCGGGGACAGTCCGCAGGGGGAAAGCGCGCACGATGTCGGGGCCGATGGACGCAAGCACAATCGATAGCGGCACCGCGCGGGCGGCCGCACCCGCCAAGGCGCCGCGCGCGCCCGAATTGCTGAGGCCCGACCGGTTCGACCGCGCGCTGGCGCTCGGCGCCATGGTGCTGCTGGCCTGCGTGGTCATCGCGGTGATCAAGGGGCAGGCCGATTGGGCCAGAGTGCCGACGGTGATCTGGGCGCACCTCGGCACGATCGTGCTGGCGGTGGGGCTCACCCCGGTGATGCTGCTGCGCCGCCGCGGCGACCGCCGCCACCGCATGCTCGGCTATGTCTGGGTCGCCGCCATGGCCACCACCGCTGCGGCCAGCCTGTTCGTGCGGGTGATCAACCCCGGCCACTTCAGCGTGATCCACCTGCTTTCGGTGTGGACGCTGATCCAGGTCCCGCTGATCGTCCTGCGCGCGCGCCAGCATGACTGGCGCCGCCACCGCGGCGCGGTGCGCGGCATGGTACTCGGCGCCTTGCTGATCGCCGGATTCTTCACCTTCCCCTTCAACAGGATGCTCGGACAATGGCTTTTCGGATGAACAGACCTGCACGCACCGCCGCACTCGCCCTCGCCGCGCTGACGCTCGTCGCCGGCCCCACCGCAGCAAAGGACAAGGTGCCGCCCGCCGGCCCGATCTTCACCCCGTCGGACATGCCCTATCCCTTCTCCAGCGCGGTGCGGGTGGGAGACGTGCTGTACCTCTCGGGCCAGCTCGGCGCGGAGGATGGCGGGGGGAAACTGGTCCCCGGCGGGATCGAACCCGAGAGCCGCGCGATGTTCGCCCGGATCGGCAAGACCCTGAACCAGCACGGCCTGACCTTCGACAATGTGTTCAAATGCCAGGTCTTCCTCGCCGACATGGCCGACTGGCCCAAGTTCAACGCGATCTACGCCACCTACTTCAAGAAAGGCCGCTACCCCGCGCGCTCGGCGATGGGCGTGAACGGACTGGCCTTGGGCGCGCGAGTGGAGATGGAGTGCTGGGCTTGGGCTGGGGGATGAGGAGAAAGCACCGGTGTGATCTTGCTTTTTCGGCAAGGCGTCAGCTCCGCAGCAAAACCCCAGCTTACATTATACGAAATGCTGCTTCAGGCTTATTTCTCCGATATCCCGTAATACTGCCGTCTTGTGAAACTTTGATCCCTAGACCGTACTGAGAGAGGGCTTTCGCTGCTGCGAGCCGACCGCCCCCTTCACTTCCACCCGGAACCCTTAGAATGGCGCCCACAGCGAGTATCTCTCCTGTGTGAGCAATTATAGTCGCGCCGTCGATTGCAGCCAATTCTTGTCGAACTTTTCTATCTAAATTGGAAAATAGGGTTCCGCGAACGACTTTTCGAAGGGTTCTAGCTTTAACAGATTGACACTCTGATAATACATCATCTTTGGAAATCAAGGATTTCCATTTCTTCGACTGGTTTACACTAACAACGCCAATGCACGCTCCAGTTCTAGCAAAAGATGCATCTAAGCAAGTTCCGTATATAGCCTGCCGAAGAGCGCGGTCGTGAGGTACATTCATTTGCGAAATAACGGGATCGTGAGTCAAATAATGCCAACGACCCGATCGACGCGCAAAAATTAACTCGTTCTCTCTAAAAATCAATATTTCTCCAAGTCTGTTGAGTGTCATGGCGATCCTACTTCTATTGCTCGAAGTCCATTGCGCAATATGACCGTGCCTCATCGGTGACTTGAAGAGCAGTGATTGATTGGCGTCTAATGGCTGCAAAGACATGAATCCTTGGTCATGGTCGAATTCGAGTATGGTATCGAAGCCGTTACTTAGAACAGCAGCAAAATCGAGACTACCAATCTCCGAAAGTGTAGGATAATGCTTATTATCACTTTCACGAAAGCCAAGTGATGCGGAAATAGGTGCGCCCTCGTATAAGCGTTCACCCCATTGAACGAGGCGATCAATCCCACTGAGGATCGTGCTTTCTACCGTTTTAGCTTGAAGAGCTCTCGCAACAACTCTTCGCTGGAATGTCGATAAGAGATCGTTCTTTAGGGGGCCTTCCAATTGCGTTTCCATATCGGATAAGATGTCACAAAACGCACGAACTACATCTATCTCGGTAACGGATCTGCTTACCGAAAAAGTAAAGGGCTGCGACCTCGTCAGAACGAGCCGATATCTGTCTTTTAGATTGACCTTAAATTTGATTGATAAAAGATTCTCGTACGCAACTCGGTCCGCGCGCGTTGTCGAGGTAATCGTTCCTTCTTCCAGTCTCGCACCTGAAAAAAAAGGCAGCAGATACCTTTTTGATATCTCTCTCAGCAATTCTGGAGACATAAATGGATCCTTGAAGTTCCAAATTGACTTATCAGGCGCGATAGGCCCGAGGGAAGGTAAACGGCATACTTTTGAACAGCCGATTTTGATCTTGGATGTGCCAGGCCACTGGCAGTGACCTAGTTGCCAACCATTACAGGGTTTCGCACATCATGTTGGACTCGTGACAGTCGATGCAGCGAAGTCCTACCGACAAGGGCGAACGAATTGCCCGTGCTTTGGCCTCCGCCGCACCGTCCGCACTTCCTGTCGCTCAAGCCGCGCGCTGCGCTCCTCGCTGGCGCATGAGGCTCCCCATGAGGGATCGAATCGTTCAATGGGCGGGGCCGCTGCTGGCGGCTGTGGTGTTGTGCGCGGGGCCGGGCTGGGCGGGTGCACGGCCGCGGAATGCTGAGGCCTCGGTGGAGGCCAAGGCCCCCGCCAAGGCCGAGAGCAAGTCTGCCCCCACCGCCCCCGCACCCATTATCGCCAAGGGCCGCCTGTTCGCGGTCGTCCTCGGACCCGGCGCGGCGTGGAAGAAGGGGCAGCCCTTTAAAGGCCCGGGGCTCGATGCGCACCGGCTCTACTGGAAGGGGCTCTATGCCGAGGGGCGGGTCGCTTCGGCGGGGCCGCTGGGGGACCGGTCGGGCCTCGCTCTGATCCGGGCGAAGAACCAGAAAGAGGCCGATGCGCTGCTCGCCGCCGATCCGGCGGTCAAGGCCAAGGTGCTCGCTGAAGTGGCGCGGCCCTACAGCGCCGACCTGACCAGCGCCCCGGTGCTGGTGGGGAAGTAGCGTCTGCTCCCTTCGGTTTGAACCACAAAGCCCTTCCCCCAGGGGGAAGGGTTGGGATGGGGGGTCTGCCCTATCGAGCGTGGAACCCCCACCCCAAACCCCTCCCCACAGGGGAGGGGCTACACTGCTCGCTCAATACCGCTATTACCCAACTGCAAAACCGTTTTCCTACCCGGGCGAATTGTGCCTTATCCTTGTCGATGAACACTGGCCCCGAACCCATCCCGCCCGCCATTTACAGCGCCGCGCGCGGAGGCAATCTATTCTGCCTTGGACAGTGGTCCAAGCGGTCCACGGCTGGATTGTCGCGGTCAATGCGGGGTGTGTCAGCGCCCGCCGGAATTGCGCGCCATTTGCGGCAAGCTCTGCTACGGCGCTCTCACAAAACACAAGATCGGGACGCAGAATGACTGAAACAGCCTTGCGCGCACGCCCGCGCCACTTTGCCCGCATGATGCGTGGCCCTGCCGTGGTCGCAGCGCTGATTTGCGCGGGATCGACCGCCGCAGCCGCGCCGCAGCCGTCGTTCGATCCGATCACCTTCTTCAGCGGCGCGACCGAGAGTTCGGGCTCGCTCAAAGCGGCGTTTTCCTCGGCCAAGGCGACCCATGTCACCGGCTTTGGCGCGATGCGCGGGGGCGGGGAATTCGTGCTCGACCAGACCATGACGATCGCCGGCGACAAGAAGGCGCAGACCCGCCAGTGGCACCTTCACCAGATTGCGCCGGGGCATTTCGGCGGGACGATCAGCGACGGCAAGGGCCCGGTGACGATCGACGTTTCAGGGAGCCGCCTGCTGATCAGGTACACCATGCTCAACGGGATGAAGGTGGAATCGGTGCTGACCATCGATCCCGGCGGGCGCGTGGGGCACAATGTCTCGACCGTGCGCAAGTGGGGAATGAGCGTGGCGAACCTGAGCGAGACGATCACGAAACGGTAGGAGGGGGCGCTGGACAGGGGAACAACCGGGCAGTTGGCGCGTTATAAGGTGGGGCGGCCTTTAGGAGACTTATCCAATGTCCGCCAAACTCATCCTCCCCGCGCTCGCCGCGGCAGGCCTGCTTTCGGGCTGCGCGACCTATGGCCGCGACAACTACAACGACCAGAACGCCTGGGGCTATTACGATAGCCAGTCGTACAACGAGTACGGCAACTACGACTACAACAACCCCGATCCGCGCTATAACGGCTATTACGCCGATCACTATTACAAGACCGATCGCCGCTATCGTGAGCGCCGCCTGTCGGACAATGACCGGGTCTATCGCGGTCAGGACGGGCGTTATTATTGCCGCCGCAGCGACGGCACCACCGGTCTGATCGTCGGCGGGATCGCCGGCGGCGTGCTCGGCAACATCATCGCTCCGGGCGATTCGAAGACGCTGGGCACCGTGCTCGGCGCGATCGGCGGGGCCGTGGTCGGCAAGGCCGCCGATTCCGGGGTGAAGTGCCGCTAAGGCGCTAAGTCACGAAGCAAGGGCCGCAGGGTCGCACGGGGAGGGGAAGCATCGCGCTTCTCCTCCCTGACCTTGTCCGGGGCAATCAGGTTTGCGGCGGGCTCTCTGCCTGGGGTTCGGGCAGGGCTTCGCCGGGGTCGTCTTGCTCCCCGATCCCAGCCCCTTCGACCGCCAGATCACGCTCGGGCGGCGGCTGGTCATAGGCCAGCGGCGGGGCGGGATCGGGCGGCACCAACTTGGCCAGGCGCGCGCGCTCGGCCGCCTGCGCCACCGCGAGCCATTGCGGCGAATATTCGATGGGGTACGAATCGGGACCGGCCACGGCCTGGCCAGCGCCCGGATACGTGGTCACGCGAACCTGGCTGAGCTGTTCGAGCTGCGCATTGCGTGCGCTGCGCGGCTCGGTCGGGACGCCCCAGGCGAGTCCTGCGCCGATTGCCACGCCGGTGCAGACGAGGGTCGCAAGTCTGAGGTGCTGGTGCATCGCTGAAACCTCCAATCGGCTGCCCGCAAAACGGCGGGCTCAGCAATCGGTTCCTGCGGCTTGACCCGCGCCGACCGCGCCTTACCCTGCCGCGATACGGAATGGGGAGGGGACGATGCGGGGATTGGCGGTGTGGCGGGCGATGTTGGCCTTGGCGGCGGTCTATAACCTGGTGATCGGTGTGACTGCGCTCCATACCGCAGGCGCGAGTGTCGATGCCCGGATTGTCGGCCTGCTGGTGGCGTGTTTTGGCGCGGTTTATGCCCTCACCGCGCGCGATCCGCTGCGCTTCGCTCCGGTGCTGTGGGCCGGGGTGGTGGGCAAGCTGGGGGTGATCGCGCTGG
>JBJTLY010000349.1:0-18868 GCA_046063275.1 Novosphingobium sp. | reverse complement strand
CCGCCGCGAACAGCGGTGACGGCTTCCACGGGCTGTCGAACGGATCGAACACGATGTGCGAAACCGGCGTGCCCCAATCGTCCCAGCGATAGACCGCGCGTTCCACCACATTGCGCAGTTCGCGGACATTGCCGGGCCACTGGTAGTTTTCCAGCTGCTCCATCGCCGCGTCGGAAAAGCCCGGCCAGTCTTCCCACCGCAGTTCGCTGGCCATGCGGCGGCCGAAATATTCGGCCAGGACGCGAATATCCCCCTCGCGCACCCGCAGCGGCGGCAGGGTGATGACCTCAAAGCTCAGCCGGTCGAGCAGGTCGGAGCGGAACTTGCCCTCCTCGGCGAGCCGCGGCAGGTCCTCGTTGGTTGCGGCCACGATCCGCACGTCGACCCGCACCGGGCGCGAGGAACCGATTCGCGTGACCTCGCCATATTCGACCGCGCGCAGCAGCCGTTCCTGCGCCGCCATGGAAAGTGTCGCCAGTTCGTCGAGAAAAAGGGTCCCTTTGTCGGCTTCCTCGAACCGCCCGGCCCGCGCTCTGGTAGCACCAGTGAAGGCACCCTGCTCATGACCAAACAGCTCCGCCTCGATCAAGGTTTCCGGCAACGCCGCGCAGTTCAGCGTGACGAGCGGTTCCTGCCAGCGTTTGCTCAGCTGATGGAGGCGTTCGGCGATGAGTTCCTTGCCGGTTCCGCGCTCACCGATCACCAAAACCGGGCGGCGCATCGGCGCGGCGCGGCTGGTGCGCTCGAACGCATCGAGAAAGGCCCCGGATTGGCCGATGAACTGAACGTCGCGGTCCATGCCCAATACATAGCGAATTTTCCCAACTGTGCGCAACAGTCACCATATGTCGTTGGTCGATTTGGCCATCAGTGCGGCGAAAATGGCGCAATTGTCAGATTGGCACGCGCCTTGCTGAGTGATGAACAAACGCCAATCCATGAGGTGCCAAATGTTCACCAAGACCAAATCCAAGCTCGACAAGGCAATCCTGCTCAGCGTGGCAGCCATGCTCGCCTGCAACGTCGTCGTGCTCTCGCAGCAGCTGACCACCGCGCCGCATTTCGCGGCTGGCCAGTCGGCTCAGGCCCAGCAGGCTTGAACGCGCTTGTGAGCCGCAAGATGGGCCTTGATGCATCTTCCCCGCTTGGGCCGGAATCCCAGGCATCCCCCGATGGCGCTCCCCAGTCCCCGCGCCGCCAGGGCATTCCGGCCCAGACCGAAAGCGAAGCGATCAGGCTTGAGCCGATCGCTTCGCCGAGGACTTCCCGGCTTGACAGCGAAGTCGAGCGTCTGCGCCGCACCACGACCAATACCTCCGCCAATATTGGAGTACCCTTGATGGGCATTTTCAGCCGTACCCGTGACATTATCGCCGCCAACTTCAACGAGCTGCTCGAAAAGGCGGACGATCCCGAAAAGATGATCCGCATGATCATTTTCGAGATGGAGGAAACGCTGGTCGAGATTCGCGCCAGTGCCGCCCGCACCATCGCGGACCAGAAGGAAATGCACCGCCACACGGTCAAGCTGGACCGGCTCCAGGCCGACTGGGCCGACAAGGCGCAGCTCGCGCTGAGCAAGGACCGCGAAGACCTTGCCCGCGCCGCGCTGGTCGAGAAGAAGAAGGCCGCTGACATGGCCGATCAGCTCAAGGTGGAAATCACCGTGCTCGACGATGCACTGCGCGCTTACGAGCTCGACATCGAGAAGCTGCAGACCCGCCTGCGCGAAGCCCGCACCCGCCAGAGCGCGATCGCCGCGCGGCTGGAAAGCGCCGAGAACCGGGTCAAGCTGCGCACGCTGCTGGCCAGCGAACGGGTCGACGAGGCAATGGCCCGCTTCGACCAGCTCGAACGCCGGGTCGACTACGCCGAAGGCCGCGCCGATGCGCTGAGCCTGGCTGACGGCACCAACAAGCCAAGCCTGGCGGACGAGATCAACGCGCTCGCCGGGGCGGACAAGATCGACGAGGAACTGGAAGCGATGAAGGCCGCACTCAACACCGGTTCCAGCGAAGCGAAGGAAGGTTAAGCCATGGATTTCGATGCCATCATCATCGTGCCAATGATCTTCATCGGCCTGCCGTGGCTGATCATGCACTACATGACCAAGTGGAAGACCGCGCCGACCCTGACCAACGACGACGAAAGCCTGCTGGAAGAATTGTACCAGCTCGCCCGCCGGCTCGACACCCGGATGGACACAGTCGAACGCCTTGTCGCGTCAGACAACCCCGAATTCCACCCTCCCCGCCTGCTTCCGGACAGCGAAGTGGACAATCAGCAGCTCGAAGAATTGGAGCGGATGCGCCGGGGCAAAACCGGGAGAGTGAAATAATGAGCGGGGGCAAGAAGTTCTATCGCGACACCTTCAATGGCAAGCTCTTGGGAGTTTGCGCCGGGTTTGCCGAGTATTTCGAATGGGATGTGGCGATAGTCCGGATTGGCGTGATCGTGGTCACATTTCTTGGAATGGGCATCGGCGCTGATTTCTTCGTTTTTGTCATTCCAGTCTACTTCCTGATTGCCATGGTGACCGACAAAAAGCCGCCACACATGTTTGACGAAAGCCTGAGCCGCACTTTTTCCGACGCCGCCGAATCCGCTCGCCCCGCTTCAAGAAAAGGGATCGACCAATGAACAGCGAACGCACCAAATTCTATCGCGACAAAATCAACGGCAAGCTGTTCGGCGTCTGCGCCGGGATTGCGGACTACACCGGGGTGGATGTGCTCTGGGTGCGGCTCGGGATGATAGTGTTCACCCTGTCAACCGGGTTCGGCATACCGCTTTACATCATCCTCGCGATGATCGCCGACAAGAAGCCAGGCCACCTCTATACCGACCGCCAGGAACAGAAATTCTGGCAGGGCGTGCGCCAGTCGCCGACCCGCACCGCCCGCGAAGTCCGCGCCCGGTTCCGCGATATCGATCGCCGCCTGGCCGAAGTCGAAACCTTCTACGTCAGCAGCAATCCGCGGCTGTCCGCCGAAATCGAACGCCTGCGCTGAGCAACTCTTCCTGAGGGGGAATTACAATGATCGGTGAAATTGGAGTGCTCATCCCCATTTTCGGCATCGGTGCCGGCATGTTGGGGATATGGACGAACCATCAGCAGAAGATGGCCAAGATCCAGGCCAAGGACACGGCAGAGCGGGCCGCACAGTACGCCACCCAGAACACCCAGCTCGAAGACCGTGTGCGCGTGCTCGAACGGATCGTCACTGAAAAGGGCTACGACGTCGCCACCCAGATCGAAGCGTTGCGCGATGCCCGCAAGGTCGATGCGCTGCTTGATGGCCGCGACAAGGAGCAGTCGCTGTGAACTTCGCCGGTCCCGACTTTGTCGTCGTGATCATCGCGATCTCGACCGCTGGATGGTTGATCAACAACTGGATCCGCGCCCGCCACGGCTACGCGCTGGAAGACGAATGGGGCGGCAAGACCAGTCGCGCCGGCGCCGATGAAACCAAACAACTCAGAGCTGAAAACGCCGAACTGCGCGACCAGCTCGACCACTTCGCCGACCGGGTGAAGGTGCTCGAGCGGATCGCGACCGACAAGGGCGTCGCCGTGGCGAGCCAGATCGAGGCGCTGCGTGATCAGCCCGCAATCAAGGAACACAACTGATGGGTCCACAAGACGTCATGGAAATCATCCGGCTGGCCGTGCCGGGCGCGATTGGCATCGCCATCGTGATCACCTGCGGGGTGTTGCTCAACACCTGGCTGAAGATGAAGCACGGCTACCCGCTGAGCGGGACCTGGGGGCAGAAGCTGTATCCCAAGACCAGCAGCGAGGAAGCCGAACGGATCAAGCTGCTGAGCCAGGAGAACGCCGCGCTGCGCGCCGAACTGGGCTCGATCAAGGACCGCATGGGCAACGTCGAACGCATCGTCACTGACAACGGGTATGCGCTGACTCACCAGATCGAGGCGCTGCGCGCGCCCGGAAAGGGCAACTGATGGATTTCGGAGATGTGGTCGGCTTGCTGATCGCGATGGGCGGCCTGGTCGGAATGGTCGGGATACTGGGCCAGATGTACAACCGCCGCCTGGCGCACAAGGAACGCATTGCCGAGTTGCGCGCCCAAGGTGTTCCGGCACCGTCGCTCCCGGAGAAGAGCGAATATGTCGAAAAGCTAGAACACCGCATCCGCGTGCTCGAACGGATCGCCACCGACAAGACCACCGACCTCGCCGCGCAGATCGAAGACCTGCGCAGCACGGTCAACTAATCAGCCACGCGTCCAGGGAGACATGACGTGAGCCACGAAAGTTTCATTATCGCCATTGTCGCCATAGTCGTGTGGGGTGCCATTCGGCTGGCGCGCATCAAGGCCGGCACCGACCGAAAATCGTGGGGACCGCGTAATTTCGCCGCTCATCTGCAAGAGGTGCAGTCGCATTTGCCGACGGCGCAGACCACCGCGCGGGAAAAGGAATTGCAGAAGGAAGTCGAAGACCTGCGCGAGCGCATCCACGTGCTCGAGCGCATCGCCACCGATGGCCGCCATACCAACAACCTGGCCGCCGAAATTGAAAGCCTGCGCGACCGCTGAGGCCGCTTGCGACGGAGACTGACTGATGCACTGGGCATTCTATTCCTTCTTCTGGCCCGCATTCTGGATCTTGTTCTGGTCCGGCAGGAGCTTTCTGCGCCATCGCCAAAAAATGGCAGAGCTGCGGTTGCTGTCGCAACAAGCCGCAGCACAGACTCCGAGCGCGAACACTGATGAGGTCGCTAACTTGCGCGAACGGGTCAAAGTGCTGGAACGGATCACCGTCGACGAACGGCAAAGTCGCGAACTCGCCACCGAAATCGAAAGCCTGCGCGACCGCTGAGGTCGCGTTTATTGAGGGAGAACCGCAATGATCAGCGAAACCTTCCAGATCGCCAGTGCCGGCCTGTTCGCCATCGCCATCGTCGCCATGGCCTCGTTGCGCGGCTGGCAGGGCTGGCTCAATCTCAAGACCCGCGAGCTTGACCTGATCAAGGCCAGCCGCAGCGGCGAGATCGAGGGCGGCGTGCACCGGCATGGCCCGGATCGAAATGGCCGATCTCAAGGAACGGATCCGCAAGCTTGAGGCGATTGCCGCCGGAGTCGATCTGTGAACGACCGCGGGGGCAGCGCTGCCAAGGCGGGCATCAGCCTCGGCTCGGCCATCGCTGTGGCGGTGTCATGGAGCATCAACAAGTCGCTGGTCTGGGCCATCGTCCACGGTGTGCTCGGCTGGTTTTACGTGATCTATTACGCGTTCACTCGCCCGGGCGGCCTCAGCGGCTAGCCACGGGCCAGACCTGAGGCTAAACGCGCCGCCATGCGCAGCCTCACCGATATTCTCGACGAGTACCTCTTCCTCGAAGGCGACGAACGCTATCGCCTGCTGATCGAGCTTGGCCGTGAGCTTGAGCCGATGCCCGATGCGCTCAAGACCGACGCGACACTGGTGCGCGGCTGTTCGGCCTCGGTCTGGGTCTATCCGACCCGGCTCGAAGATGGCCGCCTACACTTCCTGGCCGACAGCAACGCCGCGATCACCAAGGGGATCGTCGCGCTGGTGCTGGCGGCAGTGCAGGACCGGCCGGCGCGCGAGGTTGCTGATTGCGATATTGCCGAAGCGCTCGCGCCGTTCGAACTCAGCCGGCAGCTGTCATCGAACCGCACCCAAGGCGTGCCCAACATGATCACGCTGATCCGCGAGACCGCGGCGCGTTATGCGGAGGGTTGAGCCTCGGGCTCGGGCGGAAAGAAGAACGCGGCGATTTCCTTGCCGATCCGCGCGGGGCGCAGTGTTTCGATATCGATGAAGCACCAGCGTGACTGGATTTCGGCGAGCACTTCCTCGCCGCGCTTGACCACCGTCTGGTAGAAGGCGCTGGCACCCTGGACCCGCTCAAGGATCACATTGGCGATCACCTCGTCATCGAGGAACGCGGGCTTGCGATAGGTAATCTCGTGCTTGAGCGCGACCCAGCCGTGCGCCGCGATTGCTTCCGCCGGAGCCAGCTTGTGCCAGTGCGATAGCACCGCGTCTTGCACCCAGCCGAGATAGCGCGCGTTGTTGACGTGCCCCATGAAGTCGATGTCGGCGGGGAGGATCTTGATTGGGAACAGATGAGGAAGCGCGGCCATGGCCTTCATATAGCGACGCATTGTGACATTGCTATTAACATTCGTGCAAGCAGCGACGGAATGCTTGCAACGCGCGCCCGGCCGGGTCTAACGGGCAGGCGATGACTGGCCCGCGCACCCTTTACCAGAAGATCTGGGACGCTCACGTGGTGGAACGCCGCGATGAGGGCACCTGCCTGATCTATATCGACCGCCATCTGGTCCACGAAGTGACCAGCCCGCAGGCCTTCGAAGCGTTGCGCCTCTCCGGCCGTACGGTTCGCCGTCCCGACCTCACTCTTGCGGTGCCCGACCACAATCTGCCAACCACGGCGCGGCGCGACGGTGCAGGCCAGCGCATCCCGATTGCCGATCTTGAAAGCGCACAGCAACTCGCCGCGCTCGAAAAGAATGCCCCCGAATTCGGCATCCGCCTGATCGGCGCGACTGATGCCGAACAGGGCATCGTCCACGTTGTCGGCCCCGAGCAGGGCTTTTCCTTGCCCGGTGCGACGATCGTCTGCGGGGACAGCCACACCGCCTGCCACGGCGGGCTCGGCGCGCTAGCCTTCGGGATCGGCACCAGCGAGGTCGAGCACGTCCTCGCTACACAGACGCTGCAACTCAGCCAGTCGAAGGCGATGGAAGTGCGGATCGAGGGCGAGCTTGGCCCCGGCGTGACCGCCAAGGACCTGGTGCTGCATATCACCGGCACGCTCGGCGCAGCAGGCGGCACCGGCTATGTGATCGAATATACCGGCAGCGCGATCCGCAATCTCAGCGTCGAAGGAAGGCTGACCGTCTCGAACATGGCAATCGAACACGGCGCCCGCGCCGGCCTGATCGCGCCGGATGAGACCACATTCGCCTATTTGAAGGGCCGTCCCTATGCGCCCAAGGGCGAAGAATGGGACGCTGCGGTCGCCTGGTGGACCAGTCTCGCCACCGATCCGGGTGCCAAGTACGACAAGGTCGTGACCATCGACGCGGCGGACATCGCGCCCTCGGTCACCTGGGGTACCAGCCCCGAAGACGTGTTGCCGATCACCGGGGTGGTGCCCGAACCCGCCAGCTTTACTGACCCGAACAAGCAGCTCGCGGCGCAGAAATCGCTCGATTACATGGGCCTCGTGCCGGGCCAGAAGCTCAACGAAGTCGAAGTGCAGAACGTGTTCATCGGTTCGTGCACCAACAGCCGGATCGAAGACCTGCGCGCCGCCGCCGCAGTGCTCAAGGGCCGGACCAAGGCGTCGAACGTTAAGTGGGCGATCGTCGTGCCGGGTTCCGGGCTGGTCAAGCGCCAGGCCGAGGCCGAAGGGCTCGACAAGGTGTTCATCGAAGCGGGGCTCGAATGGCGCGAGCCGGGCTGTTCGGCCTGCCTCGGCATGAACCCCGACAAGGTCCCCGCAGGCGAACGCTGTGCCAGTACCAGCAACCGCAACTTCGTCGGCCGCCAGGGACCGGGAGCGCGCACGCACCTCGTGTCACCGGCGATGGCGGCGGCTGCTGCGGTGACCGGCCGGCTCACCGACGTGCGGGAATTGACAGCCAGCTGACGCTTTTCTGTCCGGGCGGCGCATCCACCGCCCGGACCGCAACGTACCTGCGGTCACGCAAACCGTGACCGACAGGAGCCTTCCCTCAAAATGTACCGCGACCAGACCGCCGCCTTCGGCCCGGCCAGCCACGCGCGACCGCTCGACATTGCCGTTGTTGGAAGCGGCATTTCCGGGCTCTCCGCGGCCTGGCTGCTGAGCAAGCGCCACCGCGTCACACTGTTCGAAGCGGATGACCGGATCGGCGGGCACAGCAACACCGTCGATGCGGGCGGTGTGGCGGTGGATACCGGGTTCATCGTTTACAACGAAGCAACCTATCCCAACTTCACCGCGCTGCTCAGCCACCTGGGCGTAAGGTCCGATCCGACCGAGATGTCATTTGCCGTGTCGCTCGGTGGCGGTGCCTGCGAATATTCGGGAAGCGGACTCAGCGGACTCTTCTCCCAAAAGCGCAACCTGCTGCGTCCGCGCTTCTGGCATATGCTGCGCGAATTGCTGCGGTTCTATCGCGAGGCGCCGCAGGGTCTCGCCGCGCTCGGCGACGAAAGCATCGACGCTTACCTCGATCGGCGGGGGTATGGCCGTGCGTTCCGCGAGGATCACCTCTACCCCATGGCCGCCGCGATCTGGTCGAGCCCGGCGACTGGCATGCGCCATTATCCCGCCGCCTCGTTCATCGCTTTCTGCCACAATCACAACCTGCTGCAGACAGGCCCACGCCCGCCGTGGCGCACCGTTCGCGGCGGCAGCCGGAGCTACGTCCAGGCACTGTTGAGTCAGTTTGACGGTACCGTGAGGAGCAATACTCCGGTCCACCGGATCGAGCGTGACCCCGCCGGGGTGACGCTTCACACGCCGGCAGGGCCGCAGCGCTTCGACCAGGTGGTGATCGCGACGCATTCCGATCAGGCGCTCGCCATGCTCGCCAGTCCCGATGCCGCCGAGCACAGCCTGCTTTCGGCGATGCGCTATTCGCGCAACGATGCCGTGCTGCACAGCGATACCGCATTGATGCCCCAACGCCGCAAGGTCTGGTCGGCATGGAACTTTCTCGCTTCGGCCGATCCGGGGGCAAGCCCTTCGGTCACCTATTGGATGAACCGGCTGCAGCATATCGAGACGAAGGCGCCCATGCTGGTCACGCTCAACCCGGCAAGCCCGCCCGACCCGGCGCTGGTGCACTGGCAAGGCACATACCACCACCCGGTGTTCGACAGCGCGGCTATCGCGGCGCAGCAGAAGCTGTGGTCGCTGCAAGGCCGCCACAATACGTGGTTCTGCGGCGCATGGTTGGGCGCGGGCTTCCACGAAGACGGGCTTCAGGCCGGATTGGCGGTGGCGGAGCAGCTTGGCGGTCTGCGCCGTCCCTGGCACCTCGACCAACCTTCGAGCCGCATCGTGATCACTCCGCGCGAACTGCTGGCCGCATGAACCAGGGTTCCGCCTTGTACCGCGGCTCGGTGATGCACCGGCGGCTGCGACCCAAGCGGCACCGCCTGCGTTACCAGCTGGCGATGGTTCTGCTCTACCTCGATGAACTTGGCCCGCTCGATCGGCGCCTCAAACTGTTTTCGCTGCGCCGTTTCAACCTCTGGTCGTTCCATCCGGGCGATTACGGCGATGGATCGCAGGCCCCGCTGGGCGACCAGGTGGCGAGCTGGCTGGTTTGCGCGGGGATCAAGGTGGACGGTCTGCGCGTCAGCCTGCTCACCATGCCCCGGCTGCTGGGTTTTGCGTTCAACCCGATCAGCCTCTATTTCTGCCGCGACGGGGCTGAGCGGATCGCGGCGGTGATCTACGAGGTCAACAACACCTTCGGCGAGCGCCATCGCTACCTGGTCGAGGTCAATGAAACGGGCACGATGCAGCACGAAACACCCAAGTGCATGCACGTGTCACCGTTCATGCCGATGGACCTGAACTACGCCTTCCGCCTGACTGCGCCCGATGAGCGTTTGGTGCTGGGCATCGCCACCCGCGATGCGCAGGGGACAGTGCTGAGCGCGGTACTCGATCTCAAGCGACAGCGGCTCAGCGATACGGCGCTGCTACGCACATTCGCCGTGATGCCGCTGATGACGCTGAAGGTGGTTGCCGGGATCGGCTGGGAGGCACTCAAACTGTGGCTGAAGCGCGTGCCTGTCCACCGCAAGCCTGCTCCTCCGGCCGACGCGCAAACGGTTGTACGGGCGAGGTGACGATCCGGTAACGGTTTGGCCTTATGATTGGCTTCGACAACTGTGGGGGAAACGCGGATGTTGGAAGCAATTTTAGGGGGCCTGTCGCTGGTCGTGATCATCGCGCTGCGGATTGCGCTTTCGCCGCGCACGCATCAGGCGGTCGATCGTGCGATCAAGGATCACACCACGTCGAACATGTCGAACAACCTCGAGCTCTATGAGCAGATGAAGGCAGCAAAGGCACGCGGCGAAGAGTTCCAGCCGCCGCGCGGATTTAACTGATCGGTTAAATCGCGCTTGCCTGCCGCGCCGGGCGCTGTAAGTTCGGCGGCATGAACCTTGACTGGAGCCCCGCCGACCTCGCTTTCCGCGACGAAATCCGCGCCTTTCTCGCCGCCGAGCTGACCCCGGAAATGCGCGCGGCGACTGCCAAGATGACCAGCGTCTATGCACCGGTCGAACTGTCGCTTGCCTGGCAAGCCAAGCTCCATGCGCGCGGCTGGGCTGCCCCGGCCTGGCCGAAGGAATACGGCGGCCCGGGCTGGAGCCAGACGCAGCGCTATATATTCGCGCGCGAAATGGCCGAGGCTGGCGCGCCGCCGCTCTCGCCGATGGGGATCGGCATGTGCGGCCCGGTGCTGATCGGCCACGGCACGCCTGAACAAAAGGCCCATTGGCTGCCCCGGATGCTCAATGGAGATGACCTGTGGTGCCAGGGCTATTCGGAAACCGAAAGCGGCTCTGACCTTGCCTCGCTGCGAATGAAAGCCGTGCGCGACGGCGATCACTTCGTCTGCACCGGGCACAAGCTGTGGACCACGCACGGGCACAAGGCGAACATGATCTTCTGCCTGGTCCGCACCTCGGTGCTCGCCAAGCCGCAGCAGGGCATCACCTTCCTTCTGATCGATATGACAGCGCCGGGGGTCAGCGTCCGCCCGATCCTCTCGCTCTCAGGCGAGCATGTGCAGAACCACATCACCTTCGACGAGGTGCGGGTGCCGGTCGAAAACGTCGTCGGCGCGGTCGACGATGGCTGGACCGTAGCCAAGTACCTGATGGAATTTGAACGCGGCGGCAGCGTCTATTCGCCGAGCATGCGCACCCGGATCGACCGGTTGCGACGCTTCCTGGCCGAGGAAAGCGCAGGCAGCCCGGGCATGACTCGCCGCCTGTCGCTGATCATGGCCGATATCGAGGCGCTCGATGCCTTCGAACTGCAATTCATGTCGAGCCTGTCGACCGGCGGCGCGCCGGGGGTCAAGGCCTCGATGCTCAAGGTGATCGGTACCGAACTCAGCCAGCGGCTGACCGAATTGGAGCTCGAAGGCGCGGGGCAATATGCGGCGGCCTGGCAGCCACACCTGACCACGCCGGGGGGCGACGTTCCGGGGTTCGATCCGCCGGGCGACAATTCGGGCGTCGGCACCAGCTACACCGCCAAGGCAATGCCCAAATACCTCAACGACCGCGCCGGTTCGATCTATGCCGGGACCAACGAGATCCAGCGCGGCATCCTGTGGCAGGCAATGGAGCGCGCCAGCCGGTGAGCGCGCGCAAGTCGGCCTTCGCGCCGGTGGTCGATGCCGATACACGCGTACTCATTCTGGGCAGCCTGCCGGGTGACATCTCGCTCGCCGAAGGGCGCTACTACGCCAACCCGCGCAACCGCTTCTGGAATCTGGTCGGCGAAGTGATCGAAACGCCGGAACTTCCCGGGCTGGAATATCAGAACCGCCTAGAAGTGCTTATGTTGCGCGGTATCGGCCTTTGGGATGCGGCCGCGTCGGCGACGCGCGAGGGCAGCCTCGATAGCGCGATCCGTGAAGTTGAAGCGGCAGAACTTGAAGCGTTGGTCAGCACCCTGCCCCAGCTTCGCGCGGTCGCCTTCAACGGCAAGACCAGTGCCCGGATTGCGCGGCCGCAACTGACCGAGAGCGCCCTTGTCCTGGTTGATCTTCCCTCGAGCAGTCCCGCCCACGCCGCTATGCCTTTCGCCGAAAAGCGTTCAATCTGGCTCTCGCTGCGACAATTTCTCGTCTGACGCGCCGCCAGCCCTTGCCTTGCGCTGGCAATGGCGGAATAGGAAATGCCATGAGCAAGAACCCTGACAAACCCGATAGCAACTGGGCCGGTAAGGCCGCGCTTGCTGGCGCAGCGATTGGCTCGGCTGCTTTGGCCGCCGCGCTGCTCTACGCATCGAACCGCAAGGAGCGCGCCGAAAAGGCCGCGAAAAAGGCCAAGCCCGAAGACGCGCCGGAAACCGACTGATGGAGCCGCTGCGCGAAGTCGATGGCCGGGCTATCCCGTTCGGCGCGGCCAATGTCGATACCGATGTGATCATTCCGGCCAAGTGGCTGAAGACGATCACCCGCGATGGCCTCGGCCGCGGTGCCTTCGAAACGCTGCGCGCTGACCCCGATAACCTGTTCGACAGCGCCGAGTACAAAGGAAGCCCGATCCTGATCGCGGGCGACAACTTCGGTTGCGGATCGAGTCGCGAACATGCCGCCTGGGCCTTGCTCGATCTCGGCATCAAAGCTGTCATCGCGCCCAGTTTTTCCGACATCTTCTCGGGCAATGCGTTCAAGAACGGGATCCTGACCGTGGTCCTGCCGCAGGCGGCGATCGACCGGCTGATGGAGGTCGCGCAGACCGATCCGGTGCACATCGACCTTGAGCATCAGACCGTCACCACCCCGTTCCAGGACCGCTTCACCTTCGAGATCGACCCGTTCCGCAAGGCCTGC
The DNA here is from genome assembly GCA_046063275.1 of Novosphingobium sp. Taxonomy (GTDB): domain Bacteria; phylum Pseudomonadota; class Alphaproteobacteria; order Sphingomonadales; family Sphingomonadaceae; genus Novosphingobium. Next base: position 6,264 of record JBJTLY010000349.1, on the reverse strand, counting down.
CTGATGGACGGGCTCGACGAGGTTGGCCTGACCATGGCGCGCGATGCCGCGATTACCACTTACGAACAACAGGCCCGGGCGCAGACACCGTGGCTGGCACAGGGAGAATTGGCATGAAAGCTCTACGCAGCCACGCGGTTGGCGGCCCGGAATCGCTGCAACTTGACGAGGTCGACAGCCCGGTCCCCGGTCCCGGCCAGGTGCGCATCACGGTCAAGGCCTGCGCAATCAACTATCCCGACGTGCTGATCATCAAGGACATGTACCAGTTCAAGCCTGCGCGGCCATTCTCGCCGGGCGGCGAGCTTTCCGGCGTGATCGCCGCGGTCGGCGAAGGTGTGACCCAGTGGAAGGTCGGCGACCGCGTAATTGCGATGATGGGCAATGGCGGCCTGGCTGAAGAAGTGCTCGCACCGGCGGACAAGCTGTTCCCGCTGCCCGATGGGGTGAGCTTCGAAACCGGTGCCTCGCTGCTGATGACCTACGGCACCAACATGCACGGCCTGCTCGACCGAGGGCACCTCAAGGCTGGCGATACGCTGCTGGTGCTGGGTGCAGCGGGCGGGGTTGGGCTCGCGGCGGTGGAACTGGGCAAGGCCTATGGCGCAAAGGTCGTCGCTGCTGTCTCCAGCGAGGAAAAGGCTGCGGTCGCGCGCGAGCACGGTGCCGATGAAGTGGTTATTTACCCGGTCGCACCGCTCGACAAAGATCAGTCCAAGGCCCTCGCCGAAGCGTTCAAGGCGGCTTGCGGTCCCGAAGGCGCAAATGTGGTCTACGATATCGTCGGCGGCGATTATTCCGAACCTGCGGTGCGCTCGATCGCCTGGGAGGGCCGGTTCTGCGTGGTCGGCTTCCCCGCCGGTATCGCCAAGCTGCCGCTCAACCTGACCCTGCTCAAGAGCTGCGACGTCTGCGGCGTGTTCTGGGGCGCATTCGCAGCGCGCGATCCAAAGGCCAACGCGGTCCACATCGCCACGCTGTTCGACCTGCTCAAGGCCGGCAAGATCCAGCCCAAGGTTTCCGCCACGTTCCCGCTCGCTCGCGGCGGTGAGGCGATCACCATGCTTGCGGACCGCAAGGCAATCGGCAAGGTTGTGGTCACGATGAACCAGGGAGATGGATCATGAACGCTGCACGCCTAGTCCTCGCCGGAGCTTTGCTGACTTCGGCAGTCGCGCTTTACGCCAAGCCGGTGGCGAAGCCCGCCGCGCCAAGCGCCGCTGAACTGGTCACCGCGCGGCAGGCTGGCATGGACATGTCGGCCTCGTCGCTAACCCTGCTCAAGAACGCCAGCACCAATGGCGTGCCCATGAAAAATCTGGCCTTCCCGGCGAGCGGCCTCGCCAAGTGGGCAACCGCCTTGCCGACGCTGTTCGCCGATTCGACCAAGGGCGCGAAAAGCGATGCCAAGCCGGAAGTCTTCACCGACCGCACCGGGTTCAATGCCAAGGCGCAGGCCTATATCGACGCCACCAAAGCGCTCGCCGCCGCTGCCGCCGCCGATGACAAGTCAGGCTTCGATGCCGCACTTGCCAGCACCGGTGCTGCATGCAAGGGCTGCCACGATGCTTACAAGGTGCCGCCGCCCGCCAAGCCGGGCTGAGCAGCGCCACAGACGACCAGGAGCTGACATGACCGATTTCAACGACCGCGAACGCGCCGAGGAAAGCAAGTTCGCGCACGATTCAGAGATGCACTTCCGCATTCACGCCCGCCGCAACCGGCTGGTCGGGCAATGGGCGGCCGAGCGCATGGGGCTCAGCCAAGTCGAGGCCGAAGCCTATGCCAAAAGCGTGGTCCAGGCCGATTTCGAAGAATCGGGTGACGAGGACGTGGTGCGCAAGCTGCTCGGCGATCTGGTCCACGCCGGGCTCGACGTAAGCGAAGCTGACGTGCGTGAAGCGCTCGAAGCCAAGGCGGTGGAAGCCAAACGCGCGCTGATGGGCGAGGGCTGAGCCCGTCATGCCGATGCCCGGCGCCGAGATCGAAGCGCGGATCCGCGCCGCGCTGCCCGATGCAGAAGTCACGCTGACCGATCTGGCAGGCGACGACAACCACTGGGCGGCCCACGTGGTTTCGTCCGCATTTGTTGGCAAACCGCGGGTCGCGCAGCACAAGCTGGTCTATGCCGCAATCGGCACCGACATGGGCGGCGCGCTTCATGCCTTGCAACTGACCACAGCCGTTCCCACCTGAACGGCGAGGAGTAACACAATGTCCGACGCCAACGCCCGCATCGCCGAGATCGTCAACAGCAACGACGTGGTGCTGTTCATGAAAGGCACGCCGCTGTTCCCGCAGTGCGGCTTTTCGAGCAAAGCGGTGGCGATCCTCGATCACCTTGGCGCGCCGTATGAAACGGTCGATGTGCTGCAGGACATGGAAGTGCGCCAGGGGATCAAGGCCTATTCGGACTGGCCAACCATCCCCCAGCTCTACATCAAGGGCGAATTCGTCGGCGGCAGCGACATCATGATGGAAATGTACGAAGCTGGCGAATTGCACCAAGCGCTCGCCGGGATCATCCCTGCCTAGAGCCACCCGCCACCCGGCGCGGCGGGATCGCCTCACCCAGAAGTTGCGCCATTTCGTCGGCCAGCAGCGGATACCCGGTCAGGTGGCCCTGGAAATACTTGCAGCCGTACTTCACCAGCCGCTGTTTCTGCGCCTCGGTCTCCACTCCTTCGGCGATCACGCTGAGGTTCATTGCCCGCGCGAGCTTTAGCATCGAATCGACCAGCGCACCGGTCTCACCTGCACTTTCGAGCGCGTTGACGAACGAACGGTCGATCTTGATCCGGTCAACCGCGAAGCGCTGCAGCACCGAAAGGCTCGAATAGCCGGTGCCGAAATCGTCGAGTGCGATCGAGAAGCCCAGCCGCTTCAGTGCCTCGACATTGCCGGCGATATGCGGATCGCTGCCCAGCAGCGCGGTTTCGGTGAGTTCGATTTCATAACGCGCGGGATCAATCCCGGCCTCGGCGGCAAGCCGCATGACCAGGGCGGCAAAGCCCGGCGTGCGCAGCTGCACTGCTGAAATGTTGATCGCCACACGCGCCTGCTGCCAGCCATGGGTTTCGCTGAACACCCGACGCAGCACGAATTCGCCCAGCGCCAGAATGACCCCCGTTTCCTCGGCCAGCGGAACAAACACCCCCGGCGGCACCGCACCACGTTCGGGATGATTCCAGCGCAGCAGCGCCTCGACCCCGGTGATCACACCGCCGCGATTGACCTGCGGCTGGTAAACCATGTGCAGTGACCCATCCTGCACCGCGTGCCTGAGGTCGGCCTCAAGCGAGAGGCGCGAGCGCAACACTTCGTCCATTTCCGGCTCGAACCGGGTCATCCGGTTGCGACCGGATTCCTTTGAACGATAAAGCGCGATGTCCGCCCAGCGCAGCGCCTCGGACGGCTCAACCCCCGGATTGTCGATCACCGCAACGCCGAGCGAGCAGCCGACTTCAAGCCAGCCGTATTCGGTCCCAACCCGCTCGGAAACCGATGCGATGACCCGCGCCGGCAGTACCTCCAGCACGTCGTCGCCGGTCATTTCATGCAGGATCACGAATTCGTCGCCGCCAAGCCGCGCGATCAGTTCGGCCTGCGGACAGGCTTCATGCAGCCGCGCAGCGACGGCTTGGATCAAGAGGTCGCCAGCGTGGTGGCCCAGCGTATCGTTGACTTCCTTGAACCGGTCGAGGTCGACGCAGATGACCGCAAGCGACGTCCTGCCCGGTCCGCGCTGCGCCAGCAGTGCCCGGAGCCGTTCGAACAGCAAGGCCCGGTTGGGCAGCTGGGTCAGCAGATCATGATAAGCGAGGTGCTTCGACTTCTGTTCGCTGGCGATCAGTTCCTGGACCATGATCGAACCACGGCGGACAACCGACACGGCCAGCAGCATCATCAGCAGCACCCCAATCAGTAGCGGGGTCTGCAGCCGTTCGCGCAGCAAGGTGCCCGGTTTCGCTGGAATCCACGACAAGGCGGCGAGCGGCGTTCCATCGAGCCCCCTCAGGGCCACTTGCTGGCGCTCATCCGATTTGAAATCGGGGCGGGACAGGACGATCCCTTCGAGCAGGTAGCGATCGGCAAAAGCCTTGAGCATCGCCGCATCGACCGGCTTGGCCGCCACGGTGATCGGGGCACGCGGGCCCTTGGGCAGCTTCTTGCCGAAGTCGGGCTGCACCAGCGTGGCAGTCACCACGTAGTACTGTCCGCCCACCTTGGCGAATGCATTGGCCTGGATCGGCGGGATCATGATGTTGTTCTTGCCCGGACGGGGCTTGATCGGCCCGCGTTTGACCTCGGCAAGCCGCAGGCGCGGGGCCAACTGATCGACTACCGGCCTGAAGGGGTCGAAGCTTCCCAAGGCAGCGCGCTCACCTTGGGAAGCTGCGTAGATCGGTTTTGATGCGCCATCGATCACGAAGACGTGGCTGAAGCCGTTGAAGGTGTAGAGATAATTGCCAAGATTGAAGTCGGCCCAGGCCGGATCGAACTTGTTGTCGAGCTTGTCGATCGCGGCGTCCCAATCGACCTGGGTGGCGACTACGGCATCAAGTTCCTTGCCTACTTCGACCACCCCGCGCTGGACGATGGCGCGCTCGTGATCGGCCGCGGCTACATCGAATCGTTCGATCAGGAATATCGAGAGCAACACGACCAGCGCCAACCCGCCCACCGCCATGGCGACGATTGGCCCGAAAAGTCGGGTCCTCCGCCAGTCGTGGATCTGGGTTAAAGCGTTGTTCAAGCTGACTTTCCCTGGGCTTCGGGGCATGAACCCGATCGCTAGGGCGCGGTATAGCCAGCAGGCATGAAAAAACGCTTTCGCTGCCGTTAGTCAGTAATTGACCAATCTATCGGTCGGACCGTGACTTTCGGTCCGTGAGCAGCGATTTTGGAAGGGAGAGCTCGGGGAGGCGGGACCGCGGAGACCAGGGGGCGGCCCCGCCTCATTTCGAGACTACTTGGGGGTACCCCTTACTTTGCATGCGCCGTGCCATTTTTTCCAAGCGTCACGAACACAGACGGTTAGATGGTTGAGAAGATCTTAACTCTGCTAGAAGTGTAAACCCGGCCGACACAACTCGGTTCCGATTAGCGCTTGGCAAAGCGCCGCGCCCGGGCCACGCTGGCCGGATGGATGTAATCGAGATGTTTGCGCACGACGAAGATGCGCCGCCTGCCATTCCGGCTGCCACGCTGGTCATTTTCCGCAACGCACCACAAGACGGGGCACCGCAGGTGTTGATGGTGCAGCGCGCGAAGGAAATGCGTTTTGCCGGCGGTGCTGCGGTATTCCCTGGCGGGCGTGTCGACGATGCGGACCGGGTGCTGGCCGCCGAGTTGGGCGCCAGTGACGACGATGCCATAGAGGAACTCTCGGCGCGGATCGCCGCGGTACGCGAAACGCTGGAAGAAACCGGCCTGGCCGTGGGCTTCCATCAGCGCCCGACATTGGACGAAGCGCGGCGCGCGCGCGCGGTGCTGCTCGAACGGGGTGAGCTGGCGCCGATGCTGTCCGATCTCGGCTGGACGCTCGATCTCGAGCGGCTGGTGCCGTTCAGCCGCTGGCGGCCCCGGCACAAGGAAATCCGCGTGTTCGACACCCGCTTCTACCTCGCCAACCTGGGCACCGGCGCGGTCGATCTGGCGGTTGACGATACCGAGAACACCCACCTGTTCTGGGCCAGCGCGGCCGACGCGCTCGCCATGGCCGACAGCGGCGAAATCAAGGTGATCTTTCCGACCCGCCGCAACCTTGAGCGGCTGGCGCAGTTCGGCAGTTTCGACGATGCACTGGCGCACGTCGCGCAGTTCCCATCGCGGATGATCACTCCGTTCATGGAACTGCGCGATGGCCAGCCGTGGCTGCTGATTCCGGCAGATGCCGGCTATCCTGTCGACGGGGAAAAGCTGGAAAGCGCCGCGCGCGGCTGACCGCGAAAAAGCCCCCGCACCGCAAGGCACGGGGGCAAGGTGACCACCGGCATGCACCGATGGTTCGGGTCGCAGGCGCTTCATGGCAGAGTGCAATGCAACTGCGCGTGACCGTGATCACGCTGTTTCAATTCGGAGATTTGGCGCGCCCGGCAGGAGTCGAACCTGCGGCCTCGAGATTAGAAGTCACGTGCTCTATCCAGCTGAGCTACAGGCGCGCAATACGGTCCCATAGGCAGGCTTTGCAGCCCTTGCAAACCGGGTTAAGCCTCACCTCATGACAACTTCGCTTACCCAGCTTGACGGCACCACCGGTGC
>JBJTLY010000348.1:0-3638 GCA_046063275.1 Novosphingobium sp. | reverse complement strand
CGCTCTGGTTCGCTGGCCAGTTTGCCGAAGCCCGCGCGGCGATGGAATATGTTCGCGAGCGTTGGCCGGACAGCCACCACTGTGTTGCGGTGCTGATCCAGGCCTGCGTCCACCAGCAGGACTGGGCGGCCGTTGACCGGCTGACCGATCCGGCGCGGCTGGTGCTTTATCCCTTGCGTGAACACGCCGGGGTGATCCCGTTCGCCCGGGTGATGCGCGATCCCCGGCCGGGCCCGCGCCGCTCGATGTTCGATGCGATCGTCCGGCGCGCGCTGGCCACCGGTCATATCGATCCGCAAGTCGCCACGATCGCTGCCGAACTGGGCTTCGTCGATGAAACTTTCGCGCTGCTCGAACGGTGCAAGTTCGGGCCCTGCGGCAGCCCCCGCGACGTGATGGGCACCCATGCCTATCGCACCCTGCTGCTGTTCCCGCGCGCTTACGGTGCGCTGCGTGCCGATCCGCGCTTCGTGCAGGTCTGCGCCAGGCTCGGCCTGGTCGATTACTGGCTCGAAAGCCAGCAATGGCCCGATTGCGCGGGCGAAGTGCCTTATGATTTCAAGGCCGAGTGCGAACGACTGGGCGATTATCCCAGGGATGTGTTCTTGGTTGCTGCCTAGTTCATTCGGTTGCGCAGACCTGCCACGCCGCACTGGACAAGTTCAAGAGCTGGCTAGTAGAGCGACTTGGTGAAATCACTTCGAAATTCGGCGCTTGGCTCGGCTCTGTTACTTTGCTTGTTCGCACCGCATGTCGCCCGGGCGCAGCAAGCCGATACGGCACCGGGTGCCGTGGTCCTGACTCCGGCGCAATTGTTCGGTTTTGCCGATGCAGCGCGGGACCGTGGTGATTACGCCGCGGCCGAGACCGCATACCGCGCGCTGTCGACCAACCCCGATATCGAAATCCGCACCGAGGCGCGGTTTCGACTCGCAATGATGCTGGCCGACAAGCTCAACCGCTATGCCGATGCGGCGATCGAACTGCGCAAGATCCTCGACGAAAAACCCAAGGCGGCGCGCGTCCGGCTCGAACTGGCGCGGATGGATGCGATGCTCGGCCGGGCCGGCGCGGCGGCGCGCGAACTGCGCGCTGCCCAGGCAATCGGCCTGCCCGCCGAGGTGCAGCAGGTGGTGCGGTTCTACGCCAGCGCGCTCGAGGCGCAGAAGCCGTTCGGCTACAGCTTTGGCGTGGCGATCGCGCCCGATACCAATATCAACCGCGCTACCCGGTCAGACACGCTGGGGACGGTCATCGGGGACTTTACGCTCGACAATAGTGCCAAAGCCAAGTCCGGGGTCGGTCTGGCGCTGCAGGGGCAGGCCTATCTGCGCAAGGGCATCGATCCGCGCACGCGCCTGCTGGTGCAAGTCAGCGGGCAGGGGAGCCTCTACCGCCAGTCAGAGTTCAACGATGTGATCTTCGCTGTGCAGGCCGGGCCTGAGCGCGCATCGGGCAGCGACCGCTTCAACCTCAATGGAACTGCGGCGTGGCGGTGGTACGGCGGCGCACCGTTCAGCCGGACCTTCGGCGGCAGCGGTTCGTGGCAACATCCACTGGGCAAGCGCGCGCAGATCAAGCTCGGCGGCAGTATCGCGCGCGACGATAACCTGCGCAACGATCTGCAGGACGCCACCGAATACGCCGTGAGCGCCGACTTTGACCGGGCATTTTCGGCCACCTTTGGCGGCGGCATCCAGATTTCTGCGACGCGCATTGTTGCAAGCGATCCCGGCTATTCGACCGCCAGCGGCAATATCGGCGCCTATCTGTTTCGCGAGATGGGATCGGTTACTGCGGTGGTTAACCTTGGTTACGGCCATCTCGAAGCCGACCAGCGCTTGTTTCTCTATCCCCGTCGCAGGATCGAGAACCGCTATTCGGCCGGACTTGCCGTAACCCTGCGCGCACTTCGGTTCGGGCCATTTGCCCCCTTGGCAAAGGTTCAGTACGAACGTAACAGATCGACTATAGAGATCTATGAATACTCTCGGTTTTCCGGGCAATTGGGAATAACTGCGGCGTTCTAGGCGCGAATAGAGGAGGGGTTTTATGTCGGGTCGCAAAATTCTGGCGATGGCCGTTTTGGCCAGCATGGGCTTGTCGCTGTCTGCGTGCGGCGATGGCGGCGTCAGCAGCACGCCAACCCCTACGCCCACCCCAACTCCGACCCCGCCTCCGCCGACCTACACCAAGATCGTCGACATGACCGGCGACCGCACCTTCCAGACCGGCGGCGTGCAGTACGATGTCAGCACCACCGGCGCGTTCTCCAATGGCACCGGGGCTAATTTCGGCAGCGGCACCACTGTCGCCTATGCTGCCGCAACCGATACCTATACCTTGACCGCGCCGGGCGGCACCCCGTCGGCCAGCTTCGCTCCGTCCAATGCGCTGCCACCCAATCCCGCCGTTCCCAACGTCCAGCAGTGGCAGGTGACCAACGGTACGACCACCGACGTGCTGACGCTGATCGTGCCCAAGAACAGCGCCGGGGTGCCGCTGAGCTACATGATCATCGGCACCTGGGGCCGCAACACGCCGAGCGGCTCGACCTACCGGATATCAGTGGGCGGGGCGCCGACGGTTGCCAGTGACGTGCCCAAGACCGGGACCGCGAACTACAACCTGGCAATCGGCGGCAGCGCCAATTCAAGCGGCACGAATTACAACCTGGGCAATGGCAATAGCACGGCAACTTTCGCCGCCAATTTCGGGACCGGCGGGATTACCACCACGCTCAACCTGGCCGGGATTGCCAATGGCCAGACCACGGTCACCAGCTTGGGCACGTTCAACGGCACCGGCACCATATCGGGCACCGGCCCCGGCTTCACCGGCACGCTGACCGGGACCAGCGCCAACGGCATCTTCTCGGGCGCGTTCTTTGGCCCGCAAGCTTTGGAAATGGGCCTCGCCTATTACCTCAACGGCGCGACCTTCTCGGCGGTCGGCGCCGGGGGAGGAACCAAGCAATAAGCCGTACTGCAACGCAACCGGCTAATCGTAATTACCGCGCTCCCGGTCCGCCGCCCCTCAGACCAGATGCAACAAGTCGGCGTGCTGGGTCAGGCTGAACCCCAGCTCGTGGCCCGGCAGCGCCATGGGATCGTTGAGGAACTCGATCGGCATCACGGTGACCGGTGAGGCGCGCAGGGTGTCGATGGAGACCAGGGCGGCACCGCTCGGGGTGAGAGCCGCTGCGAGGTCAGGTGTGGGCGTGTTCGCAGGTTCGCTTGCGGCCAGGCCCGTGACCGGCTCACTGCCACTGGTGGGATTGGTGCCGAACAGGAAGTCATTCACGCTCAGCGTCTGTCCGGCGAGGCCCTGGAGGACGATCTCCATGTCGCTGGTGCCGTTGCCGTCGAGGTCGAACTGGACCAGCATATCGGCGCCCGAGGCGGCATAACGGATCTGCCCCGCACCGCCCGCGCCGAAGGCCGCGCTGCCGACGAAGCTCAGCGTGTAGTTCTGGATATCGGGAGTGACGAGGTCCTTGTCGAGCAGCCGCAGGTCGATGACATCGCTGCCGATGGTGAAGTCAGTGATCCGGTCGGCGGCGGCACCCACGCCGCTGTCGGTCGCGTAGAAATAGCGGAACTGGTCGCTGCCGCTGCCGCCGGTGAAGACGTCAGCGC
>JBJTLY010000347.1:0-10960 GCA_046063275.1 Novosphingobium sp. | reverse complement strand
CATGCCCTTGCCGCGCGGTTGATAGCCGACCCGGCCGCCCAGGCCCGCCATCGGCTCGGTATCATATTTAAACATGCTCCTGTCGGGCATCAGCGCGAGCAGGCCCGGAGTGCGAGTGAACATATGGGTGTTGCCGCCGCCCGCTTCGATCAGGCAGACCGAGCGCTTGCCGTCTTCGGCAAGACGGCCTGCCGCTGCGCTGCCGGCGCTGCCGCCGCCGATCACGATGATGTCGAATTGTTCCATGTTCGCTCCGCTCCTTCGCGGCGACTAGGCGGTCAACGTTAGGGTGACAACCCTAATTTGATGTTTTGTCCTGCAACGCCAGCCACCGCGTACGGATTGCGTCCGATGTGTCTCGGCTCTGGTCGTGAGTCCAGCCGGGCTCGCGGAGCAGGTAGGACAGCTTGTGCCGCCACGGTGCCGACCATATGTCCTTGGCAATCCCCACCCATTCGTGGAACACCGACCAGATCAGGTTGAAGCTGCCGAGCTGCTTGACGATGCCGTAGTAGATGCGCGTCTCGTCGTGTTCGGGCTCGAAACTGCCGAACAGCTTGTCCCAGACGATGAAGACCCCGGCATAGTTGCGGTCGAGGTATTGCGGGTTGGTGGCGTGGTGGACGCGGTGGTGGCTCGGGGTATTCATCACCGCCTCGAAGCAGCGCGGCATCCGGCGCACCGCCTCGGTGTGAATCCAGAACTGATAGACCAGATTGATCGCGCCCACTGTCAGCAGCATGCCGGGTTCGAAGCCCACGAACGCCGGCCAGATCCGGAACACGAACGACAGCGCAAAGAACCCGGTCCAGGTCTGCCGCAGTGCGGTCGAAAGGTTGTAGTGTTGGCTCGAGTGATGATTGACGTGGCTGGCCCAGAACCAGCGCACCCGGTGACCGGTGCGGTGCGCCCAGTAGTAATTGAAATCGTCGAGCACGAAGGCGGCGATCCAGGCCCACCACGCCCACCCGATCGTCGCGATCCGATGGTCGTGAAGCCAGTACAGCGCTGCAATAACAAGCCCGGCGGTGAGTGCGCCGGCCGCAGTGCTGCCGGTGCCCAGCGCAAGCGAGATCAGCGTGTCGCGCGGCTCATAGGCATCGGGGCGCTTGCGCCGCGCCCAAAACATCTCAGCGATGATCGCCAGGATGAAGAACGGGATCGCATATTCGACTGGGCCAAGCTTGGGCATGTCAGGCGCTGAGCCTCCTGAGGCTGGCCGCCCAGACCTGCGCCTGATCACCCAAGTCGAGCGTGACCGGCTCGTAGAACCGTTCGCCGGTGCCGATGGTTAGGAAGTTGCGGTCGAGCCGGGTATCGGCATGGCTGTCTAGCAAACGGGCCGCAAACTGCGCGCCGTGACGGCGTAGCAGCATCATTCGCCCCTGCGCATCGCGAAGCAGCGCGCCGATACCCGCGCGGTCAAGCGCCAGTTCTGCAGGTTCGAACCCGCATAGTGCGGCGCGGGCGAGCGCGCGGGCCTCATCCTCGCTGCGCAGCCGCACGTCGGTGCCGAGCGCGAGTTTGCGTGACAGCCACGCCACCCCGAGAATCAGCACGACCGAAACGCCGAGCTGGATCAGGATGAACGGCACCGCCACGTCAGCCGCCCCGAGTCGCCAACATGTCGAGCATCGCCCTGATCGGGGTCAGGTCGTAGCCCGCCTGCGCAGCGCTTGCAGCAAGACTGTGCGGGCTCGTGCCCTGGCTCGCTTCCGCCAGCGCCCACAGCAGCGTCGAGCGGGTGCCCGAGCGGCAGTAAGCGAGCACCGGCTTGTCGGTCGAAGCCAACGCCTCGGCCATCGCCTTGACCTGCCATTCGGAGAAACCGGCATGGGTAACCGGAATCGCGACGTAACCGAGGCCCGCGGCGTCGGCCGCTGCCGCGATATGCTCTCCCGCGACCTGATCATCGCTCTCGCCTTCGGGACGGTTGTTGATGATCAGCCCGAAGCCCTCGCGCGCGGCCTGCGCGACATCGCCCGGTCCGATCTGCGGGCTCGCCGAAACCCGCTCGGTCAACTTGCGGAAGCTCATGACTTGGCCTCACGTGCTCGGGCGCGGCGGCCGCGCTGGACGATGTTGAGCGTCTCGACCCCGGCCGAGAAAGCCATCGCCATGTAGATATAGCCCTTGGGGATGTGCACCCCGAAGGCATCGGCCACCAGTACCACCCCGATCATCACCAGGAACGCGAGCGCGAGCATCACCAGAGTCGGGTTCTTCTCGATGAAGCGGGCGAGCGGATCGGCCGCGATCATCATCAGGCCGACGGTAACGACCACTGCGGTGATCATGATCGGAATGTGGTCGGTCATGCCCACCGCCGTCAGGATCGAATCGACCGAGAAGACAAGGTCGAGCGCGATGATCTGGGCGATCGCCGCGGAGAAGCCGATCTGCGCTACCCCCTTGTCGTGGTCGAGCAATTCTCCGCTATCGCCTTCCTTGTCCATCGCGTGGTGGATTTCCTTGGTCGCCTTCCACAGCAGGAACAGTCCGCCCGCCAGCAGGATCAGGTCGCGGCCCGAGAAGGCGGTCTCGAAGGTCGGCTCGCCGTGGGCACCCGGCGTGCCGGTGATGCCAAGGTCGATCAGCGGCGCCTGCAAGGTTACGATCCAGCCGATCAGCAGCAGCAGGACGATGCGCAGGCTCAGCGCCAGGACCAGCCCGATCCGCCGCGCCCGCGATTGCTGCGCTTGCGGCAGCTTGCTCGAAACGATCGCGATGAAGACCAGGTTGTCGATCCCCAGCACCAGTTCGAGCGCGATCAGCGTAAGCAGCGCGGCCCAGGCGGAGGGGTCGATCAATAGTGCGGCAATATCCATGACGACCGCTCTGCCGAACCGCGCGAAAACTTGCAAGCGCGGGGCAAGCATGGTGCGGTTCGGCGCAGGAATGAGTCGTCAAATCGGGCCTGCGCGAAGCAATGTTTCGTGCAGAAATGTCACAGTTGGTGCTGCTTGCCGTGATGGTGATGATTCCGTTCGCAAATCGACTGTCGTTGGGCTATGTGGAAAAGTGCAGAGGAAGAGGCTTTGGGCCGCCGTCCCTGTCGCCCGGTGCGATTCGTCCGTGCACCTGGTCGTCTCGATTGGGCGGAGCGAAGGTAAGTTCGGTTTTATGAGTTTTGATAGAGGGCGTCGCGGACGTGGCCGCGACAAGCGGGACGGTTTCGGCGAAGACAGTTTCGATCCGTTTTCAGGCAGCGGTGATCGCGGCGGATTCTCCGGTGGCGGTGATCGCTTCGGCGGTGGCGGCGGCGGTGGACGCGGCGGTTATGGCGGCGGTGGCGGCGGATTCAGCGGCGGTGGTGATCGCGGTGGATTTTCCGGCGGCGGCCAGCGTTCGGGTGGCGGCGGCTTCGGCGGCGGTGCACCGCGCGGCGGCGGCGGTGGTGGCGGCATGCCGGCCCAGGTGGTCGGCGAAGGCACCGGCGTGGTGAAGTTTTTCAACGCGCACAAGGGCTTCGGCTTCATCCAGCAGGATCAGGGCGGCGAAGATGTGTTCGTGCACATCAGCGCAGTCGAACGTGCCGGCCTTGAAGGTCTGGCCGAAGGCCAGCAGGTCAAGTTCACGCTGGTCGATCGCGGCGGCAAGGTTTCAGCCAGCGACCTCGAAGCTGTGGGCGACGTGATCGCGGTCGAAAAGAAGGAAGCGCCGCAGCGCAAGCTGACGGGTGAGCGCGCGACCGGCACGGTCAAGTTCTTCAACGGGATGAAGGGCTTCGGCTTCATCACCCGTGATGACGGCCAGCCCGACGCGTTCGTGCACATCAGCGCGGTAGAGCGTTCGGGCATGTCGGGCCTAAATGAGGGCGACCGGCTCGAATTCGATATCGAGGTCGACCGACGAGGCAAGTACTCGGCGGTCAACCTGCAGCCGCATCAAGGTTGATCAGCCGGTGACGGGCGCGGTCGGATTTGACCGCACTCCCACAGCAAATTAGATGCTCGGCAATGGCGGTCCGCAAGGGCCGCCATTTGTCGTTTCCACTTTCTGGATAAGTCAAAAGGACCATTGCGATGTCGATTACCCCGCTCATGCCAGTTTATCCCCGCTGCGCCTTTCGCCCGGTGCGCGGCGATCACTGCCATCTGATCGGGGAAGATGGGCGCCGCTATCTCGATTTCGCTGCCGGTATCGCGGTCAACATCTTGGGTCATTCGCACAAGGGCCTGATCGGCGCGATCCAGCGCCAGACCGAAACCCTGATGCACGTCTCGAACCTCTATGGCAGCCCGCAAGGTGAAAGCCTGGCGCAGCGGCTGGTCGACCTGACCTTTGCCGATACGGTGTTCTTCACCAATTCCGGCGCGGAGGCGATGGAGTGCGCGATCAAGACCGCGCGGGCCTATCACCAGCATGTCGGCAATGATCACAAGTTCGAATTAATCACCTTCAACAACGCCTTCCACGGCCGGACGATGGCGACGATCAGTGCGTCGAGCCAGGAGAAGATGCATAAGGGCTTCATGCCGCTGCTGCCGGGCTTCAAGTACGTCCCGTTCGACGATCTCGAAGCGGCCAAGGCAGCGATCGGGCCCAACACTGCCGGCTTCATGGTCGAACCTGTCCAGGGCGAAGGCGGCATCCGCCCGGCTTCGGACGCGTTCATGCAGGGCCTGCGCGCACTGTGCGACGAACACGATCTGATGCTGGTGCTCGACGAAGTGCAGTGCGGGGTCGCGCGCAGCGGGACCTTTTACGCCTACGAACAGTACGGGATCGAACCCGATATCATGGCCACCGCCAAGGGCATCGGCGGGGGCTTCCCGCTCGGCGCCTGCCTCGCGACCGAAAAAGCCGCGCGCGGCATGGTGATCGGCACGCACGGTTCGACTTACGGGGGCAACCCGCTCGCCATGGCGGCCGGCGAAGCCGTGCTTGACGCAGTAGCGAATGACGAATTCCTCGCCGAGGTCCGCGCCAAGAGTGATCGCCTGCGCAGCCGGCTCGAACAGTTCATCGGCAACTACCCGGAAATGTTCGAACTGGTTCGCGGCAAGGGCCTGATGCTCGGCATCAAGATGAAGTTCGAAGCGCGCGGCTTCGTTGGCCACCTGCGTGACAATCACCAGCTGCTGACCGTCGCTGCAGGGGACAACACCTTGCGCCTGGTTCCGCCATTGGTGATCGACGACAGCCACATCGACGAATTCTTCGAAAAACTGTCCGCCGGTGCGGCAAGCTACCAGCCGCCCGAGCCGATCCAATGACCCGGCACTTCCTCGACCTGGCCGATGCCGGGACCGACGCGCTCGCGGCGATGCTGAACGACGCGATGACGCGCAAACGCCTGCGCGCCGGTTGGCCCAAGGGTCTGCCTGATGACGACGCGCCGCTGCGCGGCCGCGTGCTGGCGATGGTGTTCGAAAAGAATTCGACCCGCACCCGGGTCTCGTTCGACATGGCGATGCGTCAGCTTGGCGGATCAGCGTTAGTGCTCGACGCCGGAACCACCCAGCTCGGTCGGGGCGAAACGATTGCCGATACTGCGCGAGTGCTGAGTCGGATGGTCGATGCCATCATGATCCGCACCGACGATCACGCCAAGATCGAGGAGCTGGCGCACTATGCCAGCGTTCCAGTCATCAACGGGCTGACTGATCAATCGCATCCATGCCAGATCATGGCTGACCTGCAGACCGTGATCGAACACGGCAAAGCGTTGCCCGGACTGGAATTGGCCTGGCTGGGCGATGGCAACAACGTGCTCAATTCGATCGTCGAGGCGGCGGGGCTGATGAAGTTCAATGTCCGTATCGCTGTGCCGCAAGGTTATGAAAGCGATGCGGGTTACGTCGCCCGCGCCGAAGCTCTGGGGGCCAAGGTTACGCTGCACCGCGATCCGCACGAAGCCGTGCGCAGCGCCGATGTGGTGGTCACCGACACCTGGGTTTCGATGGGGCAGGAACATGCTCACAACAAGCTGGCCGCGATGGCGCCCTATCAGGTCAACCCAGCGCTGATGGCCGGCGCGAAGGATGCCGCGCTGTTCCTCCACTGCCTGCCAGCGCACCGCGGTGAGGAAGTGACCGACGCGGTGATCGACGGCTCGCAGTCGGCTGTGTGGGACGAGGCGGAGAACCGCATCCACGCCCAGAAGAGCGTGCTGCGCTGGGTGTTCGGCCAGCTGTGAGCGCGCCCGATACAATTCCCGAGGATGAAACCGGCAGCGACCGCGTCCTGAGCTTTACCATCGCGGCGCGCCACGCGCGCGGGCGGGTGGTGCGTCTGGGGCCGGTGCTTGAGACAATCCTTGCCGCGCACGCTTATCCACCTGCAATTACGCACCTGCTGGCCGAAGCGCTGGTGGTCACGGCGCTGATCGGCTCGTTGCTCAAGGATGGAGAAGGCCAGCTCACCATGCAGGCGCAGACCGAGGGCGGGATCGTCGAGCTGCTGGTTTGCGATTATCGCTCGGGCGAGCTGCGCGGCTATGTGCGCCACGATCCCGAACGACTGGCGCAGCTCGGCGCGAACCCGTCGCTCTATGCGCTGTTCGGCAAGGGCTATCTGGCGATCACCTTTGATATGGCGACCACCGGGCAGCGTTATCAGGGGATCGTGCCGCTTGAGGGGAGCACGCTGGCCGAGGCTTGCGAGAGCTATTTTGCGCAGTCCGAACAGGTGCCGACACTCATCCGCGTCGGGGTGCGCAGCAGCGCATCGGGCTGTGTAGCCGGCGGCATGCTGGTGCAGCACCTGGCTGAAGGCGAAGAGGGGCGCGAGCGGCTGCACGTGCGCCTCGACCATCCCGAATGGGAGCACATAGCCGCGCTTGCCGGATCGGTCCGTCATGACGAGCTGGTCGATGAAGGCCTGTCGCTTGAGGCGCTGGTCTGGCGATTGTTTCACGAAGAAGACGAGGTGCGGATCGAGCAGGCACCGCCGCTGCAACGCGGCTGCCGCTGCACGCTCGAGCATTACGCTGACATCATCTCGCGCTTTCCAGAGGAAGACCGTGCCGAGATGCGCGACGAGCGCGGGATCATCGTGATCGATTGTGCTTTCTGTTCAAAGACCTTCGATCTCGCCACCTAACAATCAATTCATCGATGGAAATGCACGGTTGGTCGCGGCCTGACGCTGTGATACAAGTTTGCGCGCCAATTGAACTGCAATTGGCTCGGTGTGGCGCGACTTGGGGCCTGACTGCGATGAAGACAATCAAGGTGCGAATTCCGCTGGCGGCGGGCGCGGTGCTGGCTTTTGCGGCACCCGCGTTTGGCGGCGGACCGACGCTGGCCATGCTCGATCAACTCGAAGGTGGGAAGTGGGAGCTGCGCGAACGCGGTGGCCAAGCACAGCAGATCTGCGTTCCCGGCGGTCGCCAGCTCATCCAGCTGCGCCATCCGGGCGCGCAATGCAGTTCGTTCGTGATAGAAGACACCCCGGTGCAAGTGGTGGTGCAGTATACCTGCGCGGGCCGCGGCTATGGGCGCACCCAGATTCGCCGCGAGACGAACCGGCTGATCCAGATCGAAAGCACAGGGATTGTCGATGGTTACCCGTTCGACCTTTCGGCCGAAGCGCGCCGGGTGGGAACCTGCTCGCCGCGTTAGGGCCATTGCCACATGCACGGCCAACGGCTAGCCCCAAGGCATGAACGCCGCCGGTATCGAACAACCCCGCAAGGCAGTCGTGCTGCTGTCGGGCGGTCTTGATTCGATGGTCTGCGCCGGGCTTGCCCGCGAAGCCGGTTTTGCCATCCAGGCGCTGACGATCGACTACAATCAACGCCACCGACGCGAGATCGAGGCAGCCCGGGAGATCGCGGCTCACCTCGACGCCGAACGCCATGTGATCCTGCCGCTGGACCTGCGCCAGTTCGGCGGTTCGGCACTGACATCGGATATCGCCGTGCCCAAGGACGGGGTCGGGCCTGACATTCCGGTGACCTACGTTCCTGCGAGAAACCTCGTCTTCCTGTCATTGACCTTGGCCTGGGCCGAAGCGCTTGGCGCGCGCGACATCTTTATCGGGGTCAATGCGCTCGACTATTCGGGCTATCCCGACTGCCGCCCGGAATTCATCGCCGCCTTCGCCGATCTGGCTGAACTGGCAACCAAGGCCGGGGCGGGGGGCGAACGTTTCACGATTCATGCGCCGCTGCAATATCTCGGCAAGGACGATATCGCACGCGAAGCTTACCGGCTCGGGCTCGATCCGCTCATGAGCTGGTCATGTTACGATCCCCAGGATGACGGTGCTGCCTGCGGGCTGTGCGACAGCTGCCGCCTGCGGCGCGAAGGATTTTCCAAGGCCGGGCTTGAAGACCCGGTACGATATGCGACGGGCTGAGAGGATTGTATAACCATGAGCGATGAAGCAGCGGATGCTGGCCCGGTGCAGCGCGCCAGCAGCTATAGCTGGTATGTCCTCGCCGTGCTGGTCCTGGTCTATATTCTGAACTTCATCGATCGGCAGGTGCTCAGCATTCTGGCGGTCGATATCAAGAAGGATCTCGGGCTTACCGATGGGGACCTCGGATTCCTGGGTGGGGCTGCCTTTGCGGTCTTCTATGCGCTGTTCGGGGTGCCGCTCGGGCGGCTGGCCGATAACTGGAACCGCAAAAAGCTGCTCAGTGTAGGGTTGGCGCTGTGGTCAACGATGACGGCGCTGTCCGGCTTTGCCAACAACAAGCTGACTCTGACCTTTGCGCGGATGGGCGTGGGCGTTGGCGAAGCCACCGCCAGCCCGACTGCCTATTCGCTGATTTCGGACTACTTTCCGAAACGCCAGCGCGCGACCGCGCTCGCGATCTACTCATCCGGGCTCTATCTCGGGGGCGGTGTGTCGCTGTTGATAGGAGCAAAGATCGGGCAACTGTGGAACGCGGCCTACCCTGGTGGAGGTCCGCTTGGCCTGGTCGGTTGGCAGGCTGCGTTCCTCGCAGTCGGACTTCCCGGACTGGCTATGGCGCTGTGGGTTTCAACGTTGCGAGAGCCCATTCGCGGCGCAATGGATGGCTATACGACTGCCTCGTCACCTGCCCCATTTGCCGATTTCATTTCAGACCTCTCGACCATCGTTCCGCCGTTCACGGTCTATGGAGCATGGCAGCGGGGCGGTGCCGCGCTGTTCACCAATCTCTTCGCGGCGGTGGTGGTGGGATGCTTCGCCTGGCTGATGTTCACGCTCACCGGCAACACGCCGCAGTGGCTTTCGGTCGGCATCGGCTACTACGCGATCTTCTCGTGGGCCGGAGCACTCAAGGCGCGCGATCCGGCTACCTGGCGACTGATCTGGGGCACACCTGCGTTTGTCGCCACCACGCTTGGTTACAGCCTGGTCTCGCTGGTCGCCTGGGCGCTGGGCTTCTGGGCGGCGCCTTATGCCGAAACGGTCCTGCACCTGCCCAAGCAGCAGCTTGCCTTCGTGCTGGGTGCCAACGGAGCGGTTGCCGGCTTCCTTGGAGTGATAATCGGCGGGCGCATCGCCGATGCCCTGCGCACGCGTAATCCTGCCGGCCGGGTGCTGGTGATCATCTTTGGGGTACTGGCACCAATTGTCCCGATCTGGATCGCTTACACGACCGCCAATCCCACGCTGTTTTATACTATGAATTTCATTTCCGGGATGTGCGGCGCCGCAGCACTCGGAGCCGCTGCTGCGACAACGCAGGATCTCGTGCTGCCGCGTATGCGCGGGACGGCAACAGCAGCTTTCTTTCTGGGGACCACGCTGGTCGGACTGGCCTTCGGACCCTATCTGGTCGGGCAGATTTCCGATCTTGCCGGATCGGTGATCGACGGCAAGCGCGTTGGCGACCTGCGCACCGGCATACTGTCGCTCCTTGGTATTGCTCCTTTCGCGTTGGGCCTGCTTGTCTATGCCTACCGCAAGGTGCCCGCCGCCGAAGCGACTGTGGCGGAGCGCGCCGAAGCCGCTGCCAGCTAACCGCGCTGGAGAACCGCGCAGGCGATCCGCGTGCCGCTGTTGCCGCTGGGGTCGGTCTTGTAATCGTCCGCGTCGGCGTGGACGACAAGCGCCGTGCCGTCGACATCGAACAGGGCTGCCTCTGCTGCGGCGCGGTCATCACGCAGCTTTGCAGTCAATACTCCGGCGCCATGGCTGTCGATCGCTAGATTGGGCAGGTCACCCAGATGGCTACCCGACGGGTTCGCCGTGCCATGCTGCATGCCGTGCGGATTGAGATGCCCACCTGCCGAGGCAAATGCCGGACCGTCGCAGCGCCCAACCATGTGCAGGTGCAAGCCGTGCGCGCCCGCGGGAAGACCAACTGCGGCCACATTGATTGTCAATTCATTGCCCGCCGCCAACACCACCACGGTTCCGGCGGGAGTACCATTGGCGTTGTGCAAGGTGCCGCTCGCCAGCTTGGCGGTAGGGATCTGACCAACCGAGGTGCACCCGGCCAAGGCTACTCCAGCAAAGCCAATCACTGCCAACATTCGCATGAGAAAGCTCCATTCGGCCGCCACGCTAGCATAGCCGCAACAAAAAGGGGGCCGGATTTCTCCGGCCCCCTGATTGTGTTTGGCGTGAGCCTTTGGCTTACATGCCCGAACCCGGACCGTAGGTGATTTCCACCCGGCGGTTCTGCAGTTCGCGCACACCGTCGGCGGTCGGCACGCGGTTGTTGCTTTCGCCGAAGCCCTGGCTCGAAATCGCCGCGCCCGGTACGCCGTGGCTGGTGAGATAGCCGGTGACCGAGGCGTTGCGGCGGTCCGACAGACCCTGGTTGTACTGGGTCGAACCCGAACGGTCGGTGTAACCGGCGAGCATGATCGGCACGTTGGCGCAGTTGCCATAGGCGGTAACCGCGCTGTCGAGGATCGTTGCCGCTTCGGGCGTGATGTCCGACTTGTCCCAATCGAAGAACACGATGTACGGGCCCTTCTCGCAAACCGGGGCAGGAACCGGAACCGGTACGGGAACTGGAGCCGGCACAGGCACGGGAACCGGAACAGGCACGGGGACCGGCACAGGA
>JBJTLY010000029.1:0-15797 GCA_046063275.1 Novosphingobium sp. | reverse complement strand
GAGATGGAATGGAACAAATAGAGAACCCATGACAATGCGTCAATCAGGAAAACGCCTGTTTTCCGTGGGTATAGGCAATATATGGGAAGCGCTGGGAAGGATAGGCTGGCGGAGAGGGTGGGATTCGAACCCACGTTACGTTTCCGTAAACCGCATTTCGAGTGCGGCGCGATCGACCACTCTGCCACCTCTCCGCGAGATATGCTTGGGTCCGGAGCGCGGCTCCGGGGGTCGAAGAGCCGCGCGGTTAGCCGAAGGGAGACTGCTTGCCAAGCCCCCTTCCCGCACAAATCGGGGACTGCGCACGGGCAGGCGTTGTTAAAGCCCTGATCGGCCCCTTTATTGCCGCCTATGGACCGCGCTTACTACTATTCCCCTCAGGCTAGACGGCAGATCGACGCCCCCCGTGCCGTGCGCACGCGGTTTGGCATCGGCGATGTCGTGCGCCACAAGATCTTTGATTTTCGCGGAGTGATCTTCGATATCGATCCGGTCTTCGCGAACAGCGAGGAATGGTACGAGTCAATCCCCAAGGAAGTGCGCCCCACGCGCGAACAGCCGTTCTACCACCTGTTCGCCGAAAACGGGGATTCGAGCTATACCGCCTATGTCAGTCAGCAGAACTTGCTCGAAGACGGTGAGAGCGGCCCGGTCGATCACCCTTCGGTCGAAGAACTGTTCGAGGACTTCGCCAAGGGCCGCTATCGGCTGCGGGCGTCACTCACGCACTGAGCATTAGCTCTTCAGCTTCCACCCGCTCTTGAGCAGCGCGTAAAGCACCCAGCCCATTACCAGCGTGAGCAGCCCGAGATACAGCGCGCCATTGAACACCGCCGCGTTGGTCGCGCCGATGTCGCTTTGCCCGAGGAAGCCGAAGCGGAAGCCCGAGATCACGTAGAAGAACGGGTTGGCGCGGCTCACCGCCTGGAAGGCCGGCGAGAGGTTGTGGATCACGTAGAAGGTGCCCGAAAGCATCGTCAACGGGGTGATCACGAAGTTGGTGACCATCGCCGCGTGATCGAACTTTTCCGCCCACAGCGAGGTGATCAGGCCGATGATCGCCAGCAGGGTCGATCCAACCAGCCCGAAATAGGCGATTGCCCAGGGGTGGCTGACGTAGAGCGTCACCCCCGGCCACAGCAGCATGGCGAGCGCGATGGCCAGTCCGACCAGCACCGCACGGGTCACCGCCGCGCCGATCAAACCGATGATCAGTTCGATGTTCGACAGCGGCGGCATCAGGTAATCGACGATGGTCCCTTGGATCTTGCCGGCGAGAAAATTGAAGCTGGTGTTGGCAAAGGCATTGGAGACCATGCCCATCACGATCAGCCCCGGTGCGATGAAGCTGGCGAAGGGCACGCCGAGCACTTCGCGGCCCCCACGGCCCATCGCGACGGTGAAAATCATCAGGTACAAGAGAGTGGTCATCGCCGGGGCCCAGATCGTCTGCGTCTGAACCTTGAAAAAACGGCGAACCTCCTTCATATAGAGCGTCCACAGCCCGAGGCGGTTGAAACCGCTGAACACGGGCACTCCCCTATCCGGGAAGTTTGGCCGTTCGGGAAATCCGGCAGGCGGCGCAGCGGCAATCGCAGCGGTGCTGGCAGGAGTTGTAGCGGGATTGGGTTGATCGGCCATGCTTCGGCGACTATCGCCGCGCGGCCCGGATAGCAAGTTTGCGGGCATTGTTCCGTTTGAGGAAAGAGACAGGCATGAGCTGGACCGACGAGCGGATCGATAAACTGACCAAGATGTGGGAAAGCGGCTCCACCGCCAGCCAGATCGCCGACGAACTCGGCGGGGTCAGCCGCAATGCGGTGATCGGCAAGGCGCACCGGCTCGGGCTCAAGGCTCGCCCGTCCCCGGTCAAGGCCAACGAGAAGGAAGCCGCAGCCGCTGCGCCGGTCACTCCTCGCGCGCCCAAGGCCGATGCCCCGCCGCGTCCCGCGCCCGAGCGGCGTCCGGTCGCCCCGCGCGTCGCCGCTCCGGCAACGCCCAATGCGGATGGATCGCAGGCACACCCTGCCCCGGCCATGCCGCGGATCGTTTCGGTCGGCCCCGGCGGCTTCCTGCGTCAGGGCCCGGGCGATCAGCAGGCGCCGATCCCACCCGCACCGCCGCGCCGCCTGGTGCCAGCCAAGCCCAGCCCGGAAATGGCCGAGAAGACCAGCCTGCTCGACCTTAATGACCGGATCTGCCGTTGGCCGATGGGTCACCCGGGTGAGCCTGACTTCCACTTCTGCGGGGTCAAGGTGAACCCCGGCTTCCCCTACTGCGTCGAGCATTGCGGGCGGGCCTATCAGGCCCAGTTGCCGCGCGGCCATCGCCGCCCGCCCCCGCCGCTGCCGTTCGGCGGTCCGCGCGTCCGCTAAGGGTCTCTACGAGGGTTAACTCCAGCATCTGTGCGCCGTTCAGCGGTGCATGGACCGTCAAACCGATCATTCGGGCGAATATGCCCCGTCGTGGAATCCGTTGCGCTGGCTGGGTTTGGGCCGCGGCGACGCGTCGGCAACACCAGAAGCGGCAATCCAAGCTGCTGCCAGCCTGAGCGAGCCGCAGGTTTGTCTGGCAGAGATTGCGCGGTTTCTGGACCAGCATGGCCTTGCTGTCACCACGGTCACGCTCAACGTCGCGTGGAGCTATCTGACGCGGAGCGACGAGGACTTGGTGCTCGCGCTTGACCGGCGAGTCCGCTCGGGACGAGGCCTAACCCTTGAATGGCTGCAGGACATCCACCAGCGCCGCGAGATCTCCGGCGAAGCGGTGGAACTGCGCGAACTGATGCAGCGGCTTGAGGCGAGCGTCGAGGAATTCGGCAAGTCGACCCGCGAAGCGCATGGCGCGGCCAGCGAATACCACAGCGCTCTGTCCGGTCAGATCGGCGAGCTCGAACAGGTCGCCAAGGCCAGCGCAGTGATCACCGAGATGGCGCAGATCGGCAAAGCCATGCTGCGCCGCACGCATGAGATCGAGCGCCAGATGCTGCGCAGCTCGGCCCAGACCCGTGCTCTCAAGCGGCGGCTCGATGAAGCGCGCAAGGACTCTGAAGAGGATCACCTCACCGGGCTGCCCAATCGCCGCGCCTTCGAAGCGGTGTTCGAAAACGAATACCGCGCCGCCGAGCAGGTCAGCGAGCCACTGTGTGTGGTGTTCTGTGATATCGACCACTTCAAGCGGGTCAACGACGAGCACGGGCACGATGCGGGTGACCGCGTGCTGCGTCTGGTGGCCGAAATGCTCGCACAGGTATCGGACGATCGCTGCCACGTGGCGCGGCACGGCGGCGAGGAATTTGTGGTGCTGATGCGCGGGCAGACACCGGCCCAAACGCAGGCGCGGCTCGACAAGGTGCGCAGCGAGCTGGCCGGGCGCCGTCTGGTCAACCGCGCCACTGACACCCCGTTCGGGCAAGTTACCTTCTCTGCAGGCGTGGCCCAGGTATTCGACTATGCGGACCCGCGCGCCGCGTTGCAGGCCGCCGATGCGGCGCTGTACCGAGCCAAGCTCGAAGGCCGCAACCGCATCCTCCTCGCCGAAGCGCAGGACGGCGAGCGCAAGCTGGCTGCGTAACGAAAAAGGGGGCCGCGCTAGCAGCCCCCTCGTTCATTTGGCTTTGAGCCGGATGATCAGTCGTCGTTCTTGAGGAACGCCGGAACGTGATCGGGAGCCGGACCTTCGTCGCGGTTGCGGCGCGGGCCACGGTCGCCGCCTTCACGGCGCGGACCGCGATCACCACCGCCATCACGACGCGGGCCGCGATCACGGCCGCCGGGACGACGATCGCCGCCACGGTCGCCGCCGGGACGATCGGTGCGCGGTTCACGAGCCGGACGGGTATCTTCGAGCTCAGCGCCGGTTTCCTGATCAACCACCCGCATCGACAGGCGAACCTTGCCGCGCTGGTCGATTTCGAGCACCTTGACCTTGACCGCCTGACCTTCCGAAACGACGTCGGTCGGCTTCTCGACGCGCTCGTTGCGCATTTCCGAAACGTGGACCAGACCGTCCTTGCCGCCCATGAAGTTCACGAATGCGCCGAAATCGACGATCGTGACTACCTTGCCGTCGTAGATCTTGCCGACTTCGGCTTCTTCCACGATGCCGAGAATCCAAGCCTTCGCGGCTTCGATCTGTGCGGGATCGCTTGAGCTGATCTTGATCAGGCCTTCGTCATCGATGTCGACCTTGGCGCCGGTTTCGGCGACGATCTCGCGGATCACCTTGCCGCCGGTGCCGATCACTTCACGGATCTTCGACTTGTCGATCTGCAGGCTTTCGATCCGCGGCGCGTGCGCCGACAGTTCGGTGCGAGCGGTGCCCAGGGCCTTGGTCATTTCACCAAGGATGTGGGCGCGGCCGGCTTTGGCCTGGTGCAGCGCGGCTTCAAAGATTTCGCGCGTGATGCCCGCAACCTTGATGTCCATCTGCATCGTGGTGATGCCTTCGCTGGTCCCGGCCACCTTGAAGTCCATGTCACCGAGGTGATCTTCGTCACCCAGAATGTCGGACAGCACGGTGAACTTGTCACCTTCGAGGATCAGCCCCATCGCAATACCCGAAACCGGGCGCGTGATCGGCACGCCGGCATCCATCATCGACAAGGCGCCGCCGCAGACAGTGGCCATCGAGCTGGAGCCGTTGGACTCGGTAATGTCCGAGACCACGCGGATCGTGTAGGGGAAATCTTCCTTGGTCGGCAATACCGCACGCAGCGCGCGCCATGCGAGCTTGCCGTGGCCGGTATCGCGGCGCGACGGTGCCCCGAAGCGGCCCACTTCACCGACCGAATAGGGCGGGAAGTTATAGTGCAGCATGAAGTTCGAGTAAGTCAGGCCTTCGAGCCCGTCGATCATCTGCTCGCTTTCGCGGGTGCCCAGCGTGGTGGTGCAGATCGACTGCGTTTCACCGCGGGTGAACAGCGCCGAACCGTGGGTGCGCGGCAGGAAGCCGACCATCGCTTCGATCTTGCGGACTTCGTCGGTCTTGCGGCCGTCGATGCGCTTACCGCTGTTCAGGATGTCACCGCGGACGATTTCGGCCTCGAGCTTCTTGACTGCCTTGCCGGCCGCCATCTGCGTCTGGCCGTCTTCGCCGGCAAACGCTTCCTTGGCCTTGGCCCGGACCGCGTTGAGCGCGTTCGAACGTTCCGACTTGTCGGTCAGCTTGTAAGCGGCAGTGATATCGCCGCCGACAACGCCCTTGAGCTTGTCCTTGATCGCCGAAGTATCCGAAACCGCGACGTCCCACGGATCCTTCGCGGCCTTTTCAGCCAGATCGATGATCAGGTTGACCACCTTCTTGCACTCGTCGTGCGCGAACAGCACCGCGCCGAGCATGATCTCTTCCGAAAGCTCCTTGGCCTCGCTTTCGACCATCATCACCGCGTTGCCGGTGGCGGCAACAACCAGGTCGAGCGCGCCGTTGGCGGCTTCTTCCTGCTTGGGGTTGAGGGTGTATTCGCCGTCGACATAACCGACGCGCGCGGCGCCGATCGGGCCCATGAACGGCACGCCCGAGATGGTCAGCGCGGCCGAGGCGGCGATCATCGCCAGAACGTCGGGCTCGATTTCACCGTCATAGCTCAGCACCTGGGCGATGACGTTGATCTCGTTGTAGAAGCCTTCGGGGAACAGCGGACGGACCGGACGGTCGATCAGGCGCGATACCAGCGTTTCCTTTTCGGTCGCGCCGCGTTCACGCTTGAAGAAGCCGCCCGGGATGCGCCCGGCGGCGAAGAACTTTTCCTGATAGTGAACGGTGAGCGGGAAGAAATCCTGCCCTTCCTTCACCGACTTTGCGGCGGTCACGGCGCACAGCACCACGGTTTCGCCATAGGTAGCCAGCACCGCGCCATCGGCCTGACGGGCAATGCGGCCGGTTTCCAGGGTGAGGGTCTTGCCGCCCCACTCCATGGATACAGTTTTAACGTCGAACATTTGGGTATTCCTTCAGCCCGCCGGCCCTATTGCTCGGCGGGTTTTGCTGCCGGGTGTTCCGTCCCGGTCCGGTGCGAGGCGCTTTGGCCCCAATGGCTCCGCGAGCCGAACTGCCCGCGGTACGCCCATGCGAAAAGCGGCCCCGCATCGGAGGCCGCTTTCACGTGATTATTTACGCAGACCCAGCTTCTGGATCAGCGAATTGTAGCGGGCAACGTCCTTGCGCTTGAGGTAGTCAAGCAGGCTGCGGCGCTTGTTGACCATGGTCAGCAGGCCGCGGCGCGAGTGGTTGTCCTTGTGGTGATCCTTGAAGTGACCCTGCAGCGTATTGATACGGCTGGTCAGGATCGCAACCTGGACTTCGGGCGAACCGGTGTCGCTCTTGCCGCGGGCGTTGTCCGCGATGATTTCAGCTTTCTTTTCGGTCGATACCGACATGTCTTTTACTCCGCGACATCGGGAAGGTTGAACCCCCTGACGACCCGGGCGTCTCCGCCCGAAAGCTCCACGAGTGCGAGGGGATGGCTCCCGCTCCGCGCCCAGTATAGCCCGTCGTTGTGGGGCAGTCCGGTGAGAACCCGGCCCGTTCGGACCAGGTCTGCCTGCTGCGGACCGAGATCAAGAGCCGGGATGTCGACCAGCCCTGCCTCCAGCGGCAAGAGTACTCTCTCAAGTGGCGCGCCCTTACCCACATCGTTCAAATTGTCCAGCGAAATCGCCTGCTCTGCGGTGAACGGCCCTGCAGACAAGCGGCGCAGCATGGTGACGTGCCCGCGCGTGCCAAGCGCGAGGGCGATATCGCGGGCGAGGCTGCGGATGTAAGTGCCTTTGGAGACGTGGGCGATGAGGGTTGCCGCGTCAGGTGTGGCGCTCGCCAGCCGTAGTTCGTGGATGGTCACGTTTCGCGGTGCCAGCTCAACTTCCTCACCGGCCCGCGCCAGGTCATAAGCCCGCTCGCCGCCCACCTTGAGCGCCGAATAGGCCGGCGGGACCTGTTCGATTGGCCCGGTGAAGTGGGGTAGAATTGCTTCAACCTCCGCCAGTGTCGGTCGCAAATCGCTTGTCGCAATCACCTGGCCTTCCAGATCGAGCGTATCGGTCTCTGCCCCGAACGCGATCGTGAAGGTGTAGCGCTTGCTACGTCGAGCATCCGCCCGGTCAGCTTGGTCGCCTCGCCCAGCGCAATCGGCAGCACACCGGTAGCTAGTGGATCGAGCGTACCGCCGTGGCCGACCTTGACCTTGCCCAGCCCAGCCTCACGCAGGTTGCGCTTGACCGCCGCCACCGCCTGGGTGCTGCCAAGACCAAGCGGCTTGTCGAGGATGATCCAGCCGTGGGGCAACGGTTAGTTCGCTTGGAGAATCGGTGCACACTCAGGACAGAGAGTCGTGATTGTCATCGATACAGGTCGATAGATATAACGCAGCGCGTCAAAGCCGGGCAGGATTGACGGCAACACTATCAGAAGAAAAATCGGGATCAGCATGCCAACTGAGCGGAACTTGGCATAGCCGCGCGCCAATGGCTCTGGCAGCAGACCTTCTACGATGTGCGAACCGTCGAATGGCGGGATTGGCAGCAGGTTGAACAACGCAAGGAAGACGTTGATGCTGACGAATTGCGCGAGCATCAGGGCTAGGAAACCCGGCACACCCGTTGGCAGTTGCCGACCAGCGTATGGTGCCATCAACCAGCCGAGAGCAATTCCAGCGATTGCCGCCATGATCAGGTTCGAGCCCGGCCCCGCAGCGCCAACCAGCATCATGTCGCGGCGCGGATGGCGCAGTTGCCGTGAGTCGACCGGCACCGGCTTGGCCCAGCCGAACACCGGCATGTGCGCCAGCGCGAGGATGCCGGGCAAGACCACTGTGCCGATCGGATCGACGTGCTTGAACGGGTTGAGGCTCAGTCGCCCTTGCCGCTCGGCCGTATGATCGCCGAAATGGCGGGCCATCATCCCGTGCGCTACCTCGTGGAACACGATGGCGAAGATCAATGGCAGGATCAGCGCGGCGGCCTGCAACACGGTGTCATTCATAGTCCAAGCCTCTCGCGGTCGCGTTCAACGATCGAATAGATCGCGCTGTCGCGCTCGTATCCGGTCCAAGTAATCATGTGGTTGCGCAAAATGCCGTCGAGGCTCGCACCGATCTTGCGGCACGCGGCTTGCGAGCGCTCATTGCGGGTATCGACCGAGAAGAACATCCGCTTGAGGCCGCAAGCAAAGCCGTGGCGCAGCATCAGTCGCTTAAGTGGCCCGTTGACCTGTCCGCCGCGATGGCGCGGGCGCAGGTAGGTGTTGCCGATCTCCGACGTGCGCCACGCGACATGCGTGCCAATCCACGCGGTCATCCCGGCGAGCTCGCCATCGACCAGGATCGCGAGCGGCAACCGATCGGGGTTGGCGAGAAGCTTGGAAAAGCTCTCGTCGAAATGGTCCGGATCGTAGGAAATGCCATACATCTCCCAGATTTCGACATCCTCGGCGCAGGCTTCGCGCAGCGGCTCGCGGTGGCGCTCTTCAAGCGGTTCGAGGCGCAGCGCGCCTTCTTCCAGCACCGCCAAAAGCCCCAGCGGATCGTCCTTCACTGCCACCATCCCAGCGCCTCGGCGAAGTGCTTGCGGCACAGCGCGACGTAGCGGTCATTTCCGCCAATCTCGGTCTGCGCGCCTTGCTTCACCGCCGCGCCGCTTTCATCGACCCGCAGGTTCATGCTCGACTTGCGGCCGCAGTGGCACACGGCTTTGAGCTCGACGAGCGAGTCCGCGAGGCCGAGCAGCAGCTTGGCCCCTGGGAACAATTCACCTTGAAAATCGGTCCGCAGGCCATAGCAGAGCACCGGAATCCCGGTCTGGTCGGCCAGCCGCGCGAGCTGCCAGACCTGCGGCTCGGACAGAAACTGCGCCTCATCGACCATAACGCAAGCCAGCGGTTCAACCCGGTGCGCCGCGACGACGCGCTCATAAAGGTCGGTCTCAGCGGTGAAGCGGTGCGCATCGGAATGGAGCCCGATCCGGCTTTCGATCGCACGGTCACCGCCGCGATCGTCGAATTCGGCGGTCCACAACATGGTCGTCATGCCGCGTTCGTGATAGTTGAAGTTCGCCTGCAACAGCGTGGTCGATTTGCCTGCGTTCATGCTGGCGTAGTAAAAGTAGAGCTTGGCCATCCCGGTTCCTCACATAGGGAGCCGGGGGAAAAGCGCCAGTGCGATTGACAGCATGCGGCGGATCGGCAACCGATTGCACAAGGCGTGTAAGATGCTGGTGAAGAGGATTTCGGTGCGATCTGTGCTTGCCTTGGTTCCGCTGCTCGCCATCGCGGCGACAGCTCCCCCGCTCAGCCACCATTACTGGCTCGACGGCGCGCACAGCTCGGTCAACGCCCGGGTTTCCTACATGGCATTCGGCAGTAAGACCGCTCGCTTCCCCCAGATGCGCGGCAGCATCCGGCTCAGCCCGGCGCATCTCGACGCGATCGATCTCGACGTTGAACTTGACGCGAGCGCGCTCGATGCAGGTGCCAAGACCGATACCAACTACCTGCGCGGCAAGGACTTCTTCTGGGTTCAGCAGTTTCCCGCGGTGCGCTTTTCGGGTCACCGGATGACCATGACCGGCGCGACAACCGCGCGGGTCGATGGTGAAATCACCGCGCGCGGGGTGACCCGCCCGGCCACATTGGCGGTGACCTTCAAGGACCCACCGGCGCAAGCGACGGGCCGCGACCCGATCCAGCTCAATGCCCAGACGCGGATCAACCGGCGTGATTTCGGGATGACTGCCTATTCGATGGTGATCGGCAAGATGGTGACCATCACCATCGATGCGCGGCTAATGCCGGGTTAGCTTTCTCTGGCTGGCCGCGTTTCGGGCATCC
Source organism: Novosphingobium sp. (assembly GCA_046063275.1). Lineage (GTDB taxonomy): Bacteria > Pseudomonadota > Alphaproteobacteria > Sphingomonadales > Sphingomonadaceae > Novosphingobium. The sequence continues at coordinate 5,978 of JBJTLY010000029.1, read as the reverse complement.
ACCAAAGTACCGGAAGCAACGCCAGAGCGACGCAGGCAATCATGATGCCCGGCACTATGCGGAGCCCGCTCGCATCGATCCAGTGCTGTGCGAGATAGGGAGTCAGCCCGCCGAACAGCGCGGTTGCCGCGGTTGTTCCCAGCGCAAGGCCCGAAAGCCGCCCTTCCCCAGGCAGCAGTTCGGCCGTGGTCACCGCGCCAACCGCGCTGAACGCGCCGCCAAGCGCGGCAAGCACGATAGCCGCCGCCAGCGCCTGCGCAAAGCCCGCTCCGGACATCGCCGCGAACAACGAAACCGGCAACACCGCGCACAGCAGCGTTACGGCAAGCAGCACCGGACGCCGACCGAACCGGTCTGAAGCCAGACCGACAAACGGCGTTACCGCGATAACCACGAAGGCGGCGAGCGTCGCCAGCACCAGCGCGCGATCTTCCGCCATGGCCCCGGTCGAAATGAGCAGGGTCGGCACGTAGGTGATACCGACGTAGTAACTGATCGAGCCCAGCGCCGAAATTGCGAAACCGCGCGCAACCGGCACCAGGTTGCGGGTCAGCACCTGCCGCGCCGGATTCAGGGGGATCGATCCTGTGGTGCGTTGGCGTTCGAACTCGGGAGTCTCCTGCATGCGCAACCGCAGGGCGAGCACTATTCCCGCCATCGCCGCGCCCAGCGCAAACGCAATTCGCCAGCCCCATGTATCGAGAGCCGTCGGAGGCAGCGTCAGTGCCAGCGCCGCGCTGACCCCCGCGGCGAGCAAGGCGCCTACTTCGCTCGCTGCCGCCGCAAGCGAGGTGATCAGGCCGCGCCGCCCTGGCGGTGCGCTTTCGATTAGGTAGGCGACCACCCCGGTGTATTCGCCGCCCACCGCGAAGGCCATCACGCAGCGCAAGGCAATCAGGATGCCTCCCGCAGCCGGACCTATCGTGCTGCGGGTGGGCAGGCAGGCCGTTACCAGCATTGCCGCCGTCATCAGCGCCATGGATGCCAGCATCGTGGTGCGCCGGCCATAGCGATCCCCGACGTGGCCGAACACCAGTGCCCCCAGCGGCCGCATCAGATAGGCGAGCGCGAAGCCTGCGAGCGTCGCGGCGATGCTCGTCGGGGTACTCCCGAAGAAGGCGCGCGAGAGGATGGTGACCAGATAGAGGTACAGCGTGAAATCGTACCATTCGATGATCGTCGATGCCGCCGCGATCCCCATCGAGGTGCGCGATACCTGAGTGGGCAGATCAGTTGTCTTCGGCAAGGTCGCGCTGCACTTTGGGGTCGGCCAGCAAGGCTTCGATCCGGCTCGCCTCGTCAAAGCTTTCATCGCCGAGGAACTTGAGCTTGGCGGCAAAGCGCAGCTTGAGCTTGCCCGCCACTTCCTTCTGGAAATAGGCGGTATTGGTGCGCAGCGCTTTCAGCACGATGTCCTCGTCCGCGCCCAGCAGCGGCTTCACGAACACCGTTGCATGGCGCAGGTCGGGGCTCATCCGCACTTCGGTGACGCTGACCGTGCGTGCAGTCAGCACTTCGTCATGCACCGCTTGCCGCGCGAGCAGTTCGGACAGCACGTGGCGCACCTGTTCGCCCACCTTCAGCAGGCGGACCGAGCGGGTTTCGGGCGTGGCGGGCGGTTTAGCCATCAGAGCAGAAAACCTAATGGCACAGCCACAACAAATCCCAGCATAGGCAAGCAACCCCCAGTCACTCCGCCAGCCACGCCCTGCCAAACTCCGGAGCGATTGCGCGCCCACCAGCCCTTCGGCTTGGCCGGAGGACTAGGTTTGGGGACTTTACGCGAGCGGCTCTTTGGCATGGGTCACAGGGTCCGTTCGCGCTCCTCGACCTCGAACACTTCGAGGTTGTCGCCCGGCTTGATGTCGTTGGTATCGGCCAGGACCACACCGCATTCGAGGCCCGCGCGCACTTCGGCAACGTCGTCCTTGAAGCGGCGGAGAGAGGCGATCGTGGTTTTCGACACGATGACATCGTCGCGGGTAAGCCGCGCGAACAGGCCCTTCTTGATGACCCCTTCGAGCACCAGCAGACCCGCTGCCTTGTCGCGCTTGCCGGCCGGGAACACTTCCTTGACCTCGGCGCGGCCGAGCACGTGCTCGATCCGTTCGGGGCCCCAGATGCCGGCCATTTCCTTGGCCACTTCCTCGGTCAACTTATAGATGACGGCGAAGTATTTCATCGTCACCTTGTGGCGCTCGACCATTTCGCGCGCCTTGGCGTTCGGACGGACGTTGAAGCCGATCACCGGCGCCCCGGTCGAGAAGGCCAGATTGACGTCGCTTTCGGTAATCGCGCCCACGCCCGAGCTGAGCACGCGGACCTTGATCTCGTCGTTCGAGATCTTGTTGAGAGCATTGACGATCGCTTCGGTCGAACCCTGCACGTCGGCCTTGATCACCACCGGGTATTCGAGCATCGCCTGCTTGGCTGAAAGCGCCGAGAACATGTTCTCGAGGCTCGCCGGCGCGCTGGTGGTGCGCTGTTCGGTGGCCTTTTCCTGGCGGTAAAGTGCAACTTCGCGGGCGCGTGCTTCGCTCTCCACAACGGTCAGCGTATCACCAGCCATTGGCACGCCACCGAGGCCGAGGACTTCGACCGGCAGCGAAGGCGGCGCGGCCTTGAGTTGCCGCCCTTTGTCATCGAGCATCGCGCGGACGCGGCCCGAATGGGTGCCCACCACCAGGATATCACCGACCTTGAGCGTACCGCGGCGGATCAGCACCGTGGCCAGCGGGCCCTTGCCCTTGTCGAGCTTGGCCTCGATCACCGTCGCCTCGGCAGCGCGATCGGGGTTGGCCTTCAATTCGAGCAATTCGGCCTGAAGATTGATTTTCTCGATCAGCGTATCGAGTCCGGCGCCGGTCTTGGCGGAAAGCTCGACGTCCTGGACATCGCCCGACATCGCCTCGACCACGACTTCGTGTTCGAGCAGGCGTTCGCGAATCTTTTGTGCGTTGAATTCGGGCTTGTCGCTCTTGGTGATCGCCACGATCATCGGCACACCGGCCGCCTTGGTGTGGTTGATCGCCTCGATCGTCTGCGGCATCAGCCCGTCGTCGCCGGCGACTACCAAGACCACGATGTCGGTGACATTGGCCCCGCGCATGCGCATTTCGGTGAAGGCTTCGTGGCCCGGGGTATCGAGGAAGGTGATCAGATCACCTGCCTTGGTCTTGATCTGGTAGGCGCCGATATGCTGGGTGATCCCGCCGGCTTCGCCGCGAACCACATCGGTGCCGCGCAGCGCATCGAGCAGGCTGGTCTTGCCATGATCGACGTGGCCCATGATCGTCACGACCGGCGGACGCGACTGCAGCGTTTCGGGCGCATCGACGTCCTCGGCATGGTCGATATCGACATCGCTTTCCGAAACGCGCTGGATGTTGTGGCCGAACTCCTCGACCAGCAATTCGGCGGTATCCTGGTCGATGATCTCGTTAATCGTAACCGGCATGCCCAGCTTGAACAGCGCCTTCACCAGATCCGCGCCCTTTTCGGCCATGCGGTTGGCCAGTTCCTGCACCGAGATTGCCTCGGGCACGATCACATCGCGGGCCTGCTTTTCGCGCGGCTGGCTCTGGCCGGCGAAGTGGGCACGCTTTTCCTTTTCGCGGGCACGCTTCAGCGCGGCGAGGCTGCGGGCGCGGGCGCCTTCGTCCTCATTCAGTGCGCGGCTGACGGTGAGCTTGCCGGCGTGGCGGCGCTCGGCCGGGGTCTTGTCGCGCGGATGCGCAGGCTTCTTGGCCGGTTCGGGCCGCTTGGGCGCAGCGACTGGCGTAAAGCGGCGTGCAGCGGGCGCGGCGGTACCGGCGGCGCGCGGGGCCTCTTCTTCGCTCGCTTCGGCAACATCGGGCTCAGGTGCAGGCTCAGGCGCCGGCGACGCGGTCTCGGCCGCAGGTGCAGCAGCGGCCTTGCGATTGTCCTCAGCGCGGCGGCGTTCTTCTTCGGCTGCACGCAGGCGTTCTTCCTGCTCGCGGCGGGTCTGCTCTTCGAGCACGCCAAGCCGGGCTTCCTCGGCCTCGCGCTGCAGACGGGCGACGCGTTCCTGCGGGGTTTCGGCAGCCGACGACGGCTTGGGCGCGGGTGCCTTGGGCGCGGGGGCGGCGGGCGCGGGGGGAGGCGGCGGCGGCGGGGGCGGCGCGGCGAGCGGGGCTTCTCCGGGCTTGCGGATCAACTTGCGCTGCTTGACCTCGACCACCACCTTGTTGGTGCGGCCGTGGCTGAAGGTCTGCTGGACCTGGCCCGCTTCGACCGAGCGCTTGAGGCCCAGCGGCTTCCTGCCCAGAGTCGGTTTGTTGTCGCTGTCGCTCATCTTTACCCTAGTCCTTCAAATCTCAATTCGTCGCAGACACGGAAGCAGCCGTTGTGGCCGGGTCCGCGCCCATTCCATTTTCGTTTCCGTGCCCCAGAAAGCGCAGCAAGCGCCGCAGCGGGAGGTCGAGGCGCGCCGCGGCTTCACGGTCGGTCAGCGCCAGATGGACGACGTTGTCGCGGCCCAATGCCACAGACAGCGCTGCCCGGTCCAGCGGAAGTGTTATGCCATGCAGGCCCGAGCCTTCTTCCTCGCGCCCGACCCGCCAGGCCTGGTCAAGCTTGCGCGAACCGTCTTCGCCGGCATCGGCGGCGTGGCCCAGCCAGGTGACCTTACCCATCCGCGCATTCTCGGCGATCCGGTCCGAGCCGGTAAGCAGGCGCCCGCTCTTCATTTCAAGCCCCAGTCGGTCGGTAAAGGCGCGGCGCAAAGCCACTTCAGCCCGTTCGGCAAGGTCTGCGGGAATGGTCAGCCCTGCGCCCTTGAACGCGCGCGCCAGCGCTCCCTTAAGCTGGCCCTTGGCAATGGCCTTTTCAAGTTCGCCGCGCGAAACGCCGATCCACGCCCCACGCCCCGGCGCACGCGCCAAGGCATCGGGCAGGACATCTCCGTCAGGCGAGATCGCCAGGCGCAGAAAATCGTCGCGCGAACCGTGGTCCCCGCTCAGGATGCAGCGCCGTTCGGGCGCTGCGCCGGAGTTGCCGGAATCTAGCGGCTCATTGTGAGGAATCCGCATCAGCGGCCTCCTCTGCTGCCGGCTCGGCGACGTCTTCGTCCTCGAACCAGTGTGCGCGCGCGGCCATGATGATTTCGTTGCCCTGCTCTTCCGAGAGGCCGTAATCGCCCAGCACCCCGCCGCGGTCCTGCTCGCGTTCCTTGCGTGCCGGAGCGCTGCCATCGCGGCGGCGCTGTTCGACGCGCTTCTTGGCGATCAGTTCGTCGGTGGCGAGATCGGCAAGATCGTCGAGGGTAAGGATCTTGTTCTTGCCCAGTGTGACCAGCATCGCTTCGGTAAGGTGCGGCAGCTCGGCCAGCGCATCTTCCACGCCCAGCGCGCGGCGCTGCTCGCGGTGCGCTTCCTCGCGCCGATCGAGCGCTTCCTGCGCGCGGCTCTGCAGCTCTTCGCCCAGTTCCTCGTCGAAGCCTTCGATGTTGGCCAGTTCGGCTACGTCGATGTAGGCGACTTCCTCGAGCTCGCTGAACCCTTCGGCGACCAGCAGCTGCGACAGTGTTTCATCGACGTCGAGCTCTTCCTCGAACATCTTCGAACGCTCGGCGAATTCACGCTGACGCTTCTCCGAGCTTTCGGCCTCGGTCAGGATGTCGATCTGGCTGCCGGTGAGCTGGCTGGCGAGGCGAACGTTCTGGCCGCGGCGACCGATTGCGAGCGACAGCTGGTCGTCAGGCACCACCACTTCGATGCGGCTTTCTTCCTCGTCGATCACCACGCGGCTGACCGTGGCCGGCTGCAGCGCGTTGACCACGAAGGTCGCGGTGTCTTCGGACCAGGGGATGATGTCGATCTTTTCGCCCTGCATTTCCTGGACCACCGCCTGAACGCGGCTGCCCTTCATGCCGACGCAGGCACCGACCGGGTCGATGCTCGAATCGCGGCTGATCACGCCGATCTTGGCGCGGCTGCCCGGATCGCGGGCGGCGGCCT